>DASRXR010000697.1:0-7351 GCA_035687405.1 Polyangiales bacterium
GGAGACCTTGCACACTCACCCCGTCGGCACGCGGGTCACGCATGTCGCGCGATCGAGCATATCGGGTTGAAAAGGTCGCGTCTAAACCTGGTTTGACCGGCAATCTGCACGAGCCATCACGTCGACATCATCCGCGCTGGACGTACACAATCCAACGTAGTCGCACACGTTCGCCGCTTGGAGCGGCAGCGCGTGGAGCGGCCTTACGCCACTCCAGCGGCGCTCGGGCCCGGAGAGCCCGCGCGTTTCGTAGCCAGTTGATTCAAGCCCGGCGCTCGGCCCGCGCGCAGAGTGCTCGGCATGATTCCAAACCTCGTTTTATTCACGGTGTTCGGCGGTCTACTCGGCCTGCGCTCGCTCGGTGTCTCCGCGCTTCGCGAGCATAGCTGGGTCGTGTTCCTCCGCTGGGCGCTCAGTTGCATGTTCCTCCTCACGGCCTCGGCGCACTGGGGACCGATGCGGGCCGATCTCGTGCGGATGGTGCCACCGGGATTTCCCAATCCAGGCTTGCTCGTGACGATCAGCGGCATTGCGGAGATCGCGGGCGCGATCGGCCTGCTGATTCCGCGCGTCGCACGATTCGCGGCAGGCGGACTCGTACTGCTCCTACTCGCTGTGTTCCCCGCGAACGTGCATGCAGCACAGGCGGGCCTCAGCCTCGCAGGCGAGCGTGTCTCGCCACTCATCATCCGATTGCCCGAACAGTTGCTCTACCTGACCGCCATGTTGGCAGCGGGCATAGGCCGGACTCGCCGCTCGAAACTGACGCACGCGGAAGCGGTTTAGCGAAGTGTTTGAGGCTCGCAATTGTCAGTCGCTTGTCCCCATCAGCTGCGGGCGCCACGAATAGCGCGGATGCTGCGAGTCTGCAGCACACGCTGAGCGTCGCGCCCGCAGCGGCCGTTGGACGACCGCGCGCCCCCTCCGAGCTAACGCCAGCTCAGTCGGGCGAGTCCACCCAGTGCTTGATTAGCCACTCGAGTGCGACTGGCGCCGCGCGCAACGTAGCGTCGAGTTCCAGAACAGCACGCTCCTCTGCCGGCGACGACGAACCATGTGCGCGCGGGTAAAGCACCCAAGTCGACAGTGCATAGTGGTGCAACAACGGCTCGAACCGATGAGTTTGGAACCGTTCGAACACCAGTTCGGCTTCGTCCGCACCGTTGCACGCAGACAAAGCGCGAGTCGCATCGAACAGAAGCGCGCGCAGATCCTCGAATGCGCGCTCGGGATCGTCCACCACGCTTTCCAGGAGCGCTTCGAAGCCACCCTCGGAGAGTCCAGCTTCGCTCGCGGCTTCGGCCATGATCGGCACTTGCGACTCGATGAAGTTCGAGTCAGGAACGTTTCGCAAGAGTCGCCCCACCAGATACAGGTCGAATGCGCTCGCGATCGATTCGGCGAAGAGCAGCGCAGCTGCACTTGGTGCGGCTGTGTCGTTCTTCGAAACCAGCCGTTCCAGCTGCGGCCCGGCGAGACAGTGCCAAGCGACGTGCGCGATCGTGTCGGCCGGAACGTGCGTCTCGCACAACACATCGGTCGTCTCTTTTGCATTCCAGAATGTCAGATTCAGGAACAAAGCACGGTCCCAGCTCAGTTGGGTACCTTCGGCAGGAACGCGAAACCGGTGCGAAGAAGCGCGAAGCGACCGCTTCAGCTTCGCGTATTCCGCCACGTGCGCGAAATCGGCTTCATCGACGATCGTCAGCTCGTCCATTGTGACTGTGCGGAGCGGCATGAGCGGACACTACGTGGATTGGACGGCGGTGTGTTCGAATAGTGAATCCTGACTACTCGCGATGGTCGATCGAGCGGATATCGTTTCAAATTTCGCTGAATACGCGACGAGCGTGTTACCCAAACATGATGGCGAGATGGCTCACGGGATCGAAGCGTTCGGGTTGGGTAGTCTGCACCGGACTATTCGCGTTCGTGCACGCGTGTTCGTCGTCGCCGGACGGTCCCAACGCTGCATGCAAGCCCGGTACGATCCAAACATGCAAGTGCGCGAACGACTCGGAGGGCCGCTCGACCTGTCTCGAGAGCGGCGACGCATTCAGCAGCTGCATGTGCGACGAAGGGCCCGATTCGAAAGCCGGACAAAGTGCAGCTGCGGGAGCATCCGGGTCCAATGAAGCGGCTGCCGGAGCGTCGGGGTCCGCTGGAGGCGGCCTGCCGCCGTCCGCTGCTGGCACAGGCGGCGCTGGCGGCACGGGCGGCATGTCGACGATGGGCTCCGCTGGAACGATGTCCATGATCGATCCGTCCGTAGCGTTCGTGACAGAACCGATGGATGACGCGGTTTACGTGTTCGATCAGTCGAAAGTTCGCACGTACAACATCGTGATTGCGCCGGCCGACCTCGCCACGATCGACAAACAGCCGTCCGCAGAACTTTGGGTGCCGGCTCAGCTCGAGTTCGAGGGCAAGAGCTACGGGCCACTCAAGGTCCGTTACAAGGGTTCAGAAGGTTCGTTCAAAGCGCCGTGCACGACGGACGGCCCCGACGATGCGAAGTCGGGCAAATGTTCGATCAAACTCGGCTTCGATGAAGTCGACGAAAACGCGCGCTTTTACGGGCTCAAGAAACTCAACCTCCACGCGATGAACCACGACAACTCTTTGCTACGCGATCGCTTGGGCTACAGCTTGTTTCGCGATAGCGATGTCGTCGCACCGCGCGCGGCACACGCGAAGGTGATGATCAACGGCGCGCTCGAAGGTTTGTTCATCGCAGTCGAGCAGGTCGACGGGCGTTTCACGCGCGCGCGGTTCAGTGAAGGTGGTGAAGGCAATGTCTACAAGCAGAGCTGGATCACGACCGGCGGTGAGACTGAGTTCGTGAACGCGCTCGAGACGAACTCCGAAGTGCACGACGTCAGCGGCATGTTGGATTTCAAGACATCCGTTCAAACCAGCGCCGATGCCACGCAAAAGTTCATCGACCGTGCCTATGTGGCGCGCTATCTCGCAGTCGACCGCGTGATCGTGAACGACGACGGTGCGCTGCACTTCTATTGCGATCCGAATAGTTCCAACTACAGCGTCGGCAACGGCAACTACTACTGGTACCAGTCGGCGGAGACGAAGCGCTTCTGGTTGATCCCTTGGGATCTCGACCTCGCGTTCGACGGAACGCCGTGGGTGACGATCCATCCGAAGTGGAACGCAACTGCAGAGTGTAAGTGCGTCGCGCCAACCACGGGTTACGCCGCGCAGATGCCGCCTTCGTGTGATGGACTGGTGAAGAACTTCGTGATGTGGAAAGACGACTATGAGGGCGAAGTCGACAAGTTCATCCAAGGTCCGTTCTCGGCCGCGCGCGTCGACGAGAAGCTGACTGCATGGACGGCGCAGATCAAACCGTTCGTGATGGAAGCTGCGGCTGTCCACGGAGCTCCGGCCATCGACGACTGGGAGTACTCCGTGAACCAGCTACGAATGAAGGTCGAATCGCAGCGCGCCAATCGCGGATACAAATACGAGTGAGCCGATGACGACGAAGCGAACGTCTTGCGCATTCAGCTCGGCATGCTCGGAAACTGCGGCATCTCGAGGGGGTTTGCCCAGTCCATGCGAGCTTCGTGAACATCTCCAACTCACCTCGTGCATTTTGCACGAGGCCGCCCACGTCGCGGGCGCTCCAGGCGACACCGTGGCTGAGGGGGCGCTCGAAGGAGTGCAGCGAGCCGCGGGGCTTCCACGCTGACTCAGCGAAACGCGATCTCGATCGTGTGGCTCTCGCCATCACGGACGTGGATCTCTCGGTTCATTCCGCAGCTCTCAGCGGCGAGCCCGCATCTGGATGTCTCGTTGTAGCAGCCGAGTCCAGTTCGACCCAACTCGGCATTGCTTTGGTACGCCGCGCGAACGCATAGCGTCGGCGTAGAAGGCTCATACCGCCGACAGATTTCGCCATTCAACTAACCCGCAAAGCCGCGCCCTCATCCGTGCTGTGTGCCATGTACGAAGTTGTGACACCGTCCGCATCTGCTTGGTGTGCCGATGTGGAGGTTCTCAATGCACGCGTATAGAAGGTTCACTCGCGCTTCGCTCGTGGCCATTGTCGCAGTTTTGGTCGCAGCCGGCTGTGGCAGCGACGACACAAACGATCTGATGAATCCAACGTTGCCCGGTCCGGCCGGAACTAACGCCCTTCCGGTCAGCGGCACGGGCGTCGCCGGGCAGACTGGCACCGCTGGGACCGGAGTCGCCGGTAGAAGTGCAGCCGGTGCGAGCGCGACCGCAGGCGCAGGCATTGCGGGCTCGGGCATTGGAGGCTCAGGCCTCGCCGGTTCAGGCGTAGCAGGTGCTCCGGCGGTGGCCGGAACTGGAGCCGCAGGCATGGCAATGGCGATGGCCGGCAGTGGCGCGGCGGGCATGCCCGCAGCAGGCGCTGGCGCCGCGGGCATGGGTGCAGCCGGCAACGGCACTGGCATGATGCTCTCGGGAATGTGCTGCCCGAGTGGGGACTGTTTGTGTCATGGCGACGTCCCAAGCGCACTGACATCGGCCACCGGGAAGTTCAAGACCCAGACCCTGCGTGTCTCGACAGGCACCGTCCACTACCCCACGGACGCCGAACCTCCGTTCGCTGGCGTTGCAGTCTGCGGCGGCTTCCTCAACACCGGGCCCGAGATGGATACCTGGGGTAGTTTCTACGCGTCTTACGGCATCGTAACCATCATCACGTCCACTGGTGCATCTGATCAGCCAGCAGTGCGTGGAGATAAACTGTTAGGTGCGATCGCGTCTCTCAAAGCAGAGAACATGAAAGCGGGCAGTCCGCTGATGGGGAAGATGTCAGGTCGCTACGGAACATCGGGCTACTCGATGGGCGGCGGCGGCACGACTATCGCGACGGGGATGGATCAGACCCTAAGGACTTCGGTAGGGATGGCGCCGTACGGCGGAAGAGCGACGAACGTGAAGACTGCGACGCTACTGTTCTGCGGGTCATCCGACACGACCGCGCCGTGCAGTATGGCTTCAGGTGTCTTTCGAGGCATCGCGGCGCCGACGCCTAAAATGTTCGTGACGCTCACTGGGACCGGCCACCTCGAGTGGGTCGGGAGTTATTCGGGACCCGGCGGCGGAGCTGCTGCGAAGCTTGCGCTCGCATTCCAGAAGGTATTCTTGGAAGGCGATGAGCGCTGGAAGCCTCTTCTGAAGATGATGCCCCAGGGCGAGCAGTCGACGATGTCTGCCAACATCGACTAGCGGGCCTCACTCGACCGCAGCCGCACGTGTCACTGCGGCTGCGTCGAGGTGACGGACGCGATCGCGCGAGCAGCCCGAAATCCGAGCGGGGTCGCACCGGTCCAGCGTTTGAACGCGCGGTGAAACGACTCGACGTGAGAGAAGCCGAGGAGGAACGCGATCTCGGCAATCGGCCGGTTCGGCTCGCGGACGAAAGTCAGCGCGAGCTCGCGCCGTACGTTATTGAGCTCAGCGATGAAGCTCGTCCCTTCTTGTTCGAGCTTTCGACTGAGTGTGCGGGTGCTCAGGTGCAGGGCGCGTGCAACTGCGGGTGCCGTCGCTTCGTGGCTTTGCCGAAGTCGCTGCTCGATCACGCGCCGCACGCGAACCGCCATTCCAAACGATTGATTGACGTTCGTCACGATCGCATCGAGGTGACCGCGCAACAACTCGTGGAGCAGCGGGTCTGCACCGGGACATGCCGCCCTCTCATAGCTTCTGTCGAATGCGAATGCTGAGAACGGCGCATTGAACTTCAAGGTCGCACCCGGGAACGCGCTCTCGTAGGCGCGTAGGTCGCGCGGGGTTGCATAGGGAAACCAGCACTCGACGCCTGAAGTAAACGGTGGCCTGTCTGCCACATGAATCTTGTACGAGGCGCTCATCGCGAGGTCCAAGACGACTCTCGGCCAGGAGTCCTCATCGAACAGTCGAATCAGCCCATGGCTGCGCCAGCTCTCAAACCAGACGCGATAGCCGTCGGCGAGTAGCGGGCTATACCGGCCTGCCGCTTCGATCGATTCGCGTACATTCGCTGACGATTGAATCAAGTAATCGAAGGGCCCGGTTTGCCCCAGGCACATGCTCTTTCCCAACTTCAGTCCGAGTTGATCGTCACCGAAGCGTTCGACGCCGTTCTGCATCATTCCGTGCACGGCTTCGACTGGAACGCGGTCTTCGAGATCGGCCGACCAAAACTCCGGCGGCACCAAATCACGATGCGTCTCGCGCGTCTTGATCAGATTCAGGAACGGACCCAGCTGGCGGGCCGAACACAGGGAGCTCATGATTCAGTCTGCTAGCACAACGCGGCCTTTCGTCATCCAGCGGCGTGCGTTTCCATCACGGACGACCCACACGGCATGCTCGGCGACGCCGGTGGCTGCAAAAGATAGCGTTGTTTGGCCAGTGGCACCCCGCTGAACTCGTCGCTGCGTGCCCCGGCAAGGCTTGCCGCCATCGGCGGCAACCGAGCGCGACGTGTTGCGCGGAGCTGCGTGCGTCGAACTTCGACTAAGCGATTAGTAGCGTTCGTACTTCGACGAATCTGCTCTGCATACGCGCGACATCGCCTACGTGACGCCGATCACTCCAACACCCGGCCCACGCTCCAGCGCTAGCGCTCGCGAACGATCGCATCAGATTCGCGCGTTGTGTGAACCGACTCACTACGCAGGCGCGCGCCGATTGCTAATCCAAGCTCTACATCCCGCCGCCGTCAGCGGCGCGTCTTACGGAAGGTTGACTCTCGGCATGAGCTCGATGGTCCTCGACGATCTCACATCCACATGGCTAGCCCAAGGATGGCAAGCCATGCTGACGCAAGTGGTTCTCGCCGACGGACGCACGCAGCCGGCGTTGCACGTCGCCGCCGTCAGCAGCACGGGATCCGAAGCGGTGCGACGCGAGTGGAGCCCGGCTCTCGATTTGCGCGCGTTCGATGAACTGCATCTCACTTGGCGCACGTCGCGCCCCGCCTCCGCGAAGACTAACCAGCCACTTTATCTAGCCGTCGAGTGTTACGAAGACGCGACGATGTCCGGCGCGAGCTGGGTGCGCCTGTTGCCCGCGGCGCGGGCAAACGTCTGGGAGAGCGTGGAGCTCTGGCTCGGCGACATGCCAGTTGCATTGCGGCAGAACGTCGGTCTGATCGCGCTACGACCGATCAACACGTCGGCGGTGTTCATCGCGGACGTCTTGTCGCTCCTCGGCGTGACCAAACAACCGATAGCAGACGTAGATGCCGCATGGTTGGCGCGACTGCACCAGCGTTTCAGGGTCGAACACGAAGGCTCACCACTCGCCGTGCCCGCGCTGGTCGATCTCCCCGAAGAGACGGAAGCGCACCCTACGATCTGCATCGTGATCAGTC
>DASRXR010000698.1:0-9830 GCA_035687405.1 Polyangiales bacterium
CTCGCTCGACGCGGCCCTGACTCGTCATGAGCAGGTGGTCGGAGCCGAGGGCGCGAACCAACAGGAGCTGCGAGCCTTTGCCGAGGCTGCGCGCGCTCAGTACTTCGATGTCTTGCGCGTGAATCGTGCGCGGCTTCGCGAACTTCTTGATGCAGGCGTAGATCGCGAGCAACATCGCCGAGATCATCATCAGCAGGCCGAGGTTCTGGCTCGAGCCGCCGGCCAAACCCATCACGTTCGTCTTTGCCGCAGCAGCGGGCGCCGGGTTAGAGGGTTTCAGCGTCGTCGCGACTGCCGCCACGGGCGCGGTCGGGTCGCTCAAGACCAACGGCTTTGCAGCTGATGGCTGCGGAAGTGGCGACGCCGAAGCCGCGACCGGCTTCGTGAGATGTACCGCCGGTGCGGGCGCCGCAACCGGGGCGCGCCCCGCGACCGGGAAACTGACTCGAATGCGTGCGCTCAAACCGTCACGCGTGATCTCGATGTTGTCGCGCGTGAGCTGGCGACCGTTGCCGACTTCGATGCGAATCACCGCGGAATCCTGAGCACCCGGGCGCAGCAAGAGCGACCGGATCGGCTCGGAAGACTCGCGCTGGTGATCGAACCGCGCGACCTCGACCAGGTTCGGGAACCATACGCGAACCGACTTCGGCTCGACGCGCAGCCAGGGCTCGCCGATCGGGGCATCCGACTCGAGGAGCACGATGCCGCCGGCTTCGCTCATCTCGTAGCTCGAGACGCGAATCTCGTGCGCATGTCCGACCGAAGGCAACAGCCCGACTAAAGCGCAGCATGCGCTCGAGATTCGGGCGACTAAAACCATCCGTTTGCCAATCCTGCTCACAGTCGACCTCCACGTTCGCCGAGCTTCTTCACGCGCTCGGTAGGCGTCAGAATTTCTGTCACGCGCACGCCGTAGCGTTCGCCGACCACGACCGCTTCGCCTTGGGCGATGAGCGTGTTGTTCGCGTAGATGCCGAGCGGTGCGCCGGCTGCGGTGTCGAGATCGATCACGCTGCCTACGCCGATCTGCAAGAGGTCGGTCACCCGCATGCGCCGGTGACCGAGCTCGACGTGGATCACGAGTGGAAGATCGAGGATGCGTGACACGGCGTCGTTTTCACGACCGCCGGCGGCTTGGGCGAGATCAGATGCGTCGAGGTCTGCCATGCGTGTCTCTCTTCCTGCTTAGGCGGCTGCGCTGTCGACCGCTTGAATCTGAACGGCGATGTTGCCGTGGTGAACGACTGGAACGCCGAGAAACACGGGCTTGTCGCCGACGCGCACGATCAGCGGCTCGTCCGGCGTCGTGGACAAGCGAACGATGTCGCCGATCCGAAGCCCGAGGACCTCGCGCACGGTAGAGACGTAGTCTCCGAGCAGTGCGACGGCTTCGACTTCGGTGCTGCCGAGGGCTGCAGTCATGCGCGAGCGGTCGAACTCGGTCGGTGCGGACGTCGGCGCTTTTACGAGACTGGTGCTCCTCGCGCGGCTCACGATGCCGGACGACAGGGCGATGACGAGTTGATCGCCGGTGAGCCCGGTCGGTGCGACGCGGAACACGACCTGAAGGAGTGGCTCGAACTGCGGCAGCATCGGCAGGTCTGCCGGCTGCGAGATCACGGGGCTCGGGGTGAACGCTTTGGCGTCGTCGCACCAGTGTTTGCCGAACAGCTCGACGACGGAGATCGCGAACGGGTCGAGCAAACGTCGATCGAGCGGGGAGAGTGACGCGCGGGGCTCGGACGCTTGCTCTTTGTTGAGCGGTGCGCCCATCCGCCGGTCGAGAATGAACGAGACGAGTGAAGGGCCGAGCGTCATCACGCCCAAGCTGCCGTCGGGGGCACGGAATGGCACGATCGCGGCGCCTTGCGGGATCGCGCTCCGGATCACTTTGTACGGCGTGATCTCGGCGGGGAGCTCTTCGGTCGAGCTCGGCGAGCCGGTTGCGCGCAGCATCAGCTTGTCGAGTGCTTCGGCGATCGCACGTGCACACGCGTCGGCGGTGCCTAATGCGTCGCGAAGTGGGCGCTCGGCCGAGGTGAGATCGAGTGGCTCGACCGAGTCGACCTCGGCGCCCGAGCGCATCGCATCGAGAAGGGCACTCGTCTCCTCGGGAGATAAGAGAGGCTCGTGGCCATCTGTCATTGGACTACGAACTCCGAGAAATACACGCGTTTGACCGTGTTCTTGCCGACGAGCGTCGTGAGGCGCTTCTGAAGATCCTCTTGCAGCTGCCGAATCTTTTCTTGGCCGATGACTTGTTCTGCCGAGAGCCCGCTCAGGAAGAGCAGCGATTCGCTGCGGATCGGAACGACTGCGGCTTCGACCGTGGCTTTGGCTTCTTCATTGACGGCTTCGACGTGCAGCGCGACCTTCGCGTAGCGGCTCTGCCCGTTTGCCGAGGTCAGGTTCGCGACGAAGGTGCCGATTTCGATCAGTGGTCCGAACTTGGTGCCGCCCTTCGCTGCGTGACCATCTTCGCCTTCCGCGGCAGCTTCGTGTCCTTCGCCGCCTTCTTCCCCTTCAGCGCCGTGTTTGGCTGCGGTAGCAGCGGCAGCGGCGGCGCTCTTCTGATTGGAGATCACGACGTAGGCGAGACCTCCGGCGATCAGCACGTTCACGACGAGCACGACCAGCAGGAGCATTTTATTGCCCCCACCGCCTTTGGGTGCTGGGGCTTTGTCAGCTGCTGCAGCTTCGCTCATGTCGGCGGATTGGAGCACGGACTGTGCCACGGTCGCGCAAGCGCAACTCTTGGACTTTAAGTGCAGCTAAGGGCGGCAGCCCGATGGAACCCCGACGGAGGCGACAACAAATCGACGTAGCGCGAGTGTCGGCGACGTCAGCCTCTCAGCGGTAGCGGCGCACACGTGGAACCACCTTCTGACTGCCGCTAACGGCTGCAAGCGTGCCGCATGCGCGAACGGCTGGTGGAGCTGGGTGCCAAGCCGCCGTTAGCTACTGACCTTCTCTGTCAAAGGGTTGGCGAGCTCGCTGTGGCGTTTCTCCACTCACAAATGCAAAACCATTTGCGATCTCGCTGTCGCCACTGGTGGCACGACCATTGCTGAAGAGAGCCGGCATGGCGGACATCTTTCAAGTGGACGGCTTTCGTCGGTCACTCGACTACCACGCTGAACGACACAACGTTCTGTCGTCGAACCTCGCAAACTCGAACACACCAGGCTTCCGACCGGAAGAACTGGTGCGCAAAGAGGAGAAGGCATTCGGCGGAACACTCGCGCTCGTTCGCACCGAAGGCACGCACTTCCAAGCAGCAGGTGTGCCGGCGATCCATGAAACGGTGATCTCACCGGACGAGAGCCGCACCGGCGGGCTCGACGGCAACACGGTGAGCCTCGAACGCGAGATGTCGAAGCTGCAAGCGAACGACCTCCGCTATCAAGGCGCCTCCAAACTCGTGACCCGTCAACTCGCGATGCTCAAGTACGCCGCGAGCGACGCCAACGCAGGCTGATCAAACTCATGATGAATCTGTTCACAGCGATGGAAGTGACTGCGTCCGGCCTCAACGCCGAACGCATTCGGATGAACGCACTCGCGTCGAATCTCGCGAACGCACGCACGACGCGCACGCCCGAAGGCGGTCCTTACAAGCGCATCGATCCAGTTTTCCAGGCGGTGCCGGCAGAAAAGCGCCTGCTCGAGCTGCAAACGTCGCGGACGAAGGGCGGCGTCTACATGGTCGAAGTGCCGTCGATCCGGCAAGACCCGGACGCACCGCAGCTGATCTACGACCCCTCCCATCCGGATGCGGATGAACAGGGTTTCGTCAGGATGCCCAACGTCAACGTCGTCGAAGAGATGGTCAACTTGATCACGGCGTCGCGCTCCTACGAAGCGGGCGTGACTGTCATGCAGACCCTCAAAGGCATGGCGCAGTCCGCGCTCAGCATCGGAGCCTGAAGATGACCGCACCGATCGGCTACCCTGACAGGTTCGGGGCCCTCCTCCAGCAGCGCAACGAGCTTTCGCACACGAGCGAGCTGGGTAGACCCAGCGAGCTCGGAAAGCCCGGCGAGCTCGGGAAGACGGCGCCGAGCGGCGAGGTCGGTCCATCGTTTTCGGAGCACCTCTCGAACTTCGTGTCCGGCATCGATCAGATGCAGAAGACCGCGAAGGTCCAGTCTGAAGAGTTTGCAGTCGGTCGAACGAACGACATTCACAACACGATGATCGATGTCGAGCAGGCAGACATCTCGCTGCGCATGCTCGCCAATGTTCGCAACCGCGTAGTCGATCTGTACCGAGAAGTGATGCGGATGGGATCGTAAATGGCGGATTGGGCAGCACGCATCGCACCGTTGAAGGATCGCTGGGCGAAACTCACGCTCATCACACGGGTCGGCATCATGGCTGGTGCCGTGCTCGCGTTGGGCGCAATCGCGCTCGGCGTCACCGTCGATCGCGCGCCGACGAAAGGCGTGCTGTTTTCGAACCTCGGCGAAGACGACGCGGCGCGCATCATCTTGCGGCTGAAGGCTGCGAACATTCCGTACGAGATCGGACCCGACGGCACGACCGTCCTAGTCCCCGAGACGCAAGTGCACGAAACGCGGCTCATGCTCGCGAGTGAAGGCTTGCCGAGTGGTGGCGGCGTCGGGTTCGAAGTTTTCGATCAGCAGCGTTTCGGTGAAAGTGAGTTCTCGGAGCAAGTCAAATACCACCGAGCACTCGAAGGCGAGCTCGCTCGAACAATTTCGCACCTGGCGGGCGTAAAGCGCGCGCGGGTGCATTTGGTGCTTCCTCAACGCACGTTGTTTGCAGCGAGCGAACAAGACGCGAGCGCGTCCGTCGTCGTGCATCTGATCCCCGGCTGGAAGATGCGCGACGAGCAGGTCAAAGGCATCGTGCACTTGGTCGCATCCAGCGTGCGCGGGCTCGATGCGGAACGCGTGA
This sequence comes from Polyangiales bacterium, assembly GCA_035687405.1. GTDB lineage: Bacteria > Myxococcota_A > Polyangia > Polyangiales > JAFGIB01 > JADGRF01. Next base: position 4,924 of record DASRXR010000698.1, read on the forward strand.
CGCTGGTGGACGGCGAAGGCCGCTCGCTCGGTGGGGGCCAACGCAACGACGGCGAGCTCGCGAGCGACGCCGACGCGTATCGACGCGACATCGAGAAGGGCAAAGAGCGCGCGGCACAGCAGATGCTCGACACCACGCTCGGCCAGAGCAAGAGCATGGTCCGCGTCGCTGCCGCCGTCAGCTTCACGCGCGAAGAGACCACCGAAGAGTCGTACGACAAGGATGCGGTCGCGCCGCGCTCGTTCCAGATCGTCGAAGAACGTGAAGGCGGCGACGGCAAGCTCGTCGGCGGCGTCCCCGGCGCACCGTCGAACTTGCCCGGCGGATCTCAGCCTACGACGGGTCCGAGCGGCGGTGCGATCCTCACGCGCCGCAGCGAGACGCGTAACTTCGAAGTCAGCAAAGTGATGCGCCGCGCGGTCGAACCCGTCGGGCGCGTGATCGGACTGCAAGTCGCAGTCGTAGTCGACGGCCGCTACACCGGTACGGGAGAGAAGCGGCGCTTCGAAGCGCTGCGCAAGGATGAGCTCGATCGCATCTCGCACTTGGTCGCGAGCGCGATCGGCATCGATGAAAAGCGCGGCGACCGTGTCGTCGTGGAGTGCGTCCCGTTCGCGCCGCAACCGGCGATCACCGACGACCGCTCGATGGTCGAGAAGGTCCTCGGTCCGTACACGAACTACGGAATGATGGCGCTCGTCGGGCTGCTCGTGCTGATCATCTTCATGGTCGGGCGCAAAGCACTGCGCGGCAGCGGCGGGTCTCCGCGTCAAATCGCAGCCGGAGCCGCCGTGCTCGGCTCCTCGCCGCTTCTGACAGGCCTGGGAGCCCAGGCGGGCGCAGCTGGCAGCGGCGAGCCTGGAGACAGAGCGCTCGGTGCGCCGAACCCGATCCCACCGTTGCTCGGCCCGGAACAAGCCGCAGCCGCCCAAGCGTCGCGCGAGGACGCGGTCGAACAAGTCCGCCAGCTCACATCGCAGCTCGCCTCGAACGAACCCGAAGCAGCCGCGCGCGTCCTGCGCGGCTGGCTCGCGGAAAATCAGTCTAAGCAGCCGTAATCGCCATGGCCCCATCCGCCAAGTCAGCGACCGAACAGAAGCCTCTCACCGGGGCCGAGAAGGGTTTGCTCTTTTTAGTGAGCCTCGAAGAGGCCGTCGCGACGAAGATCCTCAAGTGCATGACGCCGGAGGAAGTTCGGCAGCTCCGAGCGGCAGCCGCTGCGTTGCCCGAAGTCGAGTCCGCCGCGCTCACCACGGTTCACGTCGAGTTCGCACAACAGATGGAGCGCGGCGTACCGACGAGCCTGCGCGGCAGTGGCGCGTACTTGCGACGCCTCGTCGGCCACGCGCTCGGTGAAGCGAAAGCGGTCGAGCTGTGGGCTGACTCGCGCGAAGGCTCGGGCGCGGTGCAGCAGCTAGCGACGCTCGATCTCCCGACGATCCTCGGCATCATCGACCGCGAGCATCCGCAGACGATCGCGGTGATCCTCTCGCAGATCGAACCGAAGCGCGCCGCCGAGATCGCGAGTCAGTTGAATCCGGAGCGCCAGGCGCAGGTCGTGATTCGGCTCGCCCAGCTCGAGAGTTTGCCGACCACGGTCATCGAAGAGATCGAAAAGCAGTTCGCGACGGAAATCGCATCGCTCGCGACCGGTTCTCGGCACACGATCGACGGCGTTCGCGCCGCCGGCGACCTGCTGAAACATCTCGAGAGCGAGCGTTCCGAGGCGTTGATCGAGGAGCTCACGTCGTTGAACCCCGAGCTCGCCGAGAAGCTCAAGAAGGCTCTGTTCACGTTCGAAGATTTGATGCGCGTCGACGCGAAGGGCATGCAAGTCGTGCTCAAGGAGATCTCGACCGAAAACCTCGTCCTCGCGCTCAAGACCGCGAGCGAAGAGATTCGTGAGAAGGTCTTCGGTAGCGTCTCGTCTCGCGCCGCACAGATGATTCGCGAAGAGCTCGAGCTGCTCGGACCGACGCGACTCGCCGACGTCGAAGCAGCGCAGCAAATGGTGGTAGAGGCCGCGTTGCGGCTCGAGCGCGAAGGTCGCATCCAGGTAGCGCGCGAAGGCGGTGCGGACTATGTCTAACACTCCGCGCCATCAGTTCCCGCAGCTGCAGAAGACGGCCACCACGCCGGCGTGGCTCTCGCGCAAGGGTTCGCCGAACGACGACGTGAAGACGCTCGTGTCGCTGCTGCAAGGCGACCCGCAGCCACCGAAGCAGACTCAGGAGCAGTCGACGGCTGCAGCGCCGACTCCGCCGCCGATGTATCCGCCCGAGTCGGATCGGCCGCCCTCCCGGCAGCCAGGGCAACAACATCACGGTCAGCCGCCCGAGTCGCAGCTGAACCAGCCGCTCGACATGCAAGACGACGTGCCGATGGGTCGGCTGCCGGGTCCACCGCGCATCGGTTCCCTCGTGCCGGGTGGTCGATCGAATCCGCCGCCCGCCAACGACCAGCGCGACGACGGCATGGCCGAAGCCATTCAAGCGTTTGCGAGTGCAGCGATCGAGCTCTCGATTGCGCGTGCGGCGACGCTCGCCGTGCTCGAAGGCCAGCTGCTCGATCTCTCGATCGAGGTCGCAGAGGCGCTGATCGAGAAGGAAGTCGAAATGGATCCGACGCTGCACGCTGCGCTCGCGCGCGCGGCACTGCAATCGCTCGGTGACTCGACGAACGTGAGCTTGCGAACTTCTCCCGATGGCTTCGAAGCCATCACGACGGCTCTCGGCGGCGCCGACGTCGAAGTTCGCGGCGTGCGCGTGCACATCGTCTCGGATCCGACGATCCCGGGGCTCGGTTGTGTCGTCGACGGGGACAACGTCCGCGTAGATGCGAGTGTCAGTGAGCGTTTGCGCGCGGTCCGGCGCGCATTCGAAGAAGAGCGCCGGCGCGCCGCGGAGAACGTCGAATGACCGCTCCTCTACAAATCGATCTGCGCCGCTACAAGCCGCTCGCGCGCCGAACTGCGATCCCGGTCGTGGAAGGTCGCCTGCTCGAAGTTGTCGGGCTCGTGCTCGAGGCCGGTGGCTGTCGCGCGTCGATCGGCGACGTCTACCAGGTTCGCTCGTCTTCGGGCGTCTCGCTGGAAGCCGAAGTGGTCGGTCTCCGCAAAGATCGCACGTTGCTCATGCCGCTCGGCGAGACGCACGGTCTCGAGATGGGTGCGCCGTTACGGCGCGTCGGTCAATCCGCCTACGTCAGCGTCGGCAGAGGTTTGCTCGGTCGCGTCGTCGATGGGCTTGGCCGCCCGCTCGATGGTCGCGAGCTCCCGCGGCTCGAAGCCGAGCGCCCGCTCCACGGCACTGCACGAAATCCGCTGCGCCGCCGCCCGATCACTCATCCATTCCACGTCGGAGTGCGCGCGATCGACGGGCTTCTCACGATGGGTGAAGGCCAGCGCATCGGAATCTTCGCGGGTGGTGGCGTCGGCAAGAGCTCACTCCTCGGTATGATGGTTCGCAACGCCCGGATGGACGTCGCGGTCATCGCGCTGATCGGCGAACGTGGTCGTGAGGTCGAAGACTTCGTCCACCGCACGCTCGGCGAAGAAGGGCTCGAGCGCGCCGTCGTCGTCGCCGCCACGAGCTCGGATCCTCCGCTCGTCCGCGCGCGCGGCGCATCGTACGCGACCGCGATCGCCGAATACTTCCGCAGCCAAGGGCTGCGAGTGCTGCTCGTCATGGACAGCTTGACTCGCTACGCGATGGCGATGCGCGAAGTCGGCCTCGCCGTCGGCGAACCGCCGGCGACGAAAGGCTACACGCCGACCGTGTTTGCGCAGCTGCCGCGCCTACTCGAGCGCGCCGGCACGAGTGCGGGCCCGGGCTCGATCACCGGCGTCTACACCGTGCTCGTCGAAGGTGACGATCTCTCCGATCCGATCGCGGACGCCGTGCGCGCGATCCTCGACGGTCACATCGTACTCTCGCGCCAGTTGGCCGAGCGCGGTCACTTCCCTGCGGTCGATGTGCCGCGGAGCGTCTCGCGCGTGATGACCGACGTCGTCACACCCGAACGCATCGGACTCGCGCAAAATGCGCGCGAGCTTCTCGCAGCCCATCGCGAGGTCTACGACCTGCTCGCGATCGGCGCCTACAAGAAGGGCTCGATTCCGCGGCTCGACGACGCGCTCGCACGGATGCCGCAACTCGAATCATTCCTGCGGCAGCGTTCGAACGAGCATCCGACTTTCGAAGAAACAGAGCGCCAACTCGAGGCGATCTGGAAGGACGGGGTGTGACCGTGCGCAACCTCGCTGAACTACCCCTAACGCGCAAGGAGGCGAAATCATGAGTCCGAACATGCTGTCACGTACACTTGCGATCAAAGAACGCCTCCGGCAGTGGCGCCGTGCAGAGCTGCACGAAGCGAATACCGAGGTCGCACGGGCACAAGAGCGCGTCGACGAGCACGCGGTGGAGCAGCAGCTCGCGTCAGACGCGGTGACCGCGCAAGGGGAAGTGAGCGCGAACGAGCTCGCGATGCACGCCGAACAGCTCGCTCGGACACAGCTCGCTCTGAAGAAAGCGCGCGAGATCCTCGCGAACTGTGAGGTCGAACGCGACGACCGCCGCGAGCAAGTCGGTGAAGCGACGCGCGAAATGAAGGCGATCGAGGTGTTGCGCGACCGCGCGGTCGAGGAGCAAAAGCGCGAGCAAACTCTGCGCGAACAGCGCGATGCGGACGAGCACTCGTCTCGTAAGGGAGTGAAGCGTCAGTGAAGGCATCGGATGCAGATATGCTGGCTGCCGCGGCTCGAGCGGGGCTGAGCGCAACCGCGGTGCGCGGCGTGAGCGAAGTGCTCGCAGCCGTGAACGAGGGCTTCTTCGACGTGCTCGCAGCGGGCACTGCGGCGAACGTGCGCCAGTTCGAACCGGAGAAGCGCACCGAAAAGGTGAGTT
>DASRXR010000699.1:0-7058 GCA_035687405.1 Polyangiales bacterium
GTGTGACATTCGAACCCGACGCGCGACAAGAACTCGCAGAGCAGCTCGCGGCTGTCCGCGTTGTCTTCGACGATCACGATCTTCGCGCCCGCAGGAATACGCGGCCGCTCGTCCACCGCCTTTGCGAGCGTGTCGCCTGCGGCTGTCAGCGGCAGGCGAACGCGGAACGAGCTGCCTTTGCCCTCGCCGCCGCTCTTCGCTTCGATCGTGCCGCCGTGCAGCGACACGAGCCAGCGCGTGAGCGTCAGCCCGACGCCGAGCCCGCCCGCCGATCGATCGAGCGTGCGGTGCGACTGCACGAAGAGATCGAAGACGCTGTCGAGCATGTCCGCCGGAATACCCATGCCGTCGTCGCCGACCTCGATCACGGCGTGACCGTCCTCGCGGCGCAGTTCGAGATTCACGTGCCCGCCGCGCGGCGTGTACTTCGCCGCGTTGCTCAGCAAGTTGACGTGAATCTGCTGCAAGCGCGCGGGATCGGCGTCGGCGTAGAGGTGCTCCTCCGGGATGTACGTCTCGAACGTTAGGTCGCGAGCCGCCATCGCGTCGCGCATCGCTTCTGCAGATTCGCGCACCGCTTCCGTGAGGTTGACGTGACTTCTGCGCAGCTCGATCTTGTTCTGCGTCACGCGGCTAGCCTCGAGCAGGTCGTCGAGTAACCGCGCCATCTGTTGCGACTGGCGTTTGAGCACGTCGAGCAGCCGCTCGCGCGAATCCACGCGTGCGCCTTCGTTTTTCAGCAAGTCCGTCGCGGTCACGATCGCACCGAGTGGGTTGCGCAGCTCATGCGAGAGCATCGCGAGGAACTGGTCGCGCCGCGCCACCGCTTCTTGAATCTTCGCCTCGGCGCGCTTTTGGGCGGTCACGTCGCGAATCACCGCGCCCACGCCGACGATCGTGCCCTCTTTCGCGCGCAACGCGAGCCGCGTCACCAGGTTCGACACGATCATGCCGTCCGGCAGTTCGCGCTGCTCCAAGCTGTAGAGCTGTGCTTCGCCGCTGCGCATCACCAGTTCGTCTTTTTCGTGCAACGCGACCGCGATCTCGCGATTCGGCACATCGAACGGAGCTTTGCCGACCAGCTCCCGCGCATCGCTCACGCCGAACAGGCGCGCCACGGCCTCGTTCGCGCGAATGTAGCGCCCGCGCGAGTCTTTGAAGTAGATCGCGTCGGGCTCGCTCGAGAGCAAACTGTTCAGCAGATAGCGCTCGTGGAAGAGCGCGTCCTCGGCTGCCTTCATGCTGCTCACGTCGATCAACGTGAGCACGACGCCGATCACCGTGCTCTTCGTTCGGTACGGTAAGATCCGGCAGAATAGTGACTTGCCCGCCACGCCGTCGAGCTCCCGCTCGATCGGCTCCGCGGTCTCGAGCACGCGTTTCAGATCGTCGACCAGCTCGGGATGGTGCAACTTGTGCGTGAACGTCTCGATCGAACGGCCGACGTCGTGTGGCAGTAGGCTGAACGCTTCGCCGATCTGCGGCGTGAACTTGCGAATCCGCAGCTGGTTGTCGAGGAAGATCGTGCCGATGTCAGTGCTGGACAGCAGGTTGTCCATGTCGTTCGTCAGCTCGGTGAGCTCGGCAATCTTCCGCTGGTACTCGCTGTTGACCGAGTACAGCTCCTCGTTGACGCTCTGCAGCTCTTCGTTCGTGCTCTGAAGCTCCTCGTTCGCCGACTGCAATTCTTCATTCGACGCTTGCAGCTCTTCGTTGCTCGTCTCGAGCTCCTCGATCGCAGATTGCAGGTTTTCCTTCGTGTGGCTGAGCTCGAACTCCAGCGCGCGCAGTTGTTCGTGCGAGACTTGGTCGATGTCGATTTCGGTCTCGGACTCGGTCTCGCGCTGCACGTCTACCGTCGCCGCTTCCATGACCTCGAACGATATCAACACGTGCGGAGGTGCTGAGGTGCGGCTTCGAATCCGGCGCATCGTGACTTTGTACGGCCGGTCGTCGCTCGGCACTCCGAGGCGCACGCCCTTGAACGCGATCAACCCTTGATCGCTCAAGGCCCGCTTCACACCGCCGACGAGCACCATCTTGAGCTCGGTGCTGACCAGATCGAACACGTCGAGATCTTGCCGGCCATCGCGCATCGACAAGAGCTTGCTCGCGCCGTTGAACGACTGAACGAGCTCCCCGCGGTCACTGACGAGCAGTGACGGCGGCATGACGTCGTCGAGCAACGCGTCGTACGTGCCGAGCAGCTGCGTGAGCGAGTATCGCGCCGGAGTCGTCGGCAACGCGGCGGGCGATCGGAAGCCGAGCCGGGATGGATTTGGAACGCGCGTCTCGGTCGGTAGCCGCGCGTCTTGATGTTTGCGGTACAGACGCCAGTGTTTGTCGACGGTCTCGAAGTCGTGCGTCAACGTACCGGTGCTCTCGCTCGGCCCGAGGAACAACGTGCCACCGCGGTTCAACGCGAAGTGGAACAACGAGAGCGCCTTTTGCTGCGCGGCAGGCTGGAGATAGATCAAGAGGTTGCGACAGCTGACTAAGTCGACCCGCGTGAACGGCGCGTCTTTGATCACGTTGTGCGCGGCGAACACGATCAGGGATCGCAACTCGGGGACCACTTGGTACGTATTGCCGGTGCGGAAGAAGTAACGCTCGAGCCGCTCGGGCGACACGTTCTTGACTGCCTGCTCGTCGTAGATTCCGCGAGCTGCAATCTCGAGCGAGCCGCGGTGGACGTCGGTCGCGAAAATCTTCACGGGCCGGTCGATCGAGTGCTTCGCCATCACTTCTTGCACTGAGATCGCGAGCGAGTAGGCTTCCTCGCCGGTCGCACACCCCGCGACCCAGATGCGTAGCGGCGTGTGATCGTCGGCGTGGCGCAGCAGCTCGGGCAAGATGGTTTGCTCGAGCGCCGCGAAACCCTTCTCGTCGCGGAAGAAGCGCGTCACACCGATCAACAAGTCCCGGTAAAGCAGGTCGAGCTCTTCTTTGTCGTTCCGCAAGTGGTCGACGTACGTGGCGATGTCTTGCGAACGGGCGAGCGCGAGGCGCCGCTCGATCCGGCGTGTCACCGTGCTCGGCTTGTAGTGCGTGAAGTCGATCCCGAACTCGCGTTGAAGCATCTCGTAGACGGCGGAGGCATCACGGGGTTCGCCGCCGTCTTCGCGCGACACGTCGAGGTCCGGCGGAAGACTGCTGCGCTGGGCGACATGATCGACGAGCACGCGCGGCATGGCCGAAGGCGAAAGCAGGTAGTCCGCGATCCCCGAGTCGCGCGAGGCCTTCGGCATCCCGTCGAACTGCGCGCTCTCGGCGTCCTGCACGATCACGAGACCGCCCGCGTCGTGCACGTCGCGCGCACCGCGCGAGCCATCGGTGCCGCCACCGGACAGCACGATCGCGACCGCCCGCGGGCCGCAATCGCGTGCGAGCGAGCGAAAGAACGTATCGATGGGAAGCGTGAGCTCCTGCGAGCGTTCGCGCTCACTCAGCAAGAGATGCCCGCCCGAGATGATCATCTGCTTCCTGGGTGGGATCAGGTAGACGTGGTTCGGTGCGACCTGCATGCCGTCTTCGACGAGCGCGATCGGCAGGCGCGTGTGCCGGGCGAGCAGCTCGTCCATCAGACTCTTGAAGTCCGGCGACAGGTGCTGGATGACGACGAACGCCATCCCGGTGTCTTCCGGCAGCGCGTGGAAGAACCGCTCGAGCGCTTCGAGCCCGCCGGCGGAAGCGCCGATGCCCACGACGTGTGACGGAGATGTTGATTCGGGCGTTGGGTTCATTCGGATACCCAGGACACAGCGAGCCGGGCTTACCCAGCCCAGCTCGCATGTGCACGAACGCCACGCAAAGGTCGTGCCTTTTCCCTAATGAAAGCCGAACCGGTGGATCAGGCGGGCCGGCGACCTTTCCTAAATGCCACCAATGTGGCTATTTGGCAGGACAGTTTTGGAACCTGCGGGGCAAGTTCGCTAAATTTCCGAATCGTCTTCGAGCCCCGGTTCGCAGAGTCCGATCTCGTCGCCAGTGGCTGTGTAGTACCCGAATCCCGTCCGGCACGTGCTGGTGGCGCCTTCGCAGTCCGAGTCGATGCTGCACCACGCGCGGCACGTCGACTCTAGGCAGCCGCCGCCGAAGCACTCCAGGTCATCGGTGCAAATATCCCCCAGGTCGCGCAGCGGAGTGAGCGCACCTCTGAAGCAGCCCGCCGTCATCGTGCCGGGATTCGCGATGCAGGTCGCACCGGCCCTGCATGGATTGCAAGCGCTCGTCATCGGACGGGTCGGTTGGTAGCAAATCGGCTGCAGGACCGGCTCGCAGCGATCGAGGCAAATCTTGAAGCCCTCGACCTCGGCGCCGTCGACCGTGACGCCCACGCACGGGCCATCACAGTCGTCGTCTTCGCGGCACTGCTGCTGGCAAAGTCCGGCGACGCATACCAGACCGGCTGCGCACTCAGTGTCCTCCTCGCAGAGCGCGCCCTTGTCGGTCGACCCCGCTGGAAAGCAGCTCGGGGGCTTCTCGTTGTCGAAGCGACAGTTCTCGCCGTCGTCGCAACCGCACTGGGCAACGTGATCGCAACTCGCCCCTGCCAGGATCGGACCGGGGCAGTTGGCAGCTGCACCGCTTGCACCACCGGACCCGCCGCCGCCGGAACCACCGCGTCCGCCGGAACCACCGCGTCCGCCAGAGCCGCCGCTGCCGGCTTCAGCGTCGTCACCGCCCCCGCTCTGACCACCCGCGCCAGCTTTGCCACCGCTGCCGGCTTCGCTCTCGTCATCGCTGGCTTCACCATCACTGCCCGCGGCGCCAGTGCCTGTACTGTCACTGCCCGCGCCCCCGCGACCGGCGCTCGATCGACCGCCGTTACCGGCACCGCCCGAACCCGCGGCGGTTTGGCCTCCGCGTCCGCCGGAGCCTCCGCGAGCACTGCTCGTCGAACCTGCTGAACCGACCGCCCCGCTCGCACCTGCGCTGCCGTTCGTGTCGGCGGCGCGCGCGAAGCGAAGCTGAGTGTCTGCGATCGCGAGCACGAACGAATCGGCACTCGTGATCGTGCCGCTCCCGGAATCCACAATCGCGATGCTTCCGGGATCTCCGACCGCGCCGTCGTACAGCTTGAACGAAAACATCACAGGCAAGTCGGCCTCCGTGAGCGACGCCTTCGGCAGCTTGCCTTCGAAGGCGACGTAACCTGCCGGTACGCAATCGTCGCCGTCGACCTTCGTCCCGGTGATGGTTGTGTCGAATGTGTCGACCTGCACCGTCTCACGCCGCTTCGCGTTGCGGCACTCGAAGTCGAGTGTGACCCAGCGGCCTTTCAGGTCGAGCGCGCCGGCCTCGGCCCCGGTGACCTTTCCTTTGCCGTCGTCATCGCCGCACGCGGCGCTGAATTGAAACACGAGCAAGCAAGCGATTACGCCGAGCGAGTATCGGCACAGTGCGACTGTTTCCACGAGTAGCTCCCATCACGGCCGCGTGCGTTTTGATGAAGTGAAAGCGCGCGAGTCCTCCTGTGTGGTGCGCGCCCACGGCGAATCGATCCGCGAAAACGCCGCGCCGGTGCGGCGCTGGTGTCCCAGTGCTGATTTCGCAACAGCTACGGGCAGATATGTCATCCTGGTCAGAGCCGAATACATGCGCTACCGTCGCCCGCAAGCGTATGCCCCAGCAGTCAAACCAGGCCGCGGAGCGCCGGTTTCAGCGGCTCGTCGAGACGCTAGACCACGCTGTCGTATGGGAGTTCGACGACACGACGCAGCGCTACACGTTCGTAAGCGAGCACTCCAAGCTCGTTCTCGGCTACGAAGCAGAGGACTGGCTCTCTGATTCGAACTTCTTCGAAGCGCGCGTGCACCCGGATGACCTGGCGCGCATTCACGAAGCGTTCGCGAAGCTACGCCGCAAGGAGCTGGTGGACTTGCGCCTCGAGCATCGGTGTTGCCGGGCAGACGGCACGATGGTCTGGGTGCACTCCGGCGTGCACTGCGAAGAAGAGCAGGGTCACGTGCTGTTTCGCGGCGTGACGATCGACATCGACTACTTGAAGCAGGCCGAGCAGCGCGAGCGCATCGCGCGGACCGAAGCCGAACGCGCAGCGATGGCGCGTGATGAAGTGCTGGCGGTGGTCGCGCACGACTTGCGAAACCCGCTCAACACGATCCAGCTCGCGTGTGAAACGCTCGACCGGCCGGAGCTGCTCGCGCGCAACGTGCAGCTCATCCGGCGTGCGGTGAAGCAGATGCAGGGCTTGATCGACGACCTGGTCGATGCAGCGAGCATCCGTGCTTCTCGCCTGCGGATCACGCCGAGCGATTTCGATCCGGTCAAAGTGATCGCCGATACGGCGGAGGACTTCGCGGGCGATGCCGCCGAGCGCGGCATCGCGCTCGCGATCGAACATGATCAAACCGCGACGGTGAAGTTGAACGGGGACGGGCGCCGCGTGACGCAAGCGCTTTCGAACCTAGTGAACAACGCGCTCAAGTTTACCGATCGGGGCGGCTCGGTCACGCTTCGGCTGAAGGTCGACGAGCTACACGTGCGCTTCGAGGTCGTGGATTCCGGGCGTGGGATCGCGCCGCAAGACATCGACAAGGTGTTCGAGCGCGCGTGGCAATCGGACGAGACTGCGCACCTCGGCTCCGGGATGGGACTCTACATTGCGAAGGGCATCGTCGATGCTCACGGCGGCGAGATTCAAGTCGTGAGCGTACTGGGCCAAGGCAGCGTGTTCTCGTTTTACCTGCCACGTTAGGAACAGGTCGGAACGGGTAGGAACAGCGCTAACGGCCTTTGAGTGGAGGCAGGCTCGACGCGTGTTCGAGCACTTCGCTCACTTTGCGCGCGACAGTGTCCGGGTTGAACGGCTTCTCGAGGAATGGGATGTCGGATTGAAGCTCGCCGTGTCGCGTCATCGCGAGGCCCGAATAGCCGGACATCAAGAGCACGCGCAGATCCGGTTGCGTCGCGCGCAGCTCCGCCGCGAGATCGATGCCGCTCATGTCCGGCATCACGACGTCGGAGATCAGCATGTCGATTTGCGTCTCCGGCCGCCGCACCAGCGCGATCGCGTCGTTCGCGTGCTGTGCTTCGAG
>DASRXR010000700.1:0-10213 GCA_035687405.1 Polyangiales bacterium
CCGCTGCCAATAGCGCTTCTTTCGACCACCATTGCCCGTCCGCGAGCGCGCGCAACAACTTTAGACTCGTCTCTCCGGGCCGCTCGAACGTCACATTGCCGTGGTTCTCGACCAGAATATGCCCGGGCTCGATCAGATAGATGCGCCTGCCCGGAGTGAGCCCGAGCGCGCGGGGCACGAGCCCTAGATATTGTTCGCGAAGCAAACGCGGCAGATGATGATCGTGCAACACCGACAACAAAAGCGCGCCGAGCCGGTCGTCTTCGAAATCGTGCAGGCTCACCGACGCTGGTAGCTTGAACGTCGGCTCGAGCAGATGGGCAAACAAGCTCGCGCGTGCAATCGCAGTCGAACGCGCAGCCCGCTCGAGCTCCGCCGCCAACGTTCGGCGCTCCTCCGGTGCCGCACACCAAGCCTTGGCGCACAGCACTTCGACCCGTAGAGCGCGATCCCAATCGTCGTGCAAGAGCGCCTCAGCGGCCGTCACCAGCGCGCGACCCGCGGCTTGTCCGTCACGGAGCGTCGTGACGAGCGCAGCCGTCAGCAGCAGGCGAATCTGCATCCGCCGGTCGCCCTCGGGAATGACCTGTTGATCGACACTACGCAACTGCGCGAGCGCGGCATCGCTCTGCCCCGCAAACGCCATGAGCAGCGCGCGATCGAGCGCGACCAACCGCACCGAATACGAATCGTGGACACTCTCGCTCGAAAGCTCTGCGAGTCGCTCCAGCGCCGCGAAAATGCCCCGAGTGCCGAAGCGCGCTTCGTACATCGTGCACGAGAACTGAATGGCCGCAGCGTGCGCGTCGAGCTCCACCGACTCGGCCAACTCCTTCGCGCGCTGCAGTAACGCTAGCCCACGCTTGACCTGCCCCATCTGCACCCATGCGTGGCCCTGTATGTCGGTAGCCAAGACGCGTCCGAGGGCCGAGTCCGCCGCGAACGCCGCCTGCAGTGCGCGTCGCGCGAGCCACTCCGCCCGTTGCATCGAGCCACTGAAATAGCGAATGCAGCTCAGGCCTTGCAGTGCGTAGAAGCGCCGCTCCGGGTCGGTCCACCGCCGCCGCCAGCTGCGATAGTTCTCGAGGAACAAGCGCTCTGCATGCCTGAAGTCACCGGCACGGCAGTAAGCGACCGCGATGAAGAACCGCGCGATGCAGAGCTCACGCTCATCGGTGTCCGGAACGCGGCCGAGCAACGCATCCGCGTCATCCAAACGGCCAGTCGCGGCGAGCGACGCTGCTACGTGACCGAGTTGCGGCTCGTTGCGCGCGTCGAACTCCGGCGCGTCGACGGTGCTAGCGATCACGTCGGCGTAACGGCCGCGCGCAAACAACCTTTCAATCTCGCTTGCACGCCGCACGGGAGCCACACTCGGCTTCGAGAGTACCACGAGGTTCGATGCACCTCGGGATCCCGGGCGGCGCTTGCGAGGATTCATCAGTGCCGTCCGGGCCCGCCGTGCTTCGCGCACAGGCCGTCTTCGCAGCGCTGGCCACCGGCACAGTCTGTATCGCCTTGGCACGCTTGTCCCGAAGCTCCTGGAATACCCGCGTCCACATGCCCGCCATTGCCCGGTCCACTGTTGTCGTGGTCAGCATCGCCGTCGTCGTCGCTGGCGTTGCCCGGTCCACTATTGTCGGCGTCGTCGCCGTCACGCCCTCCGTGATCATCGACTCCAGCGTCGTCGCCGTGACCCCGATGCGGCTGACAGCTGCTGTGCTCGCACTCCAGGCCGAGCGGGCAATCTGCATCGAACGTGCAGCTGGTCAGGGGTGCAGTCGAACCACCGGTGCCTGCAGCGGTAGCACCACTCGCGCCGGCCTGTGGCCGATGCGGACGATTGGGATTGTTCTCATGCAGCTGGCAGCTGCCGTGTTCGCATTCGAAGCCGGGACCACAAGTCAAATCGACCTGGCAGCTCATGCCTGCTCGTCCGGCCACACCTGCGTCATCGTCGTCACCGCGGTGACGCGCACACGCGCCATGCTCGCACTCGAAGCCGCTCCCGCATTCGCTCTGCAGCTGACAGCGGCAAAGTTGGTTCAGGCACTGCGTGCTGCCTGGACAGTCGCTCGCTTGCGCGCAGCGCAGCTCAGCCTGCGAGCTATCGCTGCCGCGTGAGTTGAATCCGCACGCGCTCGCGAAGAGTGCGCCCCACAGTATGATTCGAGTCGGCGACATGAATGGCTCCCGGTTGTCGGAAACAGACTACGGGGACCGGAGGTCGCGGGCTCACAACGCCTCCTAACGAGGCGTTGTGGGGATTGGCTTGGTCGGTGGTCGTGCCGCCGACTAGTTCATTTCGCTGCGAGAAGCGCCTGTGGCGGGCCTAGAATCGCGGCGCTGCAGCTCTTCGAGCACTTCGCGTGGGCTACGCGACTGAGCCGGGAGATCCATCGAGACCTCAAACTCTGCTCCTTGTCGGAACACACGAACGGTCAGGCACCCAGTGCAGACGCGCCGGGCTTGGAAGAAGTCGTTCCAAGAAGCAGTCGGCATGCCATTGATCGCTAGAACGATGTCGCCGTAGCGCAACCCGGCGCGATCCGCCGGACTCCCTTCGAGGCAACCCGAGATCGGCAAGCCGCCCAGCGTCGTAGCAATACGACAAAGATCGGATGGATCGACCATGTGACTCGTATGTAGGACATGGTCTCACCCGCTGCAAGTCGGGCGCCCGCAGGGTCCCAAATAAGGAAACTGAGGATTCTTAGGGCCGCTCGTTACTTCTCGTTCGCAGGCTCAGGCGACGCTAGATCCTTCACCAAGTTGTACAACGCCTCGTGCGCCCCGTAGAAGGCTGTCACCAACACTCGCTCGTCGCGGCCGTGGTCTCGGACGTCCGTAATGTCTGTCACCACCGCGCTGAAGCCGTACGTCGGGATGCCGGCGTTTCGTAGATAGGTTGCGTCGCTTGCACCCGGCGTCATGTACGCAGTGATCGGCAGCTTCGGCCAGAACTCATCGCGCAACTTCTCGATCGCTCGCATGAACTCGGGCGTGATCGGCGATCGATCGCTTGGAACGAACACACTGTCCTGTGTGATCGTGAGCTGATCGTTCGCGACAACCTGTCGCAACGTCGCCAGCGTATCCTCCGGAGACTCGCCCGGAAGCAAACGGCAGTTCAACGTGGCCCGTGCAGTCTGAGGCAACGCATTGTAGGCATGACCGGCTTGCAACAGCGTTGCAACACACGTCGAGTGCACGAGCGGACCGATCGTCGGGTCTGCCAACAACCGTGCGACTGCAGCGTCATCGAGCACTCCGTCGGTCGTCAGCAACTTCAAGTCAGCGTTGAGCGGCGGTGGCTGCAACCCAGCGTACAGCGCCAACAACGGGCGCGTCGTGTCGTTCAGTGAGATTGGAAACTGGAAGGCCTCGACCTTCGTCAACGCACTCGCCAGCTCATAGATTGCGTTATCCTTGCGCGGCTGCGAGCTGTGTCCGCCTCGGTTGTGAGTCTCCAACACGAAGTTCACGGTCGCTTTCTCCGAGTCCTGCACGGCGACGAGCAGAGGCATGGTACCCACCGCCCCGACCGCGCCTCCTTCGTTGATGGCCAACTCGGCGTCGATCAAGTCGCGTTGATTCTCCAGTAACCACTGGATCCCGTGGCCATCGCGATCGAACGTTTCTTCATCGGTTTCGAGTACGAGAATCAGATCGCGTGCCGGCTGATAGCCTTCCCGCTTGTAGCGGATCAAGTTGGCAACGAAGCTCGCGGCCATGAGTTTGTCGTCGTTCGAGCCGCGTGCGTAGAAGTAACCATCCTTCTCGACCAGCTCGAACGGATCGGTCGACCAGTCCTCTCGGAGTGCTTCCACCACATCGAGATGCGCCATCAAGAGCATGGGGCGACGCGAACCATCCCCTCGCAAGCGCGCGACGAGGTTTCCCTTGCGCGGCAACGGCTTGAAAACGCGCACGTCTTCTTTGGCGAAGCCTGCATCGAGAAGGCGTTTCGCCATAGCGTCGGCTGCACGCGCGGTGTCGCCTTTATCCGTGACCGTGTTGATCTCTATCAGTTCTTCGTAGATGTCCCGCACCGTCCGCCGGTCGGACTCCAAGCCATCCTGAGCGGCGATGCACGCCAGATAGCTGCTTGCGATCCCTACGACTGCGACCAACACGAATACCGGTGAACGATACTTAGTCGACATGGCATGACCTCGAATGTTTAGACGAATAAGAGCGTGTGAGATCTGCTCAAGGCTGCCGGCATTCAGTGTAACTGGGCGGCCAGTCCTCACAGAACTTGCACGGATACTCCGTGTTGCCGGCGCACGCGTCGCAGACCGCGTCGTCGCAGCACTGCGCCCCTTCGCAAGCCACTGTCGAAGGCGCTTCGTCACCGAGCACGAACTGTTGCGTCCAGTCGGCCAACTTCACGCCCTGCACTTCGCGGGTGTAGAAGAACGGATACGGGATCGCACAATGCATCGACCCAGGCGCCACGTACGACCGGAAGTTCGGCGCGCCCGTGGCGATCTCGTTCAGACTGGTGCGAAACATGCGAGACCAGTCCGCCGAAGCGCCGCCCATCGCAGTGTAGAAGAACGTCTGGTCATCGTCGTACTGCGTCGCGGTTTGAGCGAAGCGATGTTGCGGATACGCGGCGCTGAGCGCTTTGTAGATGTCGGGTAAGCTGAGCTCAGTCAGCGGCTGGTCGAGTCCACCGATGAATCTGGGCAGCGTCTTTTCGGCATTCCAATTCGGCAGGCTGTCGTTCAAGAACCTCTCGGTGATGATGCCCGCACCTGAATCGGCGAGAACGGCAAGCTTTGCAGCGCTGTAGTGCCGCGCGATGTAGGCGCTATGCAGCGCTGCACCGTAGGCACCTGCGCTGCAGCCAGACACGAAAATGTTTTCAGGATTTGCGTAGCGTGCGTAGACCCAGTCGAGTGCGCTCGATGCATTTGTGTAGCCTCGATGTTCGACCGTGATGCCGCTTCCGTAGTCTTTGACTGCGTCGCCCCAGTGAATATCACCGGTGCAGTAGGGGATGTGCACGAGTGTCCAGTCGGCAAAGGGGAGACCCTCAGTCGCGTCGTAGATCCCACCGAGGAATCCGGAATCGATGTTCGCGCGAAACTCGGTGAGTGTTCGCGCGTCTTCGCGAAACAGACTCTCGCGCAGTGAGCATGTCAGAGCGTTCCAACATGCTCCGCCGCCTTCGAAGTCGATCAAGATACGATCGCTGCGGCCGCCGCGAACGTAAAACCTATAAGGCGTTCCGCGAGAGCACTTGGTCTCGCCGCCGGGCAGAATCTCGAGCCACTCACCGGCGGCTGGTATCCCAGCGGGTTGGGTAGCGCCCCCTCCTGCTGCTTCCCGCGCGACTCGACTGTTCGGTCGCGACGACGACGTGTCGTTACAGGCGATCAAAGCCAGTGCAATGATTGTTACAGCTAACGCGCGACCCATTCGGTCCCCCGTGTTCAGTGAGCGTCAGTCCGAGTACGTGCGACGGTCGCGTTCGGTTCTCCGGCGGGGCAGCCAAAACAAACACGCCGAAGTCGTGCAAGGCTCCACGCTTCACGCGAGCGCTCCACGAAGTGCGCTTCGTACTCGAAGATTCAGCCGCGAGCGTGCGCAACGCCGCCTTCGCGCGCGAGCTTCTCGACGACGCAGAGCGCCAGCTCGTGCAGAAGACCGCACCGTAAGCCCACGACGCGCGCTCAGACGCGTCGCAGCCAGTACCAGTGCGAACGCACCAAGCGCCGACGGCTCGCCTTCGCTTCCTGCAATTCGAACTCAGGCGCGAAGAGCGCGCGCATCGTCTCCGGCGCGAGCGGCACATCGCTGGGCGACGCATCGAGCGCCCAAATCAGATGAGTACCTCCCGGCGCGAGCACCCGAAACACCTCCGCGACGTAGGCCTTCTGATGGGCTGCATCGAGACAGTGAAAGCAACCGATGTCGAACGCAAAGTCGAACGGCCCACTCACCCCGTCGAGGCGAGTCACGTCGCCCACCAAGTACTCGGGCGGCGCGTCGTCATGCGCCGCGGCCTCCCGCGCTTTCGCGATCGCCACCGCCGAAAAATCGACCGCCGTCGCACGCACGCCCTGTTTCGCCAAGTAGCGCGAAAACCTACCAACGCCGCAGCCCAACTCCAAAGACAAGCGATGCGAGCCAAGCCGAGCCAGCGCTTTCAGCTCTTTCGGAATGCGGATGTCGCCCCAAAACGTGATGGGCGACCCGTAGGCGCGGTCGAAATCGGCCGCAGTCGAGGGCGGCGCGGATCCTGAGCGCCCGGGCTTTCTTGGGTCAACCTCGGGATTTTCGTTTGTGCACTGCATGATATATGTTTTATATAGCATGCGATGGATGTCAAGCGAACCACCAATTGGAACCCACAGGCAGCCCCGACCTTCTGGATCAACCACGCGTCGAGGCTCGTACTGCGACTGTTCGAGCAGCGGCTTCGTCCGCTCGGGTTTGGTTTCGCCTACGTCCCCGTGGTCGCCGCGCTCGAAGATACCGCCCCGCTCACACAAAAAGAACTGATCGAGTCCGCTCACGTCGAGCAGCCCACCATGGCTGCACTTCTCGCCCGCATGGAGCGAGACGGAGTCATCTCGCGTACACCGCACCCAGCTGATCAGCGCGCGAGCCTCATCGCACTCACTGCCAAGGCCAAGTCACGCCTCCCAAAGGCGCGAGAACAGCTCCGCCAGGGCGCGGAACAGGCGCTCGCCGGTCTCAGTAAACAAGAGCGCGCCACACTGCTGGCGCTCCTGCAACGCGTGGTCGCGAACCTCAGTGCGGCGGCGGAGTGAGTGGGCGGCTCTCGCAGCCGGCAGGCCGCACCTCGAAAGGAGTCGCGAGAGCGGCGCCGACCGCTTCTGGGACCGCGGCAACAAAGATCAAAAAAGTTCGAAGCACGTGTCGATTCGGCCGGGGTTGATTCGTCGCCCTCCCAGAACCTAGGCACGAACCGAGGAGATACCCCGATGCGATTCATGATCATGCACAAGATGACGGAAGAAATGGAAAAGGGCCTCCCGCCGGATCGCTCGATCATGGAAGGCATGGACACGCTCGTGGGTGAGGCGATCAACGCGAAAGTTTTCGTCTCGGGCGAAGGGCTCAAGCCGTCGTCAGAGCGAATGCACATCGCCTACGCCAACGGCAAGCGCACGATCACCGATGGCCCGTTCACCGCTGCCAAGGAACTCACCGCCGGCTTTGCGCTTCTGCGCGTGCGCTCGAAGGCCGAGGCGATCGCATGCTGCGACAAGTTCGCAGCCGTGGTCGGCAACGTCGAGCTGTTCTTGGGTCCGGTCGTGGAAACTTGGGACCTCGGCATCGAGCCGAAGGCCTGAAAACGCACCGCTTCGCTTCTTGTCGATGCACCAGACCGATGAGCGCGCAGAGAGTGACGCGCCGCCGGATCCCAAGCTCATGGCAAAGATGGCCGCCCTCATCGACGAGATGACGAAGGCAGGCGTGCTCGAAGCTACCGGCGGCCTCGCCAGCACCAAGCAGGGGGCACGGGTCCGGTTCGAAGGCAGCAAGCACACCGTGATCGACGGGCCCTTCGCGGAGTCGAAGGAAATGATCGCGGGTTACGCGATCTTCGACGTGCCGTCGAAGGCCGAAGCGATCGAATGGGCAGTACGCTTTGGCGACGTAGTGAAGGTGAACGAGGTCGACGTCCGCCAAATGCCGGAGAGGTGATCGGAGCCGGCAGACTCGCCTGAACGAGCAGTTCGCGCTCAGAACGACGACTTTTCTAATTCGGCTCGGACCGGTTTGGGTTGTTCGGGTTCCTAATCCACAACTCAGGGGAGGAACCGAATCATGGTGTGTCCCAAAACCCGGTACCCATCGCTACTCGCAACACTCGTACTCGCAAGTTGCGCCGCTCAAGCCACGACCGACTATCAAGGCGACCCCTTGTTCTCGATGAAAGGCCGCGTGGAGCTGCCGCTCACGGCTGCGGACGCGCAGCTGACTCCGGCCGTCGCATTCGGTACCGGCACGTTCGACGAGATTCGTTTCATGCCGACCGAAGTGGTCGGCGAGTTCCCAGCCAACTTTCAGGTCGATCTCTACACGCCTCCCCCCAGTGCAATCCTCGGCAGCTTCGCGAGTGAGGACATTCCCGACGAACCTCGACACGCAGTCGGATACATCACGGCCGTGACGCCCGATCACCTCACCACCCTGTACTATGCGAGCGTTCTAACCGGTGGCAGTGACGAAACGTGCGACGACGCAGGCTGCACTTTCAGCATGGATGCGCAAGATTTCAGTGCCACGCACAAGGGCACTGTCACCATGTTCTGTCCACACGGAGTCAGCTACTTCCCTGATAGTGTCTTCGCTCCCAAGTGCACGCTGAAGAGCCGCTCCGGCGATCCGATGTTCGTCTCGATCTTGGACGACCCGATGTTCGCCGGCGCAGCCAACAACTACGCGATCGGGTATCTCGAGTCCGCAGCAAAGCCAAACGGCTACGTCGCCAACAGGTTCGGCGCTCCAGAAGGTCTCGCCGCGGGTTATCACCTGCTGCGACTGCTTCCGTGGGACCTCGACGGTGAAGACGAACGGCAGGCGTGTCGCGACTCAGCCCTCACGCAAGCCGTCGAAAACTACAACGCAGCGAACGGCACGCACGTCGGCAGTGCAGACATCGGCTACAGCAACTGCAACGAGCCCGGCTGCGTGATGTTCGGAGAACACACGCGGCAGCTGCGCGGCGAGTGGTACCGGCTGATGGCCGAACACAAGTGCTTGTTCGGACCGGGCTTCGAGCGCGAAACGAATCCCAACGCGACGGTGTCGCTGCGAATCCAGCCCGGTCTCAACTTCGTCGCCGCCGCCATCACACCGCCCATTTGAGCAAGCCCGACCCCACGATCGAGCAGTTGTATCGCCTGCATGCGCCGGCCGCGTTTCGACGCGCCCGGCGCATCCTCGGCGATGAAGCCGATGCGCACGAAGTCGTGCAGGACGTGTTCGTGTCCCTCCTGCAACAGCCTGAGCAGTACTCCGGCAAGAGCAGCCTCGCGACGTTCTTGTACAGCGCGGTCACACACGCCTGTTTGAATCGCATCCGCAACCGCCGCACCCGCGAGAGGCTCGGCGCGCACGAAAGCAGCGCCACCTCGCGCTCGCAGCCGCTGAATGCCGAAGAGCAACTCGCATTGCATTCAGCGCTTCGCGAGCTTCCCGAACAGCTCGCGCAAGTTGCGGTCTACTTCTACATGGACGAGCTCACCCACGACGAGATCGCTCGCGTCATCGGTTGTTCACGGCGACAAGTCGGCAAGCTGCTCGAGCGGATTTCGTCGCATCCCGCCCACAAGGAGCTCTCTCAATGCAGCTAGAAGATCGCGAAGCCTGCGCGACCGACCTCGCGTTCGATCAGTGGTTTGCGCAAGAATACACGCCCGCGCGGACCGCTCGTTTCGAAGAACACCTGCGGGGGTGCACACGGTGTCGCGTCCGCGGTGAGCTCCTCGAGCGCGAGCGCGCGAAGTTTCTCGCGAACGCCCCGACACTCGCGGCGAATCAGACCCGCCTCCGTCAGCTGCGGGCGATCTCACCGGGCGGGCGCCGGTTCAGCGTGCCGCGCTGGCTGCCGTTCGCCGTCGCTGCGATCGCCGTGTTCGGACTCGTGCCGGCGATCCGCTCGCTGACCTCGGATGCAGCGAACGGCGGCGAGCGCAGCAAGGGCGGATTCTACGTCGGCTTCTACGTGAAACACGGCGAAGAGCTGCGACCCGGCGCGAGCGGCGAAGTCGTGCAACCCGGGGATCAGCTGCGCTTCACCGTGTCGTCGAAGGCGCCGGTATACCTCGCGCTACTCGGCCGCGACGAACACACGGCGAGCGTGTACTTTCCGGCGGCATCCGATGCCGCACACGTCGCCGCGGGCAGCGAAGAACCGCTCGACTTCAGCCTGGAGCTCGACCCTCAGCTCGGCACCGAGCGCTTGTTCGCCATCGCATGTCCGACCGCATTTCCGGTGGCACCGCTACGCGCTGCGCTGCAAGCCGAACACAACTTGAAGGTGCCGGCAGACTGCCAGATTGAGCGCATTACGCTGCAAAAGGAGCCGCCGCGATGAAGCTTGGGGTACTGCTCGCAGTGGCCTGGATGTCGCTGCCGTTGCCGGCGGCAGCGACATCCAGCGAGCGGTTTGCCATCATCATTGGCAACAACATCGGCGCCCCGGACGAACCGGCACTCCGCT
>DASRXR010000701.1:0-6083 GCA_035687405.1 Polyangiales bacterium
GGCTGCATGCGCAGCGTCAGCGGGATGCCGGCGGCGGCGCAGGCGGCGGCGAGAAGCTCGGGCCTCAGCTGTTCGGCGAGGAAGGAATCGGCCTCGCCCTGATCGACCAGCAGATCGGGAAGGCGCGCGCCGTCCTCGATCAAGGCGACCGCGTCGTGGGCGCGCCAGGCGGCGCGATCAGGGCCGAGATAGCCCCCGAGCGCCTTCTCGCCCCACGGCACCTGGCTCGGCGCGACGATCGGCGCGAGCGCAGACGCACTTCGATACTCGCCGGGCTGCCCGAGCGCGATGCTGAGCGCGCCGTGCCCACCCATCGAATGCCCGAAGATTCCACGCGCGCCATCACGCACGGGAAACTCCCGCTCGACCAACTCGCGTAGCTCGCGCGTCACGTAGCTGCGCATGCGGTACGCACTCGACCACGGGGCTTGCGTCGCATCGACGTAAAAGCCGGCGCCCTGCCCGAAGTCCCAGCTCGCGTCGTCGCCCGGAAAGCGCGCCGCTCTCGGACTCGTATCGCACGTCACGAGCATCAGATCGAGCGCGGCCGCAAACCGCTGCGCGCCCGCCTTGATCATGAACGTCTCTTCGGTACAGGTGAGACCGGCCAGGTAATACAACACCGGCACACGCGCCCCGCGGAGGGCTGCAGGCGGCTGGTACACCGAAAACTTCATCGGCCCTGCGCACAGCTTGCTCTCGTGCTCGTAGAAGCCTTGCACACCCTGGAACGCGCGCTGCTCGCTCTTGATCGTGAACGCTTGGGCGGTCATGCGCCGAACTCCACCACGCTGCGGATCGAAGTCCCGGCGTGCATTAGGTCGAATGCTTCGTTGATGCGATCGAGCGGAAGCTTGTGCGTGATCAGCGGATCGATCTGGATCTTCTTTTCCATGTACCAATCCACGATCTTCGGCACGTCCGTGCGCCCGCGTGCACCGCCGAACGCCGAGCCCTTCCAGACGCGGCCCGTCACGAGCTGAAACGGACGCGTCGCGATCTCTTGCCCCGAACCCGCGACGCCGATGATCACGCTGACGCCCCAGCCGCGATGGCAGCACTCGAGCGCTTGCCGCATCAACTGCACGTTGCCCACGCACTCGAAGCTGTAGTCCGCGCCGCCGTTCGTGAGCTCGACCAGATGCGGGACGAGATCACCCTCGAGCTGCTTTGGATTCACGAAGTGGGTCATGCCGAACTGCCGCGCGATCGCTTCGCGGGCCGGGTTGATGTCGACGCCCACGATCAGATCCGCGCCGGCGAGCCGCGCGCCTTGAATCACGTTCAAGCCGATGCCACCGAGCCCGAACACGACGACGTTCGCGCCGGGTTCGACCTTCGCCGTGTAGATCACGGCGCCGATGCCCGTCGTCACGCCGCAACCGATGTAACAAATCTTGTCGAACGGCGCGTCGCTGCGAACTTTCGCAAGCGCGATCTCCGGCAGCACGGTGTGCTGTGCGAACGTCGAGCAGCCCATGTAGTGGTGGATCTTCGTCTTGCCGATCGAAAAACGGCTCGTGCCGTCCGGCATCAAGCCCTTGCCCTGCGTCGCGCGAATCGCTGTGCACAGGTTCGTCTTCCGACTCAGGCACGACTTACACTGCCGGCACTCGGGCGTGTAGAGCGGGATGACGTGATCACCCGGCTTCAAGGTCGTGACGCCGGCGCCGACTTCGACGACGACGCCCGCACCTTCGTGCCCGAAGATCGCAGGAAATAGCCCTTCCGGATCGGCGCCCGATCGCGTGAACTCGTCGGTGTGGCAGATACCGGTCGCCTTGAGTTCGACGAGCACTTCACCGGCGTGCGGCCCCTCGAGCTCGACTTGTTCGATCACCAGCGGTTTACCCGCTTCGTAGGCCACGGCTGCGCGCGTCTTCATGCAGCGCACTATCGCCGCTCGAAGCGCCGCTGAAAAGGCCACCTCTCAGGGTCGAATTTGCCCCAGGGGCTGCGTTCAATCGACCCAGACGATCGACAAGCCACCCGTCTGCGATGGCCAGTTCGGCACCTTCAGGTGGTTACTGTTGAGCGAAATGTCGATGAACGCAGGCAGCGCAGTCTGCAAGTACACATCGGTCCCGCTGACGAAGGTCTCGCGGATCACCGAGCCGCCGCTCGACTGCATGTCGCCGTTTTGATCGAGGACGAATAGGCCCGTGATCGTCGCGCGCGGCATCGCATCTTCGGCGTTCACAGCCGGAAAGTCGTTCACCATGAGCTGGTCGCGTCCGGCCAAGAACGCGCCCTGCTTGCGGCGGATCCACAGCGCGGCGGTCGCATCGGAGAGGTTCGCCATGCGACTGGTCGCGAGCGCGGCCTCGTTGCGCGACTCGAACGTGAAGCGCAGCAATCGATCACTGCGCTTGAACGGCGGGAAGTACACGTAACGCGTCGGCCGCCCGTCGCCGGTTTTGGCGAGGAGCTTGAACTCGTACGCGACGCCGCGGTGCACTGTCCACGGGCCCACGCTGCCGTCGTCGTGAATCTCGAGCGTGGTGAGCGGCATGCCCCGCTGACGCGGGTCGGTGCCGAGCTCGTAGACCTCGACGACGCCGCCCGCCATGCGCTCGTTGTCGCCGAATGCGAGCGCGCGGCCTTCGATGACGACAGGATCGCCACACTGGACCGTGTCGTAGGCCGGCGCCGCGCCGTCGTTCAAGAAGCCGTACATCTCGCGAAACGCTTCGCTCGACGAGCAGACCGCGAAGTGATCCAGCTGGTCGTTCGAGAAGGTCACGTTTTTCGTCGTCTCGCAGGTCACCGGACGATCGCCCGTCGACGAAAGACATAACGTGTCGACACCACCCGGGTTGGATAGCAACACGCCGCCGGCGATGTGGACATAGTGTGCGAACTTGTCTTTGTGTGCAGCGACGTAACGTGCAGCGTAGGAAGCACCTTGCGCATGCGCGAACAAGTCCACTTGTTCGGCGCCGAATCGTGCCTCCAACTCCATGAGCAGTTTGTCGAGTTGCTCCGAGACCTTGGCGTAGTTGGCCGCGTCGTCACCGCGCGTGATCGCGTCGTAGTCGATCGCACGGATGCGCAGCGCGCAGTAACCGTTGCTCGCGAACAGCTGCGCCGGATGGGAGAAACTGTCGCCTGCGCTCGAGTTGCCGTGAATGAACACGATCGGACGCTTGTCGTGATCGCACTCCTTGTCGTTGACCATGACCGGACAGGCTTGCAGATCGACGTGCGGACTCGCATCGGCGTCAGTCGCCGGAGAGTCGTTCGTTACGTCGTCACCACCACATCCAATCGCGCAACCGGCTGCATACAACAGGGCGATCCGCAGCACCCCGATCGGCTTTGTCATGGAGGTTCCTCGTGCCTGACCGTGACGCTTTGGATGCTATCGCGATGTCACGTCCAAAGTCTTTGTCCGTGTAGTGTCAGTACACGTCAAGCCTGACAAATTCTGCGTTAGTTCGGACGTGCCGCGCGCTGCTCAGAATGGTCGTGTAATGTGCGACGAACGGCGCTGACGCCGCCAGCTGCATCGCGCGCGCCGGCCGCGTCCGGCTCGCAGTCTGCTCGCGTGGTCGGCGCGCGCCGGGAGGCCGCGCGCTGCACCGTCCGCGACCGGGAACCCGACGAGTTGACAGCGAGGCCGCGCGAGGCAAGAGTGCGGCCCTTCTCGGAGTTTTGCGCTCTGCCATGGACTTCATCAGTCGTCGTCTTTTCCTCCGTTCGTCGCTCGCCGCAGCCGCGCTGTCACCCCTCTTGCTGCGAGCGTCACCCGCCTGCGCAACCCCCGCGGCCAAGCTCCAGTTCGGCCCGGCGACGCCCTTCACGTTCGATGGCTTGATCGAGCGGGCGAAAAAGCTCGCGGCGGCCGCGTACGCGGAGCCGTATCGGCCGGCGCCGGACGTCGTGAAGCGCATCGACTACGAGGTGCACGGCAAGATCAAGTTCAAGAGCGACAACGCGCTCTTTGCGGATGGGCCGGGCGTGTACCCGGCGACGTTCTTTCACCTCGGCCAGTTCTTTCAGAAGTCGGTCAAGATGCACGCGCTCGAGGGCGGGCAAGCGCGCGAGATCTTGTACTCGCCGAGCTACTTCGACATGCCGGCCGACTCGATCGCGCGCAAGCTGCCGAAGGACTCGGGCTTTGCGGGCTTTCGCTTGCACGAAGCAAAGACGCGTTCGGACTGGAAGTCGCAGGACTGGACGGCGTTCCTCGGAGCGTCCTACTTGCGCACCATCGGCTCGCTCGGCCAGTACGGGCTGTCGGCGCGCGGTGTGACAGTCAACACGACGGTGGCCGGAACGCCCGAAGAGTTTCCAGACTTCACGGAGTTCTATCTCGGGCCCGCGTTGACGGCGAAAGATCCGGTGCACATCTACGCGCTGCTCGACGGGCCGAGCATCTCGGGCGCATTCCACTTTGCGACCACCCGCAGCACAGGCGTGCTGATGGACGTCGAGTGCGCGCTCTTTCCGCGCAAGGACATCGCGCAGCTGGGTGTCGCGCCGCTCACGAGCATGTTTTGGTTTGCCGAGTACAACCGGCCCGATCGCCTGGATTGGCGACCCGAGGTGCACGACTCGGATGGGCTCGTGTTGTGGAACGGCGCGGGCGAGCGAATCGTGCGGCCGTTGAACTCGCCGTCGCGGGTGATCACCTCGAGCTTCGTCGACAAGTCGCCGAAGGGGTTCGGGTTGATGCAGCGGGATCGCAACGTCGAGAACTACCTCGACGGCGTGAACTACGACTTGCGGCCGAGCTTGTGGGTCGAGCCGCTCGCGGACTTCGGCGAGGGCTCGGTCACGTTGATCGAAATTCCGACCGACGACGAGATCCACGACAACATCGTCGCGTTCTGGACTCCGAAAGCGAAGGTCACGGCGGGGAGCGCCCTCCGTTATCGCTACAAGATGTATTGGCAGGGCGATCATCCCTTCCCTGCGGACAACATCGCGACCGTCACCGCGACGCGCATCGGGCGCGGTGGTGAGCCGGGTAAGCCGCGCCCGAAGGGTGTGACGAAGTTCGTGGTGGAGTTCTCAGGCAAGCTGTTCGAGAGCCTGACGAAGACCGATAAACTGACCGCCGACGTCTCGACCTCGCGCGGAAAGATCTCGCTGAACTTCGTCGAGCCAGTGCCGCGCACGAAGCGTCATCGCGTGCAGTTCGATCTGACTGTCACCGGGACCGAGCCGGTGGAGCTTCGGATGTTCTTGAAGAAGAACGGGAAACAAACGGTCAGCGAGACCTGGCTCTACCAGTTCGAACCGCGCGCGTAAAACGGTGCCGCCTGGAGCGCGAGACATCGCGCGATGTCTCGCGAACCATGCGACGCTGTTTAACCCAAGCTCAGGGCTTCGCGGGCTCGACTGCCTTCGCTGCATCGGGGTAGAGCGCGATCAAGATCTCCCGCGCCAGACCGGTGAGTGCAGCCGTGAGCTTCTGCTCCGTCCGATGGAGATCCCCCGCTTTCGCGAGCTCCCAGGTGGCATCGAGCGCCTCCCGGTACTTCGTGTTCGAGCTGATCGCCTGTTGCCAGTGCTCCGGCACCGCGGCGTGGACGAATTCGCCTCGGCCGCGACCGAAGTGCGCGACCGCGAGGTAACTCAGCAACGCCGTCGCTACCCGCTGCGCCAGAAACTCCGACGACCAGCGCACGCGCCCTGCTTCCCGGCCGCGCGCGATGTTGTAGATCTGCGTGATGCTGCGCGCACCCACTGCGCCGAGCACACCGCCGATCAGCGCACCGGCCCCGAACGTCAGCCCACCCGCAGCTAGATCCGCCGCGAGCCCGCCCGCCGCACCCGACAACAGGCCTCCGAGAATGCTCGCTTTGTTCTCATCGGCCGGACGCTCCACCGAGAGCGCGTGCGCGAGAGCCTGCAGCTTGTCGGTCGCCGCCTGCCCCGACAACCCATGCAACGAGATCAACTCGTCCAAACCTTCGCGGATCCCGTCATCGAAGCGACTGCGCAACGCTCGCTCGGCGCGCTCGAGGTCCGGGTCCGCCCGATCGGCACCGGTCGCAACACTGTTGACCCAACCGCGAATTCGCTTTTGCACGTCAGGCTCGGCGATCTGTTCTTCGTCGACTGCAACCTTCGCA
>DASRXR010000702.1:0-29661 GCA_035687405.1 Polyangiales bacterium
TCGTGTTTGCTCGGCGTCGTCACCGGCTACGTCGGCGGCCGCGCCGACATGCTGATGCAACGTTTCGTGGACGCGTGGATGAGCTTTCCGGATCTGGTGATTCTGATCGTCGTCGTCTCGGTGTTCGGTCCAGGCGTGCCCACCATCGTCTGTACGCTCGGGTTGTTGTTCGGCATCGGAGGCTCGCGCGTCGTCCGCAGCGCTGTCGTCGGCGTGCGCGAGCAGACCTATGTGCACGCCGCGCAATCGATCGGCGCCTCGACGGGTCGCATCTTGTGGCGACACATCCTGCCGAACATCTTGCCGCCCGTGATCGTGCTTTTCACGACGCGGCTCGGCGGCGCGATCCTCGCGGAATCTGCGCTCTCGTTTCTCGGGCTCGGCGTCCCACCACCCGCGCCGACTTGGGGCGGGATGCTTTCGGGCGCTGGGCGCACGTACATGTTTCAACAGCCGTGGCTCGCGCTCGCGCCGGGGCTATGCATCACCTTCGTCGTGTTTTCGACGAACGTCTTTGGAGACGCGCTGCGCGATCTACTCGATCCGCGCATGCGCGGCTCCCGCTGACTCTGTGCAAGTACCCTTTTGCCGAGGAATCCGCATGCCGAGACTCATGACGAAGGTTTGGATGAACGTCACACGCTCGCGCCTGAGGCGCGCTGTCACACTGGTCGTGTGCGCTCTCGCGCTCGGCGCCGGGCTCGGCACGGTCCTCGCGCAAGTGAAGAAGCCGCAGTACGGCGGTCAGCTGAACATCGGTTCGGCGGTGCTCGCTATCCCCGCGCTCTCGTGGGACTCCGCAGACTTCAACTGGAAGCACAACCAGGACACGGGTTTAGTCTACGAACAGTTGTTTGCTGCCGACCTGGCAAAAGCCAAGCGCAACGGCGGCAAGTACTCGTTCATCCCGGATGGTTGGTTGCCGGCGGATTCGGTTCGCGGTGAGCTGGCCGAGAGTTGGCAGTGGAAAGAAAACCCGCTGCGCGTGGAGGTTCAGCTTCGCAAAGGCATCATGTTCCCGGAGAAGCCGGGCGTGATGAAGGCGCGCGAGCTGACGGCGGACGACGTCGTGTACAGCTATACGCGGCTCGACAAGAGTCCGAAGAAGATCTCTGGCTACTTCGATCACGTCGAGAAGGTCGAAGCCGCGGGCAAGAACACAGTGGTGTTCACGTTCAAGAACTACAACGCGGAGTGGGATTATCGTTTCGGCTGGGGCTACTACTCCGGGATCGTGCCGAAGGAGGTCGTCGACGCGGGTGCAGCGAATTGGAAAAACGTGAACGGTACGGGCCCGTTCTTGCTCACGGACTACGTCGCGGGCAATCAGTACACGTTCACCAAGAACCCAAACTACTGGGACAAAGAAACGATCGGTGGACAAGCGAACAAGCTGCCGTACGTCGACAAGATCGTCTACCGGACGATTCGCGACGAGTCCACGTGGCTGACTGCGCTGCGCACCGCGAAGCTGGACATTCTCGAAGCGGTTCGCTGGAGCGCGGTGGACGAGCTGAAGAAGAGTGCGCCGCAGATCAAGTGGGCGAAGTACCTCTCGACCGCGACGACCTTCCTCGCGATGCGGATGGACACCAAGCCGTTCGACGACGTGCGCGTGCGCCGTGCGCTCAACATGGCTGTGAACAAGCCGGAGATCTTGAAGTCGTATTTCGGCGGGCAGGGTGTGATGCTCGCGTTCCCGATGCATCCGGACTACGGCGGCTACTACGAACCGCTCGAGTCGATGCCGCCTTCGGTCAAGGAGTTGTTCACGTACAACCCCGAGAAAGCGAAGAAGCTGCTCGCCGAAGCGGGCTATCCGAAGGGCTTCAAGTTCAAGGTGCAGATCACGGCCGCGAGCCCGGAAGCGGATCTGCTCTCGCTGATGGCGGCTTACCTCGAGCAGGTCGGCGTCACGATGGAGATTCAGCCGCTCGAATATCCGGCGTTTTTGTCCGCGATGACGACGCACACGAACGCGCCGGGCTACTTCATGACGACGTCGCCGACGAACCCGACCACCACGCTGCGCAAGCAGTTCGTGAAGGGTCAGCAGTGGAACGTCTCGATGTATAACGATCCCGAGTTCGACAAGAAGATCGACACCATGTTCGGCGAGAAGGACGAAGCCAAACGCCAGACGCAGCTGAAGGCGTTGACACGCGAGGTGTTGGACAAAGCGCCCTACATCTGGTTGCCGACGCAATACGCGTACGCGGCGTGGTGGCCGTGGGTGCAGAACTATGGTGGCGAGCTACGCGCGGGTGCGGCGCGGCCGGGCCCGATCCACGCGCGGGTGTGGATCGATCAAGAGATCAAAAAGAAGCTCGGGTTTTAGTCTCAGTCGGAGTCCGATGACCGAGCCAGTCCTCTCAGTTCGCAACCTCACGACTCGTTTCAAGAGCGAGCGCGGCACCGTCGCCGCTGTCGACTCGGTTTCGTTCGATGTCGACGCGGGCGAGACGCTCGCGATCGTGGGGGAGTCGGGCTCGGGGAAGAGCGTGACGGCACTGTCGATCATGCGACTCGTTCCGTCGCCTGCGGGTCGGATCGCGTCGGGTGAAGTTCTGCTCGCCGGCCGCGATCTCTTGAAGCTGACTGAAGCAGAGATGCGTGCGGTGCGCGGCGACCGGATCGCGATGATCTTTCAAGAGCCGATGTCGTCGCTCAATCCAGCGCTTCGCATCGGCTTTCAGATCGCCGAGCCGATCAACGTGCACCGCCGTCTGCCCTGGGCGCGCGCGCTCGACAAAGCCGTGGAGTTGATCACCGCGGTCCGCATGCCGGATGCGGCAGTCCGCAGCACGGCGTATC
This sequence comes from Polyangiales bacterium, assembly GCA_035687405.1. Taxonomy (GTDB): domain Bacteria; phylum Myxococcota_A; class Polyangia; order Polyangiales; family JAFGIB01; genus JADGRF01. The sequence continues at coordinate 2,815 of DASRXR010000702.1, forward strand.
CGCACCAGTTCTCGGGTGGCATGCGGCAGCGCGCGATGATCGCGATGGCTCTCGCGTGCGAACCGCAGCTGATCATCGCGGACGAGCCGACGACCGCACTCGACGTGACCGTGCAGGCGCAGATCCTCGACTTGCTGAAAGAGCTGGCGAGCCGCGCGAGCTCGGCGTTGATCTTGATCACGCACGACCTCGGCGTCGTCGCGCGCTACGCGAACCGCGTCGCCGTGATGTACGCCGGGCGGATCGTCGAGACCGCGCCCGCCCGCGAGCTCTACGCGCGGCCGAAACATCCTTACACGCTCGGGTTGATGCAGTCGGCGCCCCGCCTCGACGGCGACGCGAGCAAGCGTCTGTTGCCGATCGAAGGCCAACCGCCCGACTTGGCCGCGTTGCCTCCGGGGTGCTCGTTTGCGCCTCGCTGCCGTTACGTGCAGGACCGCTGCCGCTCCGAGCGGCCGGAGCTGCGAGAGGTGGGCGAGCGCCACCAGAAGGCGTGTTTCGTCGATGTCTGAAACGGTGTTGCAAGTCGAACGGCTCGCCGTTCATTTTCCGATCAGCGGCGGGTTCGGTTTCGGTAAGCCGTCGCGCAGCGTGAAAGCCGTGGACGGCGTTTCGTTTTCGCTCCAACGCGGCGAAACGCTCGGGCTCGTCGGCGAATCGGGATGCGGTAAGTCCACGACTGGCCTCGCTGCATTGCGCCTCTTGCCGCTGACGGCGGGCAAGGTGATCTTCGAGGGTGAAGACATCACCGGCTGGAACAAGCAGAAGTTGCGTCCGCTCCGGCGTCGCATGCAGATCGTCTATCAGGATCCCTACGGTTCGCTGAACCCGCGGATGAAGATCCGCGACATCGTCGGCGAGCCGCTCACGGTGCACAAGCTCGCGACCGGCCGCGCCTATCGCGAGCGCGTCGATGCATTGCTATCGCTCGTCGGCCTGTTGCCTCACATGGCGGATCGGTATCCGCACGAGTTTTCGGGCGGGCAGCGCCAGCGCATCGGGATCGCACGTGCGCTCGCGGTCGAGCCGAGCTTGATCGTGTGCGACGAGCCCGTGTCCGCGCTGGACGTTTCGATCCAAGCACAGGTCATCAACGTGTTCGTCGAGCTGCAAGCACGGCTCGGTCTCTCGTACTTGTTCGTCGCGCACGATCTCGCGGTCGTACGGCACATCAGCCAGCGGATCGCAGTGATGTACCTCGGGCGCATCGTCGAAATTGCGACGCGTGATGATCTCTATCTCGAACCGCTCCACCCGTACACGAAGGTGTTGCTCGATGCGGTGCCGGTTGCGGACCCCGAAGTCGAATCGACGCGGCAGCGTACCGTCGCCACGGGCGAAGTCCCGAGCGCGCTCAATCCGCCACCCGGTTGTCGCTTCCACACGCGCTGCCCGGTGGTGATGGACGTGTGCCGTAAGGTCGATCCGCCGCTGGTGCAGTTAGGTGCCAAACGCTCCGTCGCGTGTCACCTGCATCCTGCCCAGTGATGTGATTCATTCTGGCCGAGAAACGTTCTGGCGCGTGCCGTTGACGGTCGCTGCGAGTCAGCGTTAGCGCCAGGCCAGGTGCGGCGCGGTCGAAACGTCTGAGAAAAATCCTCCGCCGCCCTCCGCGTAGTGTTGCCAGGCGCGCTCGGCCGGCGTTCGCGTGAGGAACAAGGCGACGGTTTGAATCGCGCCGACACCCATCATCACACCGCCCAACACGTAAGCATCGCTCTCGATCGAGCCGTCCAGCTCGGATGACGCTGCGAGCCCGATCAACCCCGCGCCACCTGCGATTAACCCGATCGAGCTGTAGGCGGCGAGGCGCCGACCGAAACGCGCGGTCTCCGCCTCACTCGCGAGCTCCCCTTCGATGCGTGCAACCTCGAACACGTCCAGCTTGCGCTCTTGACGAAGGCCGCTCCAACGGAGCAGGCGCGCTTCGCCAGGCGTGCGCGAGAAGAATCGGTAGATGCCCGCGGCGATCAAACTCGCACCCGCCGCCCACGCGGTGACGCTGACGGCGGCGCGACCGCGCCCGCCCCAGCCCTCGTCGTCGACGCCGACGAGGACGCCGCCCGCGATCAGCGTCCCGCCGATGATCAGGGCCCCGACTGCACCCCAGTTTCGAACCAGCGAGTCGGCGTGTGCCAGCTCCACGAGCGACGATTCGAGGCGGTCGACGCGGCGAGCGTCCACCCAGCGTTCCGCCGGTCCGCCTGGGACCGCAGCGCCGGAGCCCTCACCCTCCGTGGCTGGCGCCGGGAGTGCGAGCGCAAGCGCAGATAGGTTTGCTTCGGGCAGAAGCAGCGCCGGCGCGAGTGCCCCACCTCGGAGCGCGTGTGGCGCGATGGCCAGGGACGGGACTGACTGCGCGTGGGCAGTGCCCTCGACCGCGAACCATGAAAACAGCGCAAAAGCCAGGCATCGCGATAAGGACAGTCTTCGCATTGGGCTAACGGTATTCCGCAGCCCGCCAGGCTTTGCAACGAGCAAATCGCGCTAATGTAAGCGGTATGCCCGACTCCATCCGCGTCGTTCGCGCGGACATCACCAAGCTCGAGGTCGACGCGATCGTCAACGCTGCCAATGAACGGATGCTCGGTGGTGGCGGCGTGGACGGTGCAATTCATCGCGCCGCCGGACCCCTTCTCCTCGATGCGTGCAAGAAAACCCCCGAGGTGCGGCCCGGCGTGCGCTGCCCGACCGGTGAAGCGCGCATCACGCCAGGCTTCGATCTGCCGGCGAAATACGTGATCCACACGGTCGGGCCGGTTTGGCACGGCGGCGCCGCGAACGAGCGAGAGCTCCTCACGTCGTGCTACCGCGAGTCACTCGAGCTTGCCGCTGCGAGCGGCATCAAGACGATCGCGTTTCCCGCGATCAGTTGTGGTGTCTACGGGTTTCCGGCCGATCAAGCGGCCAAGCTCGCCGTCGCTGTCGTACGCAATCGCGCCGGCGGCATCGCGGTTTCGTTGGTCGCGTTCGATGACGCGATCGAATCGGCGCTGACGACTGCGCTTGGATAGTCGCTACACTCCCGCGAGCTGGATCAGCCCCTGACGATTCGTGAATCCCAGCTTTCGCGCGGCCTCTTTGCCGTCGCGGAACAGGATTACAGTCGGCGCCCCGCGTACTGAAAACCGCGTCGCAATTCCGGGCGAGTGATCGATGTCGATCTTGCCGACCCGCAGCTTGCCCGCGTAGTCCTTCGCTACGCCCTCGATCAGCGGCTGCATCGCTTTGCACGGCGCGCACCAGACCGCACTGAAGTCGAGCAAGAACGGCTCCTTGGAGCCGAGCACCTCGGTGTCGAAGTTCAAGTCGTTGATTTCTTCCAATGCTTTCGTCATGTCGGTCCTCCGGTCACCTCTATCGGGTGCCGGCGCGCGCGTTTCTTACAGGCGCTGACAAAAATAGTTCGCGCACGTGCTGACTGAAGAAAAAGTTGTAGGATTCTGCAGTCGTATGGATTCGATCCAACAGCTGACTGACCTCGTGCGCAGCGAGCGAACGGCGCTCATGTCAGTCGCGGTGCACGAGGGGCTCACCGCCGAGGAAGCACTGGAGTGCGTCCAAGATGCGCTATGCACTTGGCTCGGGAAGCGCGATCGAGAGCCGCAGCCCGCAGCGGACCAGCCCCCGCTCGGCGCGACCCTCAGCACGATGGTTCGCAACGCGGCGCGGAACTGGCGTCGCCGCCATCGGCGGCTGAAACCGCACACTGCGATCGATGACGAAGCGACGCTCGCAGCCTCGGACGCGAACGCGGAGCAGCTGCTCGATCTCGCCGAGGACTCGCTGCGCCTCCAGACCTGCGTCGCAGAGTTGCGCGAAGTGGAGCGCGCGGTCGTGAGCTTGCGTCTTCTCGAAGAACGCTCGGGCGAGGACGTCGCACGGGAGTTGGGGCTGTCGCGCTCTCACGTCGACGTGCTCGTGCATCGAGCCAAAGCGACCCTGCGCGTGTGTATGGGCGCGCCGAATTGCGCGCAGTGAGCGCACCCGATCCGAAGGTGCGCTTACGGCCAAGGACCGAGCCGACGCGCGGCGTCTTGCGAAGTCGGCCCGATCGACTGCCGATCGACGTCGCGCGATTCGAGCCTCCCGAAGATCTCGCGCCTTTCGTCGAGCACTTCTGGACGGTGCATTGGGATTTGCGCGATCACAAGCCGCACACGCAGGAAGTGCTCCCGCATCCCTCGATGCATTGGGTGACCGAGCGCAACAAGAGCGAGATCCAAGGCATCATTCGCGGGCGCTTTCAGCGCGCGCTGAAAGGCCGCGGTTACGTGCAGTCGGTAAAGTTTCGGCCGGGCGCGTTCAGCGCCTTCGCGGATGTTTCGCTGCATGCGTACGTGAACAAGCGCGTTCCGGCGGTGAAGCTGCTCGGGCCGCGCGTCCGCGGGCTCGCCGCGAAGTTGCGCGACAAGCCGGACGCAGAAGCGATCGAGCTGCTCACAGAAACCCTTCGCTCGTTCGAGCCGAGGCTGGACCCGCAGGCGGCGCTCGCCGGAAAGATCGTCGAAGGCATCGCGCGCGACCGCGAGATCATCAGCGTCGCGCAGGTGTGCGATCGCTGGGAGATCGCGCCGCTCCGGTTGCAGCGGTTGTTTCGGCGCAAGATCGGCATCGCGCCGAAGTGGGTCATCCAGCGCTACCGATTGCACGAAGTGATCGAGCGCGTTCACGCCGAGCCGCCTGAAGCCATGCCGCCGTGGGCTGCAATGGCCGCCGAGCTCGGGTTCACCGACCAAGCGCACTTCGCGCGAACGTTCCGTGAGTTCGTCGGGGTCACGCCGGGACAATACGTCCGGCGCATGCGCGCGCCACGATCATCAGGGCTGGCGGCGCGCGCGTCGTGATCAGCCGATGTTCACCCAGGGCTCCGAGCGCGAACCGTAGATTTCCCAGAACCGGTCGGCGACTGCCGAAGCTTCGATCGTCGCGTTGCCGCGGTCGTGGCTCGTGCCTTTGACCAAGCCGAGCACCGTGACTTCACCCACGTAGACGCCATCGGGCTTGAGCTTCTGGTGCATCACGCCCACGAGCTTGTGCTGTGCGGCTTTCATGATGCTCAGGCCCATCGCGCCTTTGGCCGCCATCGCGTCGATCTGCGGGTTGTACAGCGCGTAGCCGCCGCCCGTCACCAACACGGCAGGCGAGTCTTTCGAGTCGCGCAGATCAGGTAGTGCGAGCTGAATCGCGGTCACCAAGCTGATCACGCCGAGGTCGAGCAAGCCGCGCAGCTCGGAGGGTTCGTTGCGCGTCAGATCGCCCGCGGCCGACGCGTACGCGTTCCAATGCAACACGGTGACCTCGCCGAACGCACTGCGGACGCTCGCGATCAGCGACGCGATTGCCGAGCTGTCCGAGAGATCACACGGAAACGCCTTTACGGTGATCCCCGAGCTCGCCAATGCTTTTGCAGCTTCGTCGAGCTTGCTGGCGGTGCGCGCAACGAGCGCGACCTGAAAACCTTCGGAACCGAACTTGCGCGCGACGGCGTGCGAGATGCCGTTGCCGTAGCCGCATACGACGATCGTCTTTGCCATGTGCGATTCCTAACACGGAGCGGGGCAGAGGCGATCAGTCATTGACACTCAGTCGCGGAGGATCCGCAGGTGTTGCGCAATGCCGCGCGGCAATCCGTGTCTTGGGTGCATTCGTCGCAACGCACTCGCTCCGCCAGCAGGTCACAGACGCGCTCGCACGCGTCGTCGTTGCGTTCGCATTGGTCGCCAGCTTCCACGTAGGCGAGAACGCGGGTGATGAGCGCCGGGTCGACCGATGTCGCGGCCGCGAGCGTCGAAAGCAAATCACTCGGCTGCCCATTCGGGTCGCCTTGCATCACCGCGACGACGACTTCGATCAAGGACAGGAGGAGCTCGCGATCCGAGCCGCCCGGCGCTTGACCACCTTGACCACCCTGACCACCTTGGCCGGCTTCGGCGCCACGCCCGCTATCACCACCGCCGCGGCCAGATTCGCTGCCGCGGCCCGCGTCACCACCGCGCCCGGCTTCTCCTCCCGGCCCCGCGCTGCCGTCGCCTCCCGCGCCGGCACCGCCGGTACCTGCAGCTGTCGGCGGCGGTGCCCCAGCTGCACCGGCGACCGGTTCCGAGCCGGCGTCCGAGTCGTCACCGGCGTCGCTCTCATCTGGAGGCGGCATCCCGCTGTCCGCTGCAGCACCGCCTGAAGCGGGCGAAGTGAGCGGGCCACCCTGGCCGGCGCTGCCGCCATCAGCTGCAACGACCGCGCCGCCTGTAACCGGCGCAGCGTTGCCGGCGCTCGCTTCAGCCGCGGCTTCTGCTTCTGTCGCCCGATCTCGATCGGGCGCACTCGAATCCGGGCGGGCCGCAGCATCTGCGCTGCTTTCGCCCGCTTCGCCCGCGCGAGCGCTGCGCAACCGATCGGCTGCAATCCGCGCCGCCTCGGCCGAGTCTTCATCCGAAGGTTTCCCCGTAACCGACCCGCTCGAACGGAGCGTCCGCGCGTCGCCCGTGCCTTCGGGATCGAACGAGCAACTCGCGATGCAAGCGAGCGCGACGAAGGTGCCTGCGCGCAGTGCCCAGCGAGACGAATGCGCCGGGCAGTGCGCGCGCGAGTGCGTCACATCAGACATCAGAGTTCGGGATGCTACAACTTTCATTTCGGTGCGCGAGCGTCACGAACGTGACGATGACTTTCTCGCTTCAACTCGTAGGGCTCGTGACCTTCTTCCAGCTCGGGCGCTCACTGACGCGGTTCCACCACGCGCTGAAATTCGAGTGTTTCGTCATGGCGTCTTTGAGCGGTGTCTTCATCGTGTACTCGACGTAAGGCATGAAACAGATATCCGCGAGCGTGAACTGCTGACCCGCGAAATACGGTTGTTTCGCGAGGTTCGCATCGCTGACGTCGAGTGCGAGCTCGAACGCCTTTTGCGCCTTTTCGAGGACGTCGTCCGGCTGCGGACGCTTGAAAATGTACTGAAAGACGAACTTCATCGCGTAACCCGAGAAGTCCTGCATCTCGATGCTGATCCACTGCTCCATCTTCGCGCGTCCCGCGCCGTCTTTCGGGGACAGCGGGCCGCCCGCCTTTTCATCGAGATACCGCGAGATCGCACGCGATTCGTACATCGCGAACCCGTCGTCATCGATTGCTGGAATCTGACCGAACGGCTGACGGGACAGATGCGGCTGCTGCTTGTGCTCGCCCTTGGCGAAGTCGACCAACACGAGCTCATAGGGCGTGTTCGTCTCTGCAAGTGTCGTGAGGACCTTGCGCGTACACGTGCTCAGCGGATGACCGTAGAGTTTGATCATGGAGTTCCTCCGTGGAGGCACGCACGCTACCACGTCAGGCACAGTGCCGCGCGGCTAGAGCGCCAGTGTGGCGTCCGCGACTCAGCCATCGCGCCGTGGTTTCAGCGTCGGGTGGTACCCGTGCTCGGCTTCGCGTGCTTCGTCGGACACGTCCACTGAGCTACCAGCCGATCGAAGTCGTCGCAGGCCATTTTGTCGTGTGCGTAGTTACACGTGAACGGTGGAGCATCGACCGCAGCCGTGCCTGCGTCGCACTGGATCGCAACTTTGAACGCCTCGCGCGTGCCCTGGGCGGAGAGCACCACGCTCGTGTCTTTTCGTTTGGGTTGGTCGGCCACAGCCCGAATGTCGAAACGCGGTGCAATTCGAGCGGGATCGGTCAGCGCGATGGCGCCGCGCGTGAAGTGAAACTGATCCCCTTGAAACAAGATCCGCCCGCGCGTGACAGCGAGCTCACCGAGGACACCCACGCGCTGATCAGTTCCGACGACCCGCAGCTTCTGATCGGGGCCGGCGATCGACAGCTCGCCATCGAGAAGCGTATTGCGCACTCGCAGTGGTTCGCGCTGCTCGACTGTCAGATCGAGGTTGAGACGGTCGCGCGCGGGAGTGCCGGGGCGTGACCGGTTCATCGCGGCCAGCGCTTCGAGGTGCAGCGGTCGTCCGTACGCGAGTCTCCGGACAGTCAGATTGCCGGACAAGCTCGGCAGCGAGTGTGCGCCTCGCCACGCGAGTTTGGTCGACGCATCGAGCTCGACTTGCACGAGCGGTTCGGGTTCGAGCGCAACTTTCTGCGCGTCGACCGCGAGATCGTACTCGGTGATGTGCAGACCCTCGAGCTGGATCTGACCTGCGACCAAGAGCTTGCCCCCGCCGACCTCCGCTTCGACGTTTTCGAGTTGCACGCGATCGCCCGCAAGGACGAGTGCGCCGCGCAAGTGCCGAGCCTCGAGGGAACCGGGTCCGCGCAAAGCCAGGTCTTTCAACTCGGCGCGGCCGCGCAGCGCAGGTTGCGCACCGGACGTCAGCTCGAGATGCACGCGCACGTCGCCGAATGTTTTCACGAGCGGCTCGGCATCGCGCGTGAAGACGCTCGCCGTGACCTCCCCGTCGGCTGTGATTCGGCCAGCCTTTCCGAGCGAGCCTGCGGCCGCGAGCGTGAAGTGCTGCCTCGGGCCGGTCAGCTTGCCACCGCTGAGCTCGAGCGCGCCGTCGCGTGCGCGCAGCTCGAATGGTGCGCCGTTCTCGAGGCGTGCCTCGCCGGACCCGAAAGCGAGCTTCTGAACACGCAAGGCTCCACTCACGCGCTCGGGATCCGTGAGCCCGCCGCCGGTCAGCTCGAGTGTTGCAGTGAGCTTGCTCGAATCGGCCGAGCCTGCAGCGGAGGGCTGCAGCCCGCGCAGGAACGGACCGAGTGCGAAGTCGGCGAGTGCGACGCGGCCGCGGATCGGCCGGGCGGAGCCATTGCCGAGGGCGAGGTCGACGTCGAGGTGACTGTCGAGTCCACTGCCGCAAAACAGCCACGCGCTCGAGTCGCGGAAGGCGTTGCTCGCGAGCGCAGCTCGACTTTCGCGACACTCGGCTGCGCTGTCGGCTTCGGTCGACGGCGCGCGCAGTAGCGCACGAAGCTGAATGCGACCGAGCGGTTCGCCGAGCAAGCGCAAGCCGTCGAGCCCGAGCTGGAGGTCGGCGCGCGTGCGGTCGGCCTCGCCGCTCAACGTGCCGCGACCTTCGATGAGGCCCGTCAGCAGCGAATGGCTGCGGGTGCGAAGCCAAGGGGAGCGTTCGAGCGGAAGGCCGCGAAGCCCGAGCTGCATGTCGAGCTTGCCCCGCCGAATGTCGCCTGAGAGATCGAGTGTGCCGGACGCGGCCGTGAGCGAAAGTTGTGAGAGTGACAACGTGCCGGACGCAAGGCCGCGGCTGCGATCTGGGATCGCGATGCGCGCGGCGAGTTTGCCGCGATCGAATGCATAACCTGCCAGATCGATCTCGCTCAGCTGAAGAGTGAGGCCGAGGTCGATGGCTGCAGTTTGAGTGTCGCCTGCCCCGCGGTACACCAGATCGGCGGTGCCGGCCGCGTTGCCTTGGAGCCGAGACAATACGGGATCGTCGGCTGCGCCGAGCAGTCGGTAGAGCTCTCGCAGCGGCAATCGCAGCAGGCGCAGCTTCGCCTCGGCTTGCCGGAGCCCCGCAGCCGTGAGCGCCAAGACCGAGCCATCTGCGACCACGTGCCGCTCTGGACTGTTCGCTTCCGCGCGCTCGACGTTCAAACGTCCAGTCGTGGGGTCGAGCGCCAGCACGGCGTTCAGCGTGCCGAGTTGCTTGCCGCCGATGGCGGCGCCTGCGAGCGCCAGCTTCGCACGCACGAGCGGGGCGGAGCCGCCGAGCTGCGCGGAGGCCTCGAACGGCCCGCGTCCGGCGATGCTGAGACCCCAGATGCTGCCGAGGTCGGCGAGGTCGAACGCATCCGAGTGCAGCTCGGCGCTCACTTCGCCGAGCAAGCTCGCGGTGACACTCCCGTTCAGCTGACTGTGAGTGAAGCCGATGCGAAGCTCGTCGAGTCGCAAGCCAGTCGGATCGAATCGCGCCTTGCCTGCAGCTGTGAGCTGCGGAACCTCCAGGATCGCGCTGGTCGAGCTCAGCGACGGCGCTGACACGCGCAGGTTCCGGGCGCTCAGCTGATATGATCCCTCGAGCGATAGCGGCGAGAGCGAACCCTTGAGCTCGACGTCGGCATCGAGCAACCCCTGCAAGGCCGGTTCGGCTTTTCCCGCGAGCTCGAGCAGGCTCTGAATCGAAACGCCACGCGTTCGGAGATCCAGAGTCACCGCGCCCGCATTCGACTTCGCGCGCGCCGCGAGCGTCGCCTCTCCCAACTTCAGCTGGGTTTGGATCTCCGACTGCTCACCGGCGAATTGCCACTTCAGCGTAACTGGAGCCGCGACCGACCGATGATCCAACTGCAACGCGTCCAGTGTCAGCTGGCCGTCGCCGCTCACGGCTGCGGTTGCGCCACCTCGGCCCTTCGACCAGTGTCCGCGCAGCTCGACTCGCGATTGTGCGAGCTCACGGCCTGCCGTGCTCGCCCAGACTGCGCGCGGGCTCGTCAGCTCCACGGTGGTTTTCCCGTGACTCGCTGGCAGGGTGAGCGCGGAGTGTTGGAGCTCGACGACGCCCTGCGAGCCCAACTCGATCGCCAACTGCAGATCAGCGACCGAGACTGCGGCGCCGAGTCCAGCGCCGCCCGCGAGCGCCATCCGATTCAGGTCGTCCGCGCGCAAGCGCACGCGCGCAGTTGGTATCGCCAACGACTGCAGCTCCAGGCGGCCGCGCAGCAACGGCCCGAGCGCGGGGCGGCCCAGGAGCTCGCTCGCCTGGAGCAACGTTCTCGACCCCGCCCGCACCTCGATTCCTCGGACCACGAGCCCCGCACGTGCGAGATCGAGGCTGACCTCGCGCACGGTCGCCTGCGCCCCGAACATCGCTCCGAGCGCCGCAGCGACCTTTGCAGACGCTTGATTCCGCAGGCGTTCCAACTGCCAGCCGGCGACCACCGCGGCCAATAGCGGCAACCCGACGGCTGCCCAAACGAGCAGGCGCTTCCAGTGCCTTCGATTGCTTCCAGATGGATCCACGCTGCGACCGTCCAGTGCTACGCGCGACACGCGAGCGGGTCAATCCGCGCCGAGTCTGGCGCAGCGCGTGGGACTTGATCTATAGCGTGTCCGACCGAGCATTCGGTTCGGGTGGCTCGGGGGGAAGGGCACTGTCATGTTCGATATCAATGCCATCCGGGGGCTGCGGAGTCGTTTCCGCGGCGAGCTGATCACGAAGGAAGACGGCGCTCGCTACGAGTCGACCCGGGAGCTCTTCAACGCGATGTTCGATCGACGTCCGGCGCTGATCCTGCAGCCGTTGGATGCAGCCGACGTCGCGACCGCGATCGGTTTCGCGCGCGAGACGGGCGCACCGCTCGCCGTGCGCTGCGGCGGGCATTCGGTGGCAGGTTACTCGAGCGTCGACAACGGCCTCGTGATCGACATGCGTGCGATGAACCGCGTGACGGTCGACGTCGGGGCGCGACGCGCTCGCGCGCAAGGCGGAGCGAACTGGGGCGAGTTCGATCGCGAAACGACGAAGTACGGACTCGCAACGACCGGTGGCCGCGTGACTACGACCGGCATCGCGGGCCTCACGCTCGGCAGCGGCAGCGGTTGGCTCGATCGGTTGCGCGGCTTCACGTGCGACAACTTGATCTCGGCTGAAGTCGTGACGGCGGATGGTCGCAGCGTTCGCGCGAGTCGTGAGGAAAACTCGGATTTGCACTGGGGTTTGTGCGGTGGTGGCGGCAACTTCGGCATCGTCACGGAGTTCGAGTACCAGTTGCATCCGATCGAGCCGCTCGTGTTCGGCGGGATGATCGTGCACCGGCGCGAGAACGCAGCCGAGTTGCTTCGCCTGTATCGCGACTTCATGGATGCTGCGCCGCGCGAGTTGAGCGGCGGCGTCGTCTTCATCACTGCGCCACCTGCGCCGTTCATTCCGCCCGACCTCCAGGGCAAGCCTGCGGTCGCCGTGATCGTGACGTGGTTCGGCGACATCGCCAGCGGTGAGCGCGCGTTGAAGCCGCTCCGCGAGTTCGGCGAGCCGGTCGCGGATCTGATCCAACCGATGCCGTACGTAGCGCTGCAGTCGATGCTCGATGCAGGCAACGAATGGGGCCGGCGTCAGTACTGGCGCTCGGAGAACCTCACTGAGTTTTCGGACGCTGCGATCGAACGCCTCGTCGCCCAAGCCAACCTCGCCACTTCCCCATTCACGCAGATCATCGTCGTCCCACTCGGCGGCGCGGTCGCGGAGGTTCCTGAAGGTGGCACCCCGCTCGGGGGTCGAAGTGCGCGCTGGCAGTATCACTGCTACGGCGGCTGGGCCGACGACAACGACGCGAAACACATCGAGTGGGTCCGCGAGACCGAGCGCGCGCTCAAGCCGTACACCGCCGGCCACATCTCGCTCAACTTCGTCAGCGAAGCCAGTAACGACCGCGTGCGCGCTGCGTTCGGCGAAGCGACCTACCAGCGTTTAGTCGCACTCAAAGATCAGTACGACCCGACTAACCTCTTCAGGCTCAATCAAAACGTGTTGCCGAGTACGCGTTAGCTACTTCTTTTTGTCGGGTGCGGCTTCTTCACTGCCGGCGATTTTGTTTACGGTCCGCAGGATCGACTTCAGATTCGCCGCGCCGGAGAGCACGAACATGAGCGTGTACGTCTGCGCATCGACGACCGCAAACTTGTTCGGCAGGGCGTAGGGGTCGAGCGTGACCGCTTGACCCCAGCCATAGTCGAACTGCAATCCGAACAGCAGCTCGCCGTCTTGCCAATACGAGCCCATCCCGACCGAGGCATTCACGTGGTGCGTTCGGGCTTGGACCAAGTTGCCGATCGAGTCGGTCGGATGAAGTGCGCCCAGCGAACTGAAGTTGGCCGAGAGACCGCACAGCAAACTCAATCCCTGGCTCAGCCGATACTCGGCGCCCAGACTTGGATTGAGCGTCGGGTGCGACTTCACGCCGTAGTGTTCCGACGACTGGTTGCGTTCGACTCCGTCCGCCGTGAGTCGGCTCTGCGTCACCTCCAGGTCCGTGCTGAGAATGCTCTGGAAGGGCAAGCTCAAAGCGGCGTCGGCCTCGAGCGTCAGTCGATTGAGCGCGACGCCGGCACCGAATGCGAGCCGAACCGGCGGCGAGCTGTACATCGGACCGCTGCCGCTCGCGACGATCGCCTCCTCGTCTTGCGAAGTGCCCATCAAAGATCGCTCGTAGGCTCCTTCGTACGAACCGGAGATACGAAACACCGGAGCGCGTGCACTCACGCCAAACGTGTAGCGGCGATGGCGAAAGGTCGCGCCGACCAGACCAGTCAAACCAAACGTGCGGCCGCGGCCACTCGTCGTCAGGGTCGTCGCAGCTCCGCCTCCATCGAGCGTGTTGCTCAGGGTCGTTCCGCTGACGCCAAACGACGTCTGCGAGTAGACCACCTGCAGGGACGCGCCGAGTGCGAGGTTCTCGTTGACGTTCACGCTGTAGGTCGGGCCGACGTACGTTCGGCTCCAGTGCCGCTCGAGCGACTGCACTTGCGCCGTGGGTCCGGCGCGCGTCTCGCCGTTGAAGCTGATCGCTTGAAGATCGAGGTCCTCGGACTCGAGCGAGGCGAAGCAGATCGCGAGCTTTTGACGCGCCTCGAGCTCCGCTGGCGAGTCTTGGTACTCGTTCAAGCTCGAGAGTTTCGCGAGATCTTCGAGCGTGAGAAACAAACATACGGTCGAAGGTGGCAAGTGAAACGTGCTGTTCGTCAGATTGGTGTTGCCGAGCGTTCGACTGCCGAACTGATCTGCGTCGGGCGCGGCGGGCGCATGCCAGTTGCTGAAGCTCGTCAAGCTGAACGAAAAGAAGTGCGCCGAGAATGCGAGGTGCGTGTCTTGAACGCGCACGATCGTCGCAGGGTTGTAGAGCGCAGCCGCGCCATCTCGCCCGAGTGCCACGCCCGTGTTTCCCATGAGCGCGGCGCGCCCGCCGGCCGGCCCCAACAAATCGTTTCCTTGTGCGAAAGCCTGCCGCGATGCGAGCGTGAGGCCGAAGAAGCACAGCAGAACGAGCCAGCGCATATTGTGCGGAGCATATAAGCCCAATGTTCGGAATCGCTAGTGCAGCACTAACCATCACACCGCCGAACGTTCGCCACGCGAACAGCGCTAGGGTGCGGCTTCGGTTGCGCGAGCTCGAGCATCGCGCAGCGTAGCCGCTCCCCGCGGCAGCAGGCTAACGCGCCCCTAACATCCCAACATCTGGTGATTCCCCGCACCGGGCGGAACCATCGGCAACACCATCTCGCACGCGTCGATCGGCACGTGAATGAGCCGCGGTCCTCGCTCGGCGAGCAGGGCATCGAGCGATGCGAGCCCGCTTTCGGTCGGCTCGAGTCGCACCGCCTCGATGCCGAAGCTGCGGGCAATCGCGACGAAATCGAGTGCACGATCGAACCGCGATGCACTCAAGCGCGCGTCGTAAAACAAGGTTTGCTGCTGGCGCACCAAGCCGAGGTGCCGATTGTCGAGCACTAGGATTGTCACATCGAGCTCGAGCTCCGCGAGTGTCGCGAGCTCCTGAAGATTGAGCAGGATTGAGCCATCGCCCGTGATGCAGAGCGCCGGTCGCTGCGACTCGAGCGCGGCCCCGATCGCGGCCGGCAAACCAAAACCCATCGTGCCGAGCCCGCCCGAGGTGAGCAGTTGCCGTGGTGCATCGAACGGCATGCGTTGCGCGACCCACATCTGGTGTTGACCCACGTCGGTGCACACGATCGTGCCCGGCTGGCGCGCGGCGGCGACCGCGTCGAGCACACGCGCGGCGCTCGCGGCAACCGGCAAGGGATGCGCTGTCCGCAAGGTTTCCACGCGCTCGCGCCACGCGGTCCGCGTACGCGCGGGAAGATCGGCGCCGAGCGCTTCGAGGAATCGCTTTGCGTCGGCTGCAATGCCGAGGTCGAGCGCACGCAGTTTGCCGAGCTCGCGCGGATCGACGTCGACGTGCACGGTGCGGGCGTTTGGACAAAAGTCGCTCGGCTTCCCAGTCGCACGGTCGTCGAAGCGCGCGCCGATGCAGATCAAGAGATCCGCTTCGCGCATGATCAGGTTCGTGTACGGAGCTGCGTGCATGCCGAGCATGCCGAGGTAGCGCGAGTCGTTCGGATCGAAACAACCGAGGCCCATCAACGTGCACGCAACGGGAATGTCCTGGCGAATTGCGAGGCGAGCGAGCTCGCTCTGCGCGCCCGAGTGGCTGATGCCACCGCCGACGTACAACACCGGTCGCTCGGATGCTGCCAGCAGCTTCAAGAAAGTGTCGATCGCAGATGGGTCGAGCGGTTGCGTTTCGAGTCGCGGGCTCGGTGGCGCTGATAGCTGCACAGGCGCCGGTGCTGCCGCTTGCTGCACGTCCTTCGGCACGTCGATGAGCACGGGTCCCGGCCGCCCCGACTGACTGATCTCGAATGCGCGTTCCATCGCAGCCTCGAGCTCGGCGACGTCGCGCACGAGCTCGGCGTGCTTCACGATCGGCTTTGCCATCGCGACCGTGTCGACCTCTTGAAACGCGCTCGTTCCGAGCAGCGCGGTCGGCACTTGGCCCGTGATCGCGATGATCGGGATCGAATCCAGAAACGCGTCCGCGAGCGCAGTGATCAAGTTCGTCGCGCCCGGCCCTGAAGTGGCGAAACACACTGCAGCGCGTCCTGACACACGTGCCATGCCTTGTGCGATGAATCCCGCCGCCTGCTCGTGGCGAACCAAGACATGTTGGATGTCACTGCGCGTGAGCGCGTCGTACAGCGGTAGGTTCGCGCCACCCGGCATGCCCGCGACGATGCGGATTCCGTGTTTGCGAAGGGATTCGAGAATGATGTCTGCGCCAGTTCGTTGCATGTCGGCCTCGGGTTCGAGGCGCGCAGCCGGCGGTGTTCGAATGGTCGCAGATCACGACGACCCCCGCTGGCAGCGCGCCAGCAGGGTGTACGGATGATCCGGTTCTGCTCAGGGCGCGTGCGCGACGACTACGCGGACTACCAGGTTTACCGGCAGTGCCTGCGCGACGGTGCGTACTACAGCGACCAGAGCGAAAGAGGTCATGAGTAACCGCCACTATGATCGATTGGCACAACCCAGTCAAACGGGTTTGCGTCGCCAGGATGCGGATTCGAAACCGCTCAGCCCGGGCTGAACACTTCGCACGGGAACGTTGCCGATACCGTCGACGCAGCGCTGACGAAGCTCGTGCACGCCGAGCCCGTGAGCTCGAGTGTGTCCGTATCCAACAATCGCCAGCCGTTGTCGTTGGCGCACGTCAGATCCAAGCCGTTCAGCGAAACCTTGCCCGCACACTCCTGCCCATCCATGACTTTTCCATGGAGGTCGATCTGACAACTCGCGCTGCCGACGATCTTACGGAAGTTATTCACGAGCTCGTCTTTAGTCGCAGGCACGAACGGAGGCGTCTGACTGGCAGTCGCCTTTGCAACCAGGTCGAGGTGTTGCTGTAGCGATGTGTCGTCGCCCGCCATGCTGATCACGTACATCTCCATGCCGCCCATCGTGCCCTTCGTCACGACGTCGATCACGCGTTGCTGCACTGCCGCGTCGCCGCCACCACCGCCACCGCCGCAGTTGTCGTTCGGCTGACCATCTGTTGCGAGCACGACGTAGATCGGCTTGTTCTGCGTATCGAGCACCGACTTGGTCGCGACTGGCAACGTCGTCACCACGTGATCGAGCGCCTTGTCCGTGGGCGTACCCATACCGAGCGGCGTCTGCGGATACGCAGTATCGAGCGCCGCAAAGTTGTTCAACGCCGGTAGCACCGTGACGAGCTTCACGCACTGCGCCGGATCTTCCGCGCCGCCGCTGTAGATCACCATCCCAAACTCGGCGACCGATTGCAGGCTATCGACGATGCCGCCCTTGTCCATCAACGTAGAGCGCAACGAGACCCAACGGCTCTGACCGTTCGCGAAGTTGTTGTTCATGCTGCTGCTGCCGTCGACGATCAGCCAAATCACAGGCGTGACTGGCGCAGTGTCGGCGACTGCATTCGCACACGTGCCGCTCGGCAGGCCGGACGGGTCCGATGCAGGAGCGGCGCTGCCGGCGATCTCCATGATGCCCGGCTGCATACCGGCCCAACTATCCGAGGGGATGCCCGCTCCCGCGAGGCCCGACGGTCCGATCGCCGTCCCGCCGCGTCCAGCTGCTGCCTGGTTTACTTGACTACCTGTCGCCGGTGGGGCGCCAGCTCCAATCCGGGCGGGGCTCATCGGTTCCGATTCCGCGCTGCAACCTGCGAGTCCGGAGAATACGGTGACGAGCGCAATCCATAGTCCGATGCGCGTCCCGCGCATCTGGCGATCGAAGTGCATTTACTTGGCTTTCTGCAGAGGCAGCTGAATGAGTACCGCAGCGCAGGCATTGCGGCTCAAGCTAAACACTTTGCGACCCACGGCTCACAAAGGGCCAGTGTCAGGTGTAAGCGAAGACTCAGCGCGCCGAAACTGACTGGGGGCACGCAGCTACAAGCTGCAGAGTGCACAGGTTTGTCGCATCCCGCACCACTTTTTTTCGCAACCGGTTCGATCCGGCCTGTTTTTCGGCGGTTTATTCTACGCCCGGCGAGACCGTTGCAGCCATCAGCGGAGTCCCAGTCGACGGACCGGTGCGGCTGCGCGAGCAAACAAACGGCGCACAACGCGTTCAGCGATGGTTGGCTAGACGCTGTCGGCGGCGCTTCGGTTGCGCGGTCGTGCCCGCGGCCGGCGTGCGGTCGTTTGCAGGTCGTATGTTGTGACCATCCTCAGTGCAGCGACGGTGCACTGCTTCGTTGAGCGCACTCAGCTCGCGAACCAAGTGATCGCGCAGCAGCATCACGCGCGCGGGGACGAACGTCGACGACGGAAGCACGACGTGAAGGTCCGCGCCTTTCAGGTGATTGCCTTGCAGCACGACCTCCAGCTCGCCGCGTGCGATCGCTTCGCGTGCGAGCTGCGGTGGAAGTGCGGCGACGCCGGCGCCCGCGATCGCTGCGCTCAATACGAAGTCGGCCTCGTTTGCGTTCACGGTTCCGCGAACATCGACGATGTCCTCTCCGTCCGGCGTTCGGACTTCCCAGCTGGCGTGGCCACTCCGCCCGCGGAAGATGACGCACTCGTGCTTTTCGAGCTCACGAACCGTGCGTGGCCGACCGTTTCGCTTCAGGTACGACGGCGCGGCGAGCAACACGAGATCGGTCGTACCGACCTTCTTCGCGATCAACGACGAGTCGGCGAGGCGGCCCGCACGCAGCGCGAGGTCGAAGCCTTCGCTGACGAGATCGACGATGCGCGCAGAGACCTCGACGTCGATCAGGATCGACGGATACTGCCGCGTGAACGACGTGATCGCTTCCGCGAGCCCGAAGGCGGCTCCGCCCGGCATGGACGTCACGCGGATCGTTCCGCGCGGTTCGCTGCCGAGCTCGCGCACGGTGGTCGCCGCTTCGTCGAAACCGTTCAACGCGCCGCGCACGCGCTCGTAAAACGTTTGCCCCGCATCCGTGAGACCGAGGTTCCGCGTCGTTCGCTGCAGCAAGCGCACACCGAGCTCGGTCTCCAGCCGCACGACGCTGCGACTCACTGAAGACTTCTGAACGCCCAGCGCTGCAGCGGCTTTCGTGAAGCTGCTGGTCTCCACCACGCGAATGAACACGGGTATGTCGTTGTAGTCCATTGTTGCGAGCGTAGCACCAAAGCGTTGCGTATCCAGTGGCTTGTAGCGCCCGGCGCAACGACTCAGGTTGGGTTGCGAGGGAGATAGACCATGAACACTCGCACTTCGGCTCGAATCGTTCGGTATTTGTTAGGCGCTGGCTTCACGCTGTTCGGCTTGAACGGCTTTCTGCACTTTCTGCCACAACCACCCGCACCGGCGGCCGCTATGAGCTTCGGCGGAGCGCTGATGGCTACCGGCTACATGTTCCCGCTGATCAAAGGCACCGAGGTCATCGCTGGGCTTTTGCTGCTCAGCAATCGCTACGTCACGCTCGCGCTCGCGCTGCTCGCGCCGGTGCTCGTGAACATCGTCGCGTTTCACGCCTTCCTCGCGCCGGCAGGGCTCGCGATTCCGATTGTGCTCTTGGCCGCTGAGCTCTACCTCGCGTGGAGTTACCGGGACGCGTACCTGCCGATGCTTCGCGCTCGCGTAGAGCCTGCGACTGCACCTGCTCCCCGCGCGACTGCGCGCACTGCCGGTGCTGCAGCCTGACTCCTCGCGACTCGCATCCACGGCTAGGCCGGCTCGGCGGCTGCTGGATGCGAGTCTTCAGCGTCGCTGGATGCGGCCGTCGACTTTCGCAGCGATCGGCTGCGGCTGTATTTTCAGGTACTCGGCGAACGCGTCCAGATCGACCGGACCATAGCGGCGCTCGGTGCCCGCCAAGAACACGCTGAATCCGTCGCCACCTTCAGCCAAGAATGCGTTCGCGGTCAGCGTGTACTTTCGCGTGCGAACGATCGGCCCCCGTGCATCGCGCACTTCGCGCACGCGCTGGGTGCCTTCTGGACGGGTCGGATCCCAGGTGTAGCTGAAGCCGGACACCTGCAGAATCCGCCCGCCACTGGGTTGTTCGTTTCCCCATTGCTGATCGAGCAAATCGTAGAGCTGTTGGCCCGTGATCGACATCACTACGAGCGGATTCCGAAACGGCTGCGCGGTGTAGAGCGTGCCCCAGGTCACGTGTCCCGCTTCGATGTCTGCGCGAATGCCGCCCGGGTTGATCACGGCGAAGTCGGTCTGCATCGCCGCACGTTGTGCGTCCGCGATCAGATCACCGAGCGGTGATTCGCCCGCGTCGTTTTGCTTGCGCGTGACGGCGTTGGTGCAAGCGCCGACTGGGATCTCGACTTGATTCGCGACGCGCGCGTTCGCTTTGGCGACGAGCGCAGCAGCGGCTGGGTCGGGCTTTTTACCCGGGCCTTCGTCTTCCCACGTGTTCACGATGCGCGCCGTTTTCGCAACGACGTCTTTCGTCTGTTTGTCGAGGATCAGGTCGATTTCCGCAAAGGCCGTCCCGGCGGAAAACGCTTGCGTGACGAGCATCGGTACGCCGTTCGCGTTTGCCACGAGCGCGTTCGTGAACTCGTGGGTATGACCGGAGACGATGACGTCGATGTCGTCGTCCAGCCTGTGGATCACTTCGTGGAGCGCGCCGAACGGCGGTTTGCCTTCGGTGCGCGTCGGCCCTTCGTAGCGAGCCTGCTCGAGCCCTTGATGGATCACGACGACCATCGCGTGCACGCCGGCGGCGTGAATTTCGGGGACGTAGCGGTTGATCGCGTCGGCTTCGTTCAGGAACGTGAGGCCTTTCACGCCGCTCGCGCGAACGACCGTGGGCGTCGCGTGCAGCACTGCACCGATGAATGCGATCGGAACTCCGCCGATGCGCTTGATCACGTACGGCCGCACGATCGGCTTCTGCGTGTCGGTTCGCACGACGTTCGCGCACACGTACGGGAAGCGTGCGCCCCGCCACGGGCGTTCGAGAAACGGTCCGCCCGCGTAGTTGCCGCCGTTGATCAAGCGCAGCAGCTCGGCTTCACCTTCGTCGAACTCGTGGTTCCCGAGCGTGCCTACGACGTTGCACTTTGGATCGGTCGGCTTGCCGTACTTGCACGAAGCGTTCGCGAGCAGGTTCACGAGCGAGATCGAGGGCTCGTCCTGCAGCAGCGAAGAGTTCGCTGGCGATGCGCCGACTTGATCGCCGGCGTGTACGAAGATCGTGTTCGGGTTCGCGGCCTGTTTGAGATACGTCGCGAGCGCGACCGCGCCGCCGATCGGCCGGCCGCCGACCTGCTTCGGAGACAGCTGCCCGTGGAAGTCGTTCCAGCCGAGCAGCTTGACCGGCTGTTGGCGCGCGCGCGGGATCGCGACCGATTGGGAGAGAACCGGTCGCAGCGCCTCGAGCCGAGCGTTCGCAGCGGCATCTTGCGCGGCGGCTGTGCCGATGCCCAACGCGCTCGCGCAGCAGCACAGACTCAAAGTTAGGGTCGCTCGAAGATCGGTCACGTCGCGGCCGCTACCGTACGACGAGTGACGGCGCGACCACAACGTGACGCGGAAATTGGTGGCGAGACAGGTTTCGGACCGGTCCGGCAGCCTCATCGAGTGTCGTTTCTCGATGCGCCTGTCTCGCCTGCGCGGAGGCTTAGCGGAATCCGCGTAGGCGCGCAGTGACATTCTGCGCACGTTTCTCGGGCTCGCTCACTACTTGTCGTCGTGATCTTTTTCTTTGCTGTCGTAGAGCACGCGCACGCCGTAGCTGACCGTGATCTCGCCGCGTTCGATCGGTACCTCGTCGTTCGCCGCACGCATGCTCATCAGCACGGGCCCGCCGCCGCCCCCGGACTCGCCTTCGCTCACCGAGATGACCTTGCCGAGCTTGACCCCGGCGAGTTGCGCGAGCTCTGCAGCCGCCTGCTGCGCCCGTTGCACGGCTTGCGCGCGCGCTTGAACTTTGAGCGTGTCCGTATTCTCGATCTCGAAGTTGATCCCCCAGACGTTGTTGGCGCCGGCGGCAGTCGCGGCTTGCAGCACTTTGCCGACCGCATTCAAGTCGCGAATCGTCACCTCGAGCATGTTGCTCACGCGATAGTAGCCGCGCGGTGTGGCCGGCTGTTCCGGTGCCGGTGCTGATGCTGCGACGCTGGTCGCGGCAGCTGAGCGACTGGCTGGAACCGCCGCGGGCACGGGCGTGGGCGGTGGCGTCGGTTCTTGTTCGAAGCCGATCGAGAAGCTGTGCGTGCGAAGGTCCTTGTCCGCGACGCCGAGCTGTTTGATGGCTTGCGTGACTGCGTTCATGCGCGCAGTCGCGTCGTTCGTGGCTTGCTGCACGTCTGCCGCCCGCACTTCGACGCCGATGCTGGTGCGAGCGATGTCAGGAGGAGCGCTGGCTTTTCCGACGCCCATCACGCTTATTCCGCGATCACTCGTGGCAATCGAGATCGTTCGCCCGTGAGCACAGGCGGCACACGCGAGCGCGATCAGAATCGAAATCAAAGACTGGATCGAGAAGGTACGTTGCATGTTTCAATTCCTCGCGCGGAGGGTAACGTATGTGCTCGCGAGTCGCGAGCGAGTGGGACGCCTCTTGTTCGCGTCAGCTGTCCGCAAGCGGAGTAAGCAATGGGACTCGAAGCCAAGACAAAAGTGGAGTGGAAGGGCGCCACTACGACGGCCCGGCTGCATCTCGATTCCAATCAGCTCGATGTTTTCGTGAAGCCGGCGTTGCATGTGCCGTTCGAGCAAATCCGCAGCGCGGTTGCAAAGGACGGTGAGCTTCGCATCACGTTCGATCAGGGGCTGCTCGTATTGCAGCTGGGCGCGGCGGCCGATCGATGGGGGCAGAAGATCCGGCAGCCGAAGAGCAGGCTGGATAAGCTCGGTGTGAAAACGGGCGACTTGCGCGTGGCGCTGATCGGGTTGCACGACGCCGAGTTCGAGGCGGAGCTGTTGTCGCGGATCGACAAGCTCTTCAAGAAGCCGGTTGTGGATGCGGATCTAGTGTTCTTCCGCGCGAGCTCGCCGAAGGATCTGACGAAGCTGAAGACCTTGCGTGGGAAGCTGGCGGCGGCGGGCGCGTTGTGGGTGGTGCGTGAGAAGGGCAAAGCCGCAGCGGTGAAGGAGTCCGAGGTGCGCGTCGCGGCGAAAGCCGCCGGGTTGGTAGATGTGAAGGTGGTCGCGTTTTCGGACACGCTGACCGCGGACAAGTTCGTGATTCCAGTTGCCGCGCGTTAGTGCTCTCGCGCTTTGCTGAGCGGTGGGGCGATGTCCTCAAGTGCTTTGCGTTCTGCCGAGACGCCGAGGCGCAGTGCGACCATGCCCGCTCCGACCATGAGTGCGGCGGCAAGCGCATAGCCGTAAAAGAGCTCCGTACGGCTGCCGCCTTCGATCAGTGCGCCAAACAGGGCCGGTGCGATCAGCCCGCCGGTCCCCGTGCCGACTGCATAGAACAGAGCGATCGCGAGCGCGCGAAGCTCGAGCGGGAAAATCTCACTGACTGTCAGATACGCCGAGCTAGCCGCTGCCGATGCGAAGAAGAACGAGATCGACCACATCACGGTGTGCGTCGTCGCAGTCAGCATTCCGTGTGTGAACGCGACGCCGGTGAGCAACAGCAGGATGCCGCTCGCAGCGTACGTGAAAGCGATCATCTGTTTGCGCCCGATGCTGTCGAACAGTCTGCCGAGCACGAGTGGCCCGAGGAAATTGCCGAGCGCAAACGGCAACAAGAAGTGCCCGATGTGTTCGGGCGCGACGCCGTAAAACTTCGTGAGTGTGAGGGAGTAGGTGAAGAAGATCGCGTTGTAGAAGAAGGCTTGCGCGAGCATCAGCGAGACGCCGAGCACTGCGCGCGAGCGGTACTGCTGCAGGATCACTTGTGCGACGCGGCGGAGGCCGATGTGCTCGCCGAGCGCGATTCGGATCGACCGACGGGCGCAGGTGGGATCGTAGGGTTTGCACTCGCGCTCGATGTCTTCGACGATCGCGAGCGCTTCGGCGTGGCGGCCGCGCACCATCAACCAGCGAGGCGACTCAGGGACATATCGGCGCACGAGCAGGATCGCCACAGCGAGCACTGCGCCGAGCGCGAAGGCGGCGCGAAAACCCCACGCATGTCCGAGCACGTTCGGATCGAGCAAGAACGAGCTCATCACGGCACCGAGTGCGGTGCCGATCCAGTAGCTGCCGTTGATAGTGAGATCGACGACGCCGCGAACGCGCGCTGGGATCAGCTCGTCGATCGCAGAGTTGATCGCGGAGTACTCGCCGCCGATGCCCATGCCCGTGAAGAAGCGGCAGACCGCGAACGTGAAGAAGTCGACGGATGCCGCGGTCGCGATGGTTGCGACGACGTAGACCGCCAGCGTGACGAGGAATAAGCGTTTGCGGCCATGGCGATCGGCCAGGTGTCCGAAGAGGAGTGCGCCGAGAATCGCGCCTGCGATGTAGACGCTGCCGGAGAGACCGACCTCGGTTGCAGTCATGCCGAGCGTCGTCGGTTCTTGAAGTACGCTCCCAAGCGCCCCGACGATGGTCACTTCGAGTCCATCGAGCACCCAGGTGATGCCGAGAGCGACAACGACGCGCGTGTGCCAGCGGCTCCAAGCGAGGTTGTCGAGTCGCGACGGGATGTCGGTATCGAACGTCGTTTGCACGCCGCCAAACAAAGCGCGTTACGCCGGCCAGTGCAAACGCTTAGCGCAGCACGTGCGCTGCAAGAATGCCACGGTCCGCGGAGTTAGAACCGGACGTTGTCCCAGTCGGTCAGGCTCATGTCGCAGCCGGGGGAAGGCGCGAGTGCTCGTTGGATCTCCAGCGTGCGCTGGGGCTCTACGACTGGAAACGCCGCGTTGCAGAACAGCGCGAAGACCCACTGCTGGCCGAGCACGTTGTCGACTGCCACAGTCGACATGAGTGCGACGTGAGTGCCGGCAGCGACGGGCGCCGCGAGCTCGGTCTCGGGATAAAACACGCGCACCGAACCGTGCGCGTCGAGGCCGTAGATCGCGAGGTACGCCGGTGTCTGAACCGAATAGTCGAAGCGAACCTCATCGCCTGGATGCACGTCTTGCCCACGCATGCCGCGCTCGTTCGAACCGGAGTGCACGACCGCGAAGCCGAGCTCGGTCTCCGCGGCTGCGGGAGGCAACGTCTCGAGGCCCGGTTCGCGCGCGAGCACGACCAGGGTGAGGAGCGCGGCGCTACTCAGTGCAACCGCGGCGAGCACCGTCCGCCTGTGCCGGCGCGCGAGCTGACGTGGCGAAGCGACGTAGCTGGGGTGGAGCGAGAGAAACGCCGAGCGCTCGACCGCGAGTGCTGCACGGCGGCCGCGGCAGCGCTGGCAAGTCGACACGTGTTTGTCCAATGCGGGTCCGAGCTCGGCAGGGAGCTCGTCGGCGAACCAGGCGTCGAACATCAGATCGGTGATGCAGCCCGGGGGACGTGTGCGTTCGGGCAAGCTCACGATTGAAGCTCTCGCGACCCCGCTGCGGCCATCAGCTGCGAGAGCAGACTGACGACACGCCGTTTGGGACAGCCGAGCACCGCACCGACCTCTTCCTGCGAGAGCTCGTCCAGGTAGTAGTACACGGCGAGCTGCGCGAGCGGCTCCGAGAGGCCGTCGAGCACTTCACGGAGCTGGCTCGCGCGTGCACTCAGGTCGTCTTGAGGCACGCTGGCAGCTTGCCACTTCGAGCGGCTGTGGAGCGCACGGGAGCGCAAATGGTCGAAGCATGCGCGCGTGGTGAGGGCGTAGAGCTGCACCGAGAGCGCCGGGTGCTTGAGGTAGCGTTCGGGACGGTCGTAGAGAATGCCGAAGACCTCGGTCACGACACGCTGAGCGTCGTCGTCGTCGCACAACAGCACGCGCGCACGCCGGAACACGCTTGGCGCGTGGGCATGATACACGGCATCGAAATCGCTCGAGCTCGTTGGCACCGCTGATGGTCGAGACCGCGACGATCGGTCTCCCCGGCAGCGTGTTTCGAGTCGTGACGTTTGTCGAGCGTTCTCGTACGCGCTCGTGTGATTGCGAATCGTCTGCCGCTCACCGCTGCAGTCGTGTCCCAACTGCGGGGACGCCATCAGCGGCAAGAAGCTGAGAGCGGCAGGCGCTGAGGTGGTCGCGAGTGCGACCTAGTGCTGCACTCGCCTCAGCTCAGTCTATGTTTTTCGGTGTTTTTGGTGAGCTCGCGAGGCGTGCTTCTGCCAACTGCGCACGCCGAGTCCATACCGGATGACCCAGGATGACCGCCAACAAAATGCCCACGCCGAGGTAGAACGTCGGCGTGAGCTCGCGTTGTTCGCCGAGAAGTAAGCTCGCCAATATCACCGCGTAGACGGGCTCCATGTTGACGGCCAACATCGTCGAGTAAGCGCTCAGTCGCCGCAGGGCGATGAGCCACAGCGCGAACGGCACGATCGTGCAGCCGATCGCGAGAACGAGCAGGAGCATGACGTCATGTTCTGCCGGAACGACGTACGGGCTTTGCGACGGCGGAAGCACGAGCGCGATCAAGCTGAGGGTCAGCACCCCGGAGCTCATCTCGATGCCAGTCACCGCGAGCGCGTCGGAATCGCCGAGGAAGCGTTTGTTGAGTGCGCCGAAAACGGCGACAGCAAATGCGGAGAGGGCGCCGACGACGATACCTAGCCGCATGCTGTCCGGTGTTCCCCCGACGACGAGTGCGACGCCGGGGATTGCGGCGAGGCCAAACCACAGCTCGCGGATCTCGAAGCGGCGCCGTGCGATCAGAGGTTCGACGAACGAGAGCATCACCGGCGCGAGCGCCATGCAGGTCGCAGCGACTGACGCGTTGGCGAGCTTGACCGCGCCGTAGAACGACCACCAGTGAAGTGCGATGACGAAGCCGATGCCGGCGTAGCTCCAGACCAGGCGTCGCGGAATTCTTGCGAGTGCGCGCCAGCACGGAGGCCAAAGTGCGAGCAGCACCGCGACGATCAGCATGCGCCACCACACGAGTGCCAGTGCGCCGAGCCAGATCAGCTTTCCGATGACGGCGGTGAAGCCCCAGAGCATCGTCGCGAAGTGAACTTGGGCCCAGGCTTTAGTCGTGGCGCGCACGGGGCGAGCAATGTGCCACGTGTGTGCAGCGTGTGCTCGCGCAGGTGCGACTGTTCCGGACATCGCGCGTCACGGCGTCAGGCGCAGTTCGACGGCGCGTCGAGCTCTGCGGTACGCTGGCGGTGCGCCGTCAGGTGATGAGTGGCGCACCAGCAGGGGAAAAGCGCGATGGACGACATGGTCATGATCGTGGCGTACGTACGAAGAGCGCGAAGAGTGCAGGTCGGCCAAGCGCTGCGTCAGTTGGAGCAAGGCGGTTGGACGGAGTCGGAGGTCTTGGGCCACGGAAACGCGGCGGCAGGTCACGGCGTGGAGCATGTGCGTTTCGAGGTG
>DASRXR010000703.1:0-3507 GCA_035687405.1 Polyangiales bacterium
CAGATCTCGACCGTCTCCGGCCCACCCGACGTCATGATCATCGCGGTCTTCACGCCGACCGCCCACGGTCCCGTCGCACCCGGATCGTCAGGCGCTGCGAGCAGCTTGGTATCGCCGCAGCCTTTCGCTTCGGCAGCACTCGGCATCGGCGAGCCTGCGCCAGCGGTCGCTCCCGTCCCGGCAGTTCCCTGCGCTGGACCACCCGCAGCAGGCGACCCTGCGCCCGCGCCGGCGGATGCGCCGCTGCCAGCTGCGGAGCCGCTTGCACCGGCCGCTTGTCCCGCCGATCCGCCTGAGCTCGAGCCTGCGGTCGCCGGCGCGCTCGTACCTGCCGTAGCGCTCGCCGTCGCGCCTGCCGCAGCCGCGACGGTTCCGGCCGTGCCTGGAAGCACACCTGGACCACCGGCAACGACTCCAGTGCCCGCCGGATTCTGACTTCCGGGAACCGTGCCCGTTCCGTTCGAGCATGCGACCAACAGGACACAACTCAGGAAACAAACACGGCTGAGCGGACTCGCGATCGCCGAAAAATGATACTTTCGATCCGAAGTATAGTGCTGCGAAAACACCGCGAAAAATGCATTCATCTGGGTGATCGCGGATTAGCTCAGCACCTGCGCCGCTACAACTAGCGCATGGCTTGGCTTCGACGTCTGACACATCGAGGACGTACAAAGCAAAGCTTTGTGTCCTGTTTGGCGACCGGCGCCCGCTTCAGCGCAGCTGAGTGTCCATCCAAGCCGCACGCGCGCGAACGAAGTCTCGCAGCGCTTGAACTTGGCCCTCCCACGTCGTTGCGCTCGGTCCGCGCACGAACGCGTCAGGCTTGAGAATGTCGGCGACGTGCCACTTCTCGTAGTCGCGTTTCGCCGCATTCGCGATCGGAGCGGTGAGCTCGTCGATGCGCTTGGCGATCGACGCGTCCGACAACACGCCTTGCCGCAGCTCCGCCCAGCGCGCGTTCACCTGACTCATGAACGCCGGATCGGCCGTGAGCTTCGGATACCAGTCGTTCACGTTGCGGCTGCCCTTGAACTGCCAGTTGCCCATCGGGTCGATCGAACTTGCGCCACCGACGCCGAGCGAGAAGTTGTAGTCCCAGAGCGGACCGGCGACCAACTTGCCACCGCGATCTTTGTAGTAGTACGCGCTGCGCACGTACGAGTCGACGTTGCGCGTGAGCTCGTTGATGAGCAGATAGTTCACGAACGAAGCGACATCGATGTACGTCCCGTAGTCGCCGATCGGCGTCGCGTGAACTGCGTCGTGAAAGTGTTGGACGTAGTCGGTCAGCCACGCAGCTTGTTCCAGCGCGAGCGGGTCGGGATCGACCACCTCCAAGTCCGACCAGCACGTGCCCTTCGGAACACTGCCGCCGCTCCCGGCACGAGGCGCTCCTCCCATACCAAAGCCGGTCGAGATCGGAGACGATCCAGTACACGCGAGTTTGGGTTCTTCGGCTGCGGCTTGATCGAACTTGAAGATGTAGCCGCCGCTCAGCACTGGAGCTGAGACATCGGCTGATTCGAGCTGCTTCAAGTCGAGCCGGTCGCTGTTGTTCTTGATCGTCTCGGTCATCCAATACACGCCGGCGTAGTCGGTTGCGGCGATCGGGCGCGACTCGTAGTTCACGTACACTTCAGCGAACCGAACGCGCGGCGCCTGGAGCCCGATGTCGCGCCCGAGCTGGTAGACGAGTGGATTTCGAATCAGCGCCCGATCGTAATACGGCGCGATCAACGCCCAGTCCGAGTCTGCCGGCATGCCGAGCACGGCGTAGTCCGCGTCTTCGTCCGCGTTGTTCCACAACTCGATTCGATACGGCGTTTGCGGCAACCGCGCCGATGATTGCCCTCGAACGTGATAGCCGGCGCGCGTCGCGATCGCCGGCGGCGCCGCAATCGACGCCATCCCGTCCGCCGGCTCGAACAACATGATCGCCGCGTTCTTGTAGACCTCCTTGTCGGTCGGTTTGCCACCGCCGTAGCCGTCGACGACCACGATCGGCAAATCCGAAGTCCGATCGAACGTGCGCGCGATGTAGATCGCTGTGCTCGGCTTTCCAGTCGCAGCCCCCTGCGCGAAGGCTTGGGCGCGCAGCTGCGTCGTCGCCGTGAGCCGCAAGGCGTCGGCGTAACGCATCGAGGTTGCGGTCGGCAATGTCCCGTCGGTCGTGTAACGAATCTCGGCTCCGGCGACGACTGTTGCGAGACTGACCGGCAACTCGCCGCGAAACGTCTGACTGGGTACGGAGAACGTGACGTCGCCGACCAACGTCGGTGCCGGCACGGGCGCGGGTGCCACCGGCGGCGACGAGACACCGGCGGCCCCGGAGCCGGCCTTAGGCAGCGATGCTGCTCCGGCCCGGCCGCCATCGGCTGCAGGGGTGCCGGCAGACGCCGCAAGCCCTCCATCGGCGTCTCCGGACATGGCGGGCGCACCGGCGCCGCCAGCGCCACCGCCACCGTCCGGAGTCGCGCCTGGCATCGAGCCACCCGAACACGCGACCACGACGGCCAAACCCGACCAGAACGCCAATCTCAGTTTCAGACCCATGACCACCGTTAGTGCCTCTTCCGGCGCGCGAGGGGCCAAACACCGAAATCTGAAACTCGACTGCGGGATCGTGTGCCGCTCACGGCTGCAGCGCGCACTCGATTGCTCGCTTCGATTCCACCGGACTTTCGCGCGAAGTGATTTGGCTGGGTTTGCTGAGCAATTGCTCGACTGGCGTGAGACGGTCGTGCGCCGTGGGTGAAGCATGAGCACATTCCAAACGCCACGCGCCGTGAAGCTCGCAACGTCGATCGCCAGCGCACTCGCACTGCTTGCAGGGTGCTCGCCTGACACGAGCAACGCGAGTGGAGGCAAGTTGCCGGTCAGATCCATCGCTGGCTCGAGCGCGACTCCTGGAATCGCGGGAGCCTTCGCGTCGGGTGTTGCCGGTGGAACGGCCAGCCTTCCAGTCACGTCCAACCCGGCTGCAAGTTCTCCGATCGTCGGTCTCGCAGGTGCGCCCGCACCGACCATGCCGGTCGCCGCTCCTAGCGGCGTCGCAGGTGCGCCTGCCGCTCCTCGACCACCTGTAATGCCTGCGACACCGCCGCCGGCGCAGATGCCGGTCGTCGTGACGCCGAATCAAAAGCTCCCGGCGGTGACTGACTACGCAGCACCCGGTCCGTTTCCCGCGCGCGAGATCGACAGTACGGGTCCGGGCGGGGCGTACACGATGTTTCGTCCGACGAACTTGGATGCGAACGGCTTCAAGTTCATCCCTGCGACGTGGGGCAACGGCATCACGACCACGCCGCAGTTCTATCCGTGGTTGACCACCGTCGCATCCCACGGCTTCGTGATCATCGCTGCCAACACCAGCACGGTGACACCCGATGACATGACCAAAGGCCTCGACTGGTTGATCATGCAAAATGATCAAGCCGGCGATTTGCAGGGCAAGCTCGACACGAGTCGCGCTGTCTGCATCGGGTATTCGCTCGGTGGCGGTGG
>DASRXR010000704.1:0-28964 GCA_035687405.1 Polyangiales bacterium
CGTACGAGATCGTCTCGACCACGTTGAACGGCAGCTTCAAGCTCGGCATCAACGCCGTGATGCCTTTCGACATCGCCTGCCCGAACGTGTCGTTGACGTACATGAAGACAGCGGTCTTCGGCGCAACCTTCGCAGCGGTGAAGACCTCGCCGATCATCGCGAGCCCGTTCTTCGTCAGCTCGGGCGCGGGCGGGAAGTTCCGGAATACGTACTTGTAGCCCTGCTCGGTGATCTGCGGGGCGGCGGCGATGTTGATGATGAACGGCACGCCGCGCTGCTCTGCGACTTGCGCGATCGCAGCGCTGTGACCCGAGTCGAACGCACCGACGAGCACGTTTGCGCCTTCGTCGATCAAGCGCTCTGCGCGCGAGCGTGCGGTCTCCGCGTTCGACTCCGTGTCGGCGCTGAGGATCTCGATGTCGACGCCCAGCAGTTGTTTGATCACGTCGGGTGCGAGCACCGCTCCGCGATCACACGACTGCCCGATCAGCGCTTGAACGCCGGACTTTGGAAGCAGCACGCCGACTTTGAGCTTGCCGGCCGCACGCGCGAACTTCGGACGCCCGAGAAGGGCAGTGCCGCTCGCGGCTGCAACGAGATGACTGAAAGTACGACGACTGATGCGAAGCGTATTCGACATGTCGACACCCCAAGTTCTGAGGTGCCGGAATCTATCTGCGTAGATGCCATGGCGTACAGGGCTTTCGACGGATGCGAGCAGCCGCCGCGTCGTTCATCCGCGACTGCAAACATACCCTCGGCCGTTTGGCCTGAAACGTCTGCTACCTGCTGCGCGCCGAGCCGAGTGACGCGCCACGCCCGCGCGATGGCGCAACTAACTCTTCGTTTCCTTGCGTAAAACGATGAAGCGCAACGAACCGAACTCCGCCTGCCCGAGCGAATAGATCACTTCGCCGAGAGTCCGAAACGGCGTACGTTTGTCAGCGACCACACGCACTTCGCCGCGAAACGCGCGTTGCGGATTGCGTTGGGCGATCAACTTCAAGCGGTCGCGATGCTGCTTCAAGCTGTTGAAAAGCGGCGTGATCAACCAACCGTTGCCGCCGCCCTGCTTCAAGCTCGGGTCGACCTTGCCGTTGCGAAGTGACAACACGCGTTTGCCCTCGAGCACGACTTCACTCGACGAGATCACGATCGACAGCGCTTCGGCTGCTTCGACCTGCGACGTGGACACCGGGATCTGCAGCTCTTCGGACTGGACGACTTCGGCGCCGCCCGACGCGAAGCTCTGGATCAAGAACACGAGCAGGATCGTCATCATATCCATCATCGGATAGATGTTCAGACCGACTTCCTCGGGCTCCTCGCGGCGCGATTGCCAGCGCCGGATCACCCGCTTCACGTCGCCCATCGTCGCCGGCCGGTCGGGATTCTTCGGTTCTGCCACAGGAGCCTCTCAGCGTACGCCGACGGAGATCAATACGTCGGGAAACAAGGCTTCTTTACCACCGCCTCGGGTGCGGACTGCGTCCATCGCCTCGACGACGTATTCATACGCCACCTGAGGGTCGGCGCTGACGGTGACCGAGTGCTCGTCCTTGTATTGCTGCTTCACGCGCGCGACGCAGTCCGTGAGCCCGGTCCAGTCGTAAGTGGGACCCTTCTTGGGAACCGTGACTGAGCGACTCTGCTCGATCGTGCTGCAACCCGGGGCAAGCTTGCCGCCCGAACCGCTGACGATCACGCCGCCATCCGTGACGGTCACGTTCAGATTCAGCGGCGTCGCCACGTCCGCACTGTTGCTTCGGCCGCGCGCGATCTTCGGCAAGTCCGACTCGATCTGCGAGATCAGCAGCACGGCCTCCGTCGTCGCCAGCAAGAACATGATCAAGTTCACGACGATGTCGAGAAACGGGACGATGTTGAGCTCGCCGACCGCCTCGGACGGATCCGTAGACACGTCTTTGGTGCGTTTACGGATGTAGGCGCGCTGCCTGGGCGTGAACTTGGCCATCCGGTGTCGTCCGTCGGGTCCCTTCGATCAACTCTGGCGCGGCTGAAGTGAGCGCTACTCGCGCTTGAGCGTCAGCAGGTTTTCGAGCCGCATCTGCGTGCGCTCGAGGTCGTGCTTGATGCGCTTGGCCCAACCGTGCAGGACCATGTGGAAGAACATGCAGAGCACGGCGATGCCCAGGCCGAGGGCCGTGTTGTACATCGCCTCTGAAATACCGCGCGAGAGCAGCGCCGACTTCTGCGCCGGCTCCGCGAACGCAACAGCCGCAAACGACTTGATGAGACCCGAGATCGTTCCGAGCAGGCCGATCAAGGTCGCGATGTTCGCGAGCGACCAGAGCACGCCGATACGTTTTTCGAGCTGCGGGACCACTTCGCTCATCCGCTCGTCCATCTGCGCGATGATCGCCTCTTCACCGCGGTTCACCTGGGTCAGACCCGCCTTCACGACCTGAAGCAGCGGCAAGGGCTCGGCTTCACAGAGCTTGATGGCGCGATCGATATTGCCCGCCTGCACCAGCTTGCGGATCTGCGCCATGAACTCTTCGCCGTTGACTTGGTGCTTCGTCAGAATGTGAACGAAGCGGTCCGCAATGATCGCGATGACGAACGCCAGGATGGCGACGTTGATGAAGGAGAACGGCGCCCCGTCATGCAGGAATCCCCAGATTTTTTCCATGGAATGGCGGCTCGGGTGGACGGAATATGGAGCGTGGACGCTAACGCACGCAAGCCGGGAATGTCAACGAAGACGCAGACATGGCAACGATATGAGGACGCGCGTGTGGGGCCACGATGTAGGCGCCGCCATCAGCGTCAGGCCGATCCGAACTGAGCTGTGTTCCCGGGTCACAACTGGTCACTCACGTTCAGTCTGGCGTTCCGACCTTCGCCTATGCGAAGTGGTGCGGGAACTTTGCGCGATTCGGGTTGTCCAGACCTGGGATCGTGGGCTCGGTGCCCGATTGGCTGTGGGATTTGTGCGCAGATCGGTGTTGACACACGATAGTTGGCCGATATGATGGCACCTCATTCGACCTGGACGCCTGACTTAGCCTTGTATAAGTGCCTGAAATCACACCGAAATCTGGCAAGAAATCGCATCGTTAGGCGTCACTCGTACCAGACTTTCCGGCTTGCTCCACGTGGGCAGGCCCGTTCCAGAGACAGCTCGTAAGCAACACGACGAGGCCGAACCAGAACGGCGGCCCTGAGGAGGACAACGCTATGTCAACGCTCGCGCATCACTTCGAAGAGGGCGGCTGGGGTATGTACCCCATCCTGTTTTGGCAGATCCTAGCCATCGGCATCATCGTCGAGCGCGCTATCTACCTGTACAAAAGCTCGATCAACCGCGAGGTTTTCCTCGCGACGATGCAGAAGTGCATCTTGGCCGGCGATATCGGCCGCGCGATCAAGCTCTGCT
This sequence comes from Polyangiales bacterium, assembly GCA_035687405.1. Lineage (GTDB taxonomy): Bacteria > Myxococcota_A > Polyangia > Polyangiales > JAFGIB01 > JADGRF01. The sequence continues at coordinate 3,401 of DASRXR010000704.1, forward strand.
CGGCCGCAAACGCGCCACTCGCGCGCATCGTGAAGGCGGGCCTGATGAAGGTGAACCGCCCCGACGCTGAGGTTCAGTCCGCAATGGACGAAGCCGCTCTCGTCGAGCTGCCGAAGATCGAACACCGCACCCCGCTGCTCGCGCTCTTCGCGAACCTCGCGATGCTTTCGGGTCTGCTCGGAACCGTGACCGGCCTCATCGCCGCGTTCGGTGCCGTCGCGAACGCCGATGCCGCCTCGAAGGCGACCATGCTCGCGAAGGGTATTTCAGAAGCCATGAACTGCACCGCGTTCGGTCTGATGGCGGCGATCATCGCCCTCGTCGGCTTTGCGGCGCACAACACCAAGACGCAGAAGCTGATCGACGACATCAACGCTGCCACCGTGCAGGTCGTGAACCTGGTCGTGAACAATCGTTCGCGCATCCAGCTCGACGACTCACAGGCCGCCTGATCAGCATCTCGCCGGAGCATCGAACGCGAAAGCGCGGTGCTCCGGCTCTCCTCAGCTCTGTTTTTTTCTGTAACCAGCGAGGCTCCCAATGGGTGGCATAAGTGTTGGCGGCGGTCACGGCGGTAAGAAAAACGTCGACTCCGAGATTCCGCTCGTTCCGTTCATCGACCTCTTGCTCTGCTGCGTCATGTTCCTTCTGGTTACGGCCGTTTGGAACCAACTCGCGAAGTTGAACGCGAATCAACAGCAGCCCGGTCAGCAAGCTCCGAACGAGCCGCCGCCCGAAGAGAAGGTCAAAGTGATCTTGCAGGTGCAGGCGAGCGGCTTCGTGCTCGCGTCGACCGCAGGCGACCGTATCGAGGTGCCCAAGACGGGCGACCAGTACGATATGGAAGGCCTGCGTGAGAAGTTGCAAGAGCGCAAGCGCTTGGACCCGAACCGCAAGGACCTCGTGGTCGCGCCGGAAGACGGCGTGCGTTACGAAGACGTCGTTGCTTCGATGGACATGGTGGTGGGCGAAGGCTTCCCCGACATGTCGCTCTCCGATGGATCGACCCTGTAGAGCGAAGGACTTTGTAAGCCATGCCAGTTCGAGTACCCGGTAAAGTTCTCCTCCGCGACGTCCCCCTCGAGTTCGTCTCGAAGAAGGTCAGCGGCCACGGTTCGAAGGCGGTCGACGTGTCGATCCCGCTCATTCCGTTCATCGACTTCTTGATCGTGCTGGTCGTCTTCTTGCTGATCTCGTTCAGCGCGAGCGGCGAGTTGCTCGCTCAGAAGGCGAACCTGAAGATGCCGAAGGCGAGCAACGTCGTCGACATCGACATCTCGCCCGTCATCGCGGTCGACCCGGTCGTGATCACGCTCGACGGCCGCCGTATGGCGGACACCGCGACGCTCGCGGCCGACCCGAAGGTCGAGCGCATCGAGCAGCTGATTCAAGACCTCGAGACGCTCAAGCGTAACTGGAGCATCTTGCACCCGCAGGAGCCGTTCCCCGGCCAGGTGATTCTGCAGGCCGACGTCTCGATCGACTATCGCGTGATCAAGAAACTGATGTTCTCGACCGCGCAGGCGGGCTACGCGAACGTGAGCTTCGCGGTCAATCGCACGGGCGAAAAGAAGTAGCTTCACGAAGTCCTGCCGCTCCGCGCGGCAGAAGTTGCGAACTCACTGCGGCCCTGCTCGACTACGAGTAGGGCCGTCGTGTTTTAAGCCCGTGAACCATCTCGTCCCATGTCGAACCCACCACCCACCGTCCCCCGCACCGGTAAAGTTCGTCGCCTCGTGCCCGCGCGGCCGAATGCTGCCGAAGATACGCGCGCGTACATGCCGCGAATCCCCTGGCACTACGTCGCGCTCGGAGCGCTGACGTTGATCGTGGTCATGGGTGGTTACTATTTGAAGCAACGTCAAAAGGCTTCGCTGCTGCGAGCGGCGATGGTGCAGGTGCACGAAGTCCAGCTCGCAGGCGCGCGCGGCGTGTACACGAAGCTGCGCGACAAGCTCGAAGGGTTGATCGTCGGCGCGGCGTCGGCGGAACCGACCACGCTCGTCGACCCGCGCCTGCACTTGCCGGGCTTGCGCAGCGGCAATGGGCTCTACTTGCGGCTGCCGCTGTCCGCGGCGAAGAAGCGCGAGAGCATCGAGACTGAAGCGAAGTTCGCCGAGCCGGATCGGATCGCGACGTGTCTCGGGCTCGCACCTGCATCGGCGCGCGGGCTCTACGAGAAGGGCGAGTTCTTGACGCCGCAGTTTCTCGAGCAGCTCAAGGAGCAGACCGACGTGCTGCACCTGCGCGTCGAAGACGAGATGTTGTCGCGGCGAATCCGCGCCGACCTGCCGAGCGTGCTCGGGCTCGCGCGAAGCGACTGGTTCATGCTCGTGCTGCAAGAAGGCGACAATCGTCGCGATGCGCCGGTTCGAGTGTTTTTGTGGGGGCTCGCGCAGGGCGAGTTGTTGCTTCGAACGCGGGTGCAGTCCGAGGGGGTGTTGCTTACTACGCGGATCTTGTCGAAGACGACGGGGGCGGCGCCTCCGATCGATCCGGAGCGGGTGCGGGCTGGGGCGGCAAATGATTGCTCGATCGCCGGGAAGCTTAAGGCGCTTACCGGGAATTGAGAGGGATCGTCCTCAGATCCCGTTGCAGTTATGCACGGCGAACTTCATCGCCTTGGTATCCGACCCCGGATTCACCAGATACCGAAAGCTCGCCAGATTCGCCTGATTCGGGATCCTGTCGCAGTACACGCTGCCTTCGACAATCTCACCCTCGCGATCGAAGGTCACCTTGCACGGCTGCTCGGTCGAAGGATCGTCCCCGCTGCACGCACCCTCGTAGATGTTCGCACCCTCGTTGATGCGCACCTTGCACTCGTCCGACTGGTCGCCCTCGTCGATGTTCGCGCGTGTGATCCGAATGCCATAGCGGTCAGCCTGGCGCTCCGCTTCGTGCGCCACGATCAAGTTCATGCTGCGCTTGCCGCTGATCCGCTTCACGTCGCACGTGATCTTGAAGTCGAACTCGCCATCGAGCAGCGCGATCTCGCGCTCCGGGTCGTCGCCCGTGCGCGGCTCGCAGTCGCGACAGCGCAACTGGTAGTCGGCGTCCAAGTAGACCGGCGGGCTGGATTCGCTTTTACACGCGACCCCACCCAAGCTGCATACGACTACGAACCCCAGCGAGATACCAAGTCGCATAGATGGGCAGAGTACCGCGAGGCCCCGCTGGCCAGCAAGCTTTGCCCGTGCTGACCCCCTTCCCCACCTGCTTACTAACCGCTCACAAACCGCGTTCGAGATCGCGTTGTAGGTCCTCGGGATCCTCGAGCCCCACAGAAAGCCGCACCAAACCATCGCCGATTCCGAGCGCGGCGCGCGTCTCCGGCGGCAGCGATGCGTGCGTCATCGAGCCCGGATGCTCGATCAGGGACTCGACCCCACCCAAGCTCTCGGCACACGTGAAGATCCGGGTCGAGGACAAAAGCGCGTGCGCGGCCGCGAGCCCGCCCTTCAGCTCGACGCTGATCATGCCGCCGGGAAGCGCCATTTGGCGTTGCGCCAGCGCGTATTGCGGGTGGCTCGGCAAGCCGGGGAAAAATACGTTCGCGACCTTCGGATGCGCCGCGAGAAACTGCGCCAATCGAGTCGCGGTCTCCGAGTGGCGCCGCATTCGGATCGGCAAGGTCTTCAGCCCACGCAACACGAGGTAGCAATCGAAGGGCGACGGCACCGCGCCGATCGCGTTCTGCAAAAACTTCAATCGCTCGGCGAGCTCGGGGTTCTTTGTGATCACGGCGCCGCCCACGACGTCACTGTGGCCGTTCAGGTACTTGGTGGTCGAGTGCACGACCGCATCGGCACCGAGCTCGAGGGGGCGTTGGGCCACCGGCGTCGCAAACGTGTTGTCCACGACCAGGAGCAAACGGTGCTCGCGCGCCAGCTGCGCGAGCGCAGGGATGTCCGCCAGCTTCAAAAGCGGGTTCGTCGGCGTCTCGACCCACAGCATCCGCGTGGTCGGGAGGATCGCTGCCCGCACCGTATCGAGGTCGGCCATGTCGACCCGCGTGAACTGGACGCCGCGGGGAGCGATGACGCGCTGCATCAAACGGAACGTGCCGCCGTACACATCGTCACTCGAGATCACGTGCTCCCCGGGGCGGATCGTCTCGAGCAAGGTGGCACTCGACGCGCTGCCTGATGCAAAAGCCACCGCTGCGGTGCCCGCTTCGAGCGCAGTCAGACATTGTTCGAGCATCCGGCGGGTGGGGTTGTCGGTGCGGCTGTACTCGAAGCCGCGATGTTTTCCCGGACCGTCCTGCGCAAACGTCGACGACAAGTGGATCGGCGGCATCACTGCGCCGGTCGTCGGGTCGGGTGCTTGACCGGCGTGGATCGCGAGGGTGTCGAAGCGGAGCGTTGTATCGCTAGTCATCCCCACGAAGTCTACGCTCGTGTGGGCAACCATCAAAACGCGAGAGCTCAGCGCTTTTCCTTGCCGCGGAGAGTCCTTCTTGCACAATAGCGGCCCGATGGAGCAGCCCTCCAAGTTGCCATTCCTCAAGCCGACGCTCGAGCACGCGCCCGAGCAGCTGGAGGACGCACTTTCGGAGGTGCACCCGGAAGACATCGCAGCGGTGTTGGCCGAGGAGCTTTCAATCGAGCAAGCGGCACTCGTCGTCGCGCATCTTCCGATCGAGCAAGCGGCAGCAGTGCTCGAGCGTTTGCCAGAAGAGTTGCGCGTCACGCTGATCACACAGCTGAGGCCTCAGACTTCGGCCGAGATGATCACGGAGATGTCGGCCGACGATCGCGCCGACCTGATGAACGAGCTGCCGGACACGCTGCGCGAATCGATCTTGTCCGAGCTCTCGAAGTTCGAGCCGGAGGTCGCCGAAGAGACGCGCGTGCTCGCGAGCTACGGCGAGGACACGGCAGCCGGCATCATGACCACCGAGTACATCGCACTCGGTCCGGGCATGAGTTGCGAGAAAGCGATCGCGGAAGTGCGGCGGCTCGCGCGAGAACAAGAGCCCGAGTTGATCTACACGTTGTACGTCGTCGAGACTGGACGCTTAGTGGGAGTTTTGTCCCTTCGCGATTTGATCTTGGGCGAGCCGAGCGCACCGATCGCGATCTACATGAACGACGGCATCGTGAAGGTCGCGCCGGAGACCGACCAAGAAGAGGTCGCGCGCACGATCGCGAAGTACGACTTGGCGGCCGTGCCGGTCGTCGACGAAAGTGGTCAGATGCTCGGCGTCGTGACTGTCGACGACGTGGTCGACATCGTGATGGAAGAGGCGGACGAGGACGCGCAAAAGATGGGCGGCATGGAAGCGCTCGACATGCCGTACCTCGAGACGCGTTTGGGCGACATGATCCGCAAGCGGGCGGGTTGGCTCGCGGTCTTGTTCTTGGGCGAGATGCTCACCGCGAGCGCGATGAGTCGCTACGAAGACGAGATCGCAAAGGCCGTCGTGCTCGCGCTATTCGTGCCGCTGATCATCAGCAGCGGAGGCAACTCCGGTTCGCAGGCGGCGACGCTCGTGATTCGCGCAATGGCGGTCGGGCACGTGCGCCTGTCGGACTTTTGGCGCATCGCGCGGCGCGAGTTCGTCGCGGGTTTGGCGTTGGGCTTGATCCTCGCAACGATCGGCGCGATCCGGATCCTAGCGTGGGAAGCGATGTTTCACTCGTACGGGCCGCACTACCGTTCGGTCGCGCTCGTCGTCGCAATCAGCTTGGTCGGCGTTGTGATGTGGGGAACGCTCGCGGGATCGATGCTGCCGTTTGCGATCCGCAAATGCGGGTTCGACCCGGCGAGCGCATCTGCGCCTTTCGTCGCGACGTTAGTCGATGTGCTCGGGCTCGTGATCTACTTCACGGTCGCGCAGATCATTCTCGGCGGCGTCTTGCTCTGACTGTCAGACGAAGCCGGCGTGCTCGCCGATCTTGCGCACGACGGGCAACGCGATGTCGTACGCCGCGGCATTGCACGCGTAGATGCCGTGGCGCGTGCGCAGATCCGATTTGCCATACACGAACGGCTCGCCACCGAGGTCCATGAAGCGGCCGCCTGCGGCGATGAGAACCGCTTCCGGACCACACGTGTCCCAGGCGCTCGATTTGTCCGAGACGTGCACGTACAGGTCAGCCACTTGCTCCGCGATCAAGCCGACCTTCAAACCGACTGAGCCGCTGATCATTTCCTGCTTGATGCCGAGCTTCGACACGAGCTCGTCGGTCGAGCGAGACCGATGCGAGCGCGATGTGACCAAGCGCAAGTCCGAGCGCCGATCACTCACGTGAAGGGCACTGGTTTGGCCTGCCTGCTCGAGCGAAGCGCCCTGCCCTACGACGCCGCGATAGAGTTTGTCTTCGCTCGGTTGGAAAACCACGCCGAGCGTTGCGCGGCCCTCGATCGCGAGGCCGATCATCACGGAAAATTCGCCGTTTTTTGCGACGAACTCCTTCGTGCCATCGAGCGGGTCGACGTACCAAATCCGCTTCACACCGAGCTCGGCCGCGCGATTGTCGCTCTCTTCGGCGACGATCGTGTCGGTCGGGAACGCCTTTCGCAAGCGTTCGACGATGTGCGCGTTCGCGCGGCGATCGGCTTCGGTGACGGGGTCACCCTTGCCCTGGCCTTTGAACGACACTCCAAAATCGGTCGCGTAGATCTCGAGGAGAATCTGCCCGGCCTCACGCGCGATCGTCGCCGCACTCTCCAGCTCATGCTCCAACATGTTGGCGCACGGTAGCACGACACACTGCTCAGGCAGCCGCTAAGCTAGTCGCGGAGGATGACTGCTAGTGCGCCGACGCCGCCGTGCACGGCATGGGCCGTGCAAAATGCGACCACCCATGGCGATGGCAGACCGTGAGTCAGCGCCTCGATCGCAGCCGGTGCGAGCACCGAGGTTCCATCCTCGGAATGCAGGCCCTTTCCGACGATCAGCAGCACGTTCCGCGCGCCGCGACGCTGATGCATGCGCACGAAACGCTCGATCGCGGGTGCGACCTGATTCCCGCGCAACCCGTGAAGATCGAGCCTCGCCTCGGGGGAAAAGCCCTTCCCCTGAATCCGCGCGAGCAGCTTCGGTGACGCATCCGCGCGTAGGCCTTCGACGTAGTCATCCTCACGCCGGATCTTGAATCGCACACCATCCGAGACGAGTGCCGCCAAACGCGTGCGCGCCGCGAGCTCCTCCGCACGCGCTTGGTCTCGCACCTGCGCCTCGCGGACGGGGTTCTTGACCGCGACGCCTTGCTCCGCGACCGGCTTCGCCCGCGCCTTTTTCGGCGCGAGCGGGCGTGCACCCTCGTAGGCGTCGTTCAGCATCCGCAGGTCGGCGGTCGTGAGAATGGCTTCACTCGCCGCTCGAGGCGGCGGCACGACGCGCGCGGACGCCAGCGGCTCGCGCGCTTGGTGTGGACGCGGCGCATTCACTGGAGTCTTTGGGGGTTCGACCTTACGGGCTGGCTGCAGCGTGACGCCGGCTTGTTTCAGAACCAAGCCGAGCGCGGTGCCGATCGTTGGCGCAGGTGCTGGCTTTGCCGCCTCATCCTGCTGCTGCGCACGCGCCCGCTTGCGCTTGCGTGACATGGAAGACCTCGACGCGAAGCTTAACACAGCGAACACATCGCGCCTTGACCTTCCGCGACCAGGGCCTGTTAATCCCTAGGTGTTCTCGATCGTCATCACCGAGAAAGGCGGGGCGCAACGCCAGCTCGATATCGAGAGCCCCGAAGTTGGTATCGGGAGGCTCGAGGACAACGACATCTGCCTGCCGAAGAGCAACGTCTCGAAGCACCACGCCCGGTTGGTGTTCAAAGACGATCGGTACGTGCTGCTCGATCAGAAGAGCACCAACGGCACGTACGTGAACGGGCGGCGCATCTCGGCGCCGATGGTCGTTCGCAAGGGTGACAAGATCTACATCGGCGACTTCATTCTCACGCTCGCCGCTCCGGGCGGCACGTTCGAAGGGGTTTCCGCGCGCGAGTTTCGGCCTCGACGGCCGGTTTCGGAGCCCGAGCTGAGCGGCGCAACCGATCCGCCCAAAGCCACGGCGCCCACGCGTGATGAGCTGCGGAGGCCGTCGGGATTTCCCGATGTGGGTGCAGCGTCGCTACCTCCGAACGCAATCGCGTTCGGCGATTCGGTCCTGCCCGGTGTCGTCGCCGCGGGGGCGAGCACGCCGGTGGTGATCGGCGGCTCGTTACCGACCGAACCCGGGAGCACACCGTCCGCGACTTCGGTCGCACCACCGAGCTTGCCTCCGACCATGAATGCGCGCGGGCCCGGACTTGGGATGCCACCGCTACCGCCACACCGGCCGCTCAGCACGGCGATCGGTATGCGCGGGTCGTCGGTGCCCCCGCCGTTGCCCGGCTCAGCCGCGCGGATGAGCATGCCTCCGCCGCCGCCGGCTGCGAAAGCCAAAGCTCATTCTGGAAACGGCAGTGGCGAGAAGACCCCGGCGGATCTCACGCGGGTCGACGACCAGCCCAAGCTTAGTAGCGCAGTCGCGCAGTCGGCGTTCGGCGGTGATATCACCCGGGGCGCGAGCGCCGCGTTGCGCGACACGTTGGCGGGGACTGGGCGTGAGCCTGTACGCGGTGCGCTCTCGCGTTCCGTGCCCGATGCGAGCGCGCGCAACATCGTGGTCACCGCGCCGAGCCCGGATTCCGATACCGGCATCTCGGCGGCGCCGCCATCCGCTGCAAGCGACTCGAATCTTCAAGAGCCTTTGTCGGCGCGCACGAGCAAAGGCGTCCCGAGTTGGTCGTCGGGAGAGTCGAATCCGATGCTGAGTGGGCTGACTTCGCCGGCGGTGCTCGCGCCTTTGCTGCGTTTGCAGGGTGCGCTCGCGATGTTGATGGAGCGGCTCGCGACCGAGTTGAACGTCGCGAAGCCGGAAGAGAGCGCATTTCCATCGGAGCACCTCGCGACGATCGAGCACTTGATGGACGAGCTCGCGAGCGAAGGCGCGATCGGGCCCGACCTCGATCGCAGGTTCTTGCGCGAAGCTGCGGTCGCTGAAGCGGTGGGGCTTGGACCGCTCGATCGATTGCTCGCAAATCGTTCGGTGCGAGAAGTCGTCGTCGATGGACCGACGCGAATCCTCGCGGATCTCGGCGGTGGTTTGGCCGCGGTCTCGTCGTTCTTCTCAGGTGACGGCGCGGTGCTCGTGGTTGCCCAGCGCTTGTTGCATCGCGCAGGGCGCAAGTTCGAAGAGACCGCTCCGGTCCAAGAAGCGCGGCTACCCTCCGGTGGATTCATCCAGATCCTGCTGCCGCCGCTCTCTGCGAAAGGGCCGCTCCTCACGGTGCGCTGTCCACCGCGTGCGCTGAGCTCGCCGGAGAGCCAAGTTACCGAAGGTGTGCTGTCGATGGACATGCTCGCGTTTTTGCGTGGGGCGGTGCAGCAGCGCAAAAACATCTTGGTGCTCGGTGCGATGGGCTCCGGTGTGAGCACGTTGCTCGGAATGCTGACGATGCTCGCGCCGGATCATGAGCGCGTGGTTACGATTGAGAACTCGCCGAGTGGAAGTTTGTTGAACGCGCAGACCTTGCCGCTCAGCCGCCACGCGATGCCCGGCCTCTCGCTAGAGGAGTTTCTGCGCTACGCATCGCGGCTGCGCCACGATCGGCTCGTGATCGACGACGTCAGTGGTCCGGATGCACTCGCGGCGTTGTCGGCGGCGGCAGCGAGTCCGGGTGTGATCTTTGGCATGCATGCGCCGACGCCGCAGACTGCGTTGTTGCAGCTCGACCTCTTTGCCCAAGCCGCTGTTGGCGGCGGGAGGACTTCGCTTGCGCCGCTGCTCGCCAGTGCGTTGAACGTGCTCGTCCATGTCGCCGCGACAACGGAGGGCTCGCGGAAGATTCAGTCGATCTCGGAGCTGAAGGTCGGCAAGGAGAAGTCGCTAGAGCTCACGACGCTGTTCCGCCTGGAGCCGAAGGGGTTTGTGAAGTTGGGCGGGTAGTGGGGGGCTCGTTGGGGGGGGTTCGCCGGGGCATGCACGCGTTCGGTGGCCGCTTCGGCGGTGCGGCGACGCTGTTGGCGTCAGCGGCGGGCGCGAGAGGCTGGATACGGGGGGATACGATCGCGGGTGGCGTTGGAGGCGAACTTCGAACGCTGCCTTGTTCCGGCGGCCGGCGCGCAGAGCCGCGCGCTTCGCGCTCACTGCGCCGTGGCTTCGGCAGCGCAGTCGCGGCTGTTGGCGTCAGACACGGAGAGAGAGCTGGCGACGGGGCGTGACGCGCTGATGTTGTAGGCTCAGTTCGGATGACGCCGCAGTCCGGTCGCCGGCACGCTGAGCCTCGCCGGTTCGCGCGTCCCTGAGCCGGCGCATTCCGCTTCGCCCTCGGCCTGCGTCGAAACGAACGTCCTGTCGACTCACCGAGCCAACGTTGGGCATTGCTGAGATCATCCTGGGTCTGGAACCAGTCGAATCGTGGGCGTGCCTACCGATGTTCCCCGAAGAATTGGTCTTGGTTTTCTCGCGCGGTTACCCCGTTGTGAGAGTCGCGCGTCATCTGTCTCGTGAGCTCCACCGCAGCGCCTCTAGTTCTTGCCGCTTCCAGCGGCGACGAGGCCGCACCATCCACACCCGTTTCGGGCGCAGACGAGTCACCCCACGCTTGCACTCGCACTGCCCTCGTCGCGCTTGGTGCGAGAGTGTTGATCTTCTCGGCTCTGGCTTGGTTATCGGCGCGTGACGATGCGAGTTGTGTCCTTTTCGTTGTTAGTTTTTTTAAATAGTGCTTGACAGTTTCTGGCACATTGTCGGCGCGAGGTTGTTACCCGCTTCGGCAACCACGCTCGCTCGACCGAGGTTCGCTCGTGCGTTCGCTGAATCGAATTTTTGATTTGCGTCGCGCGTTGCATCGAGAACGCGGCGCCTGCCGCACGCTGCGAGGCGCGAAAACCTGCGTGCTATACGGTTGTCAGCTCAATTGGAGGTGTGTGATGCAGGTGCAGGAATTGGAGAATGCAAAGCGACTGAGTGACGACGCACTCATCGCTAGACTGACCCGTTGCGTGAAGGAAGATCGAGACGTGACCGCTCGATTGCTCGTTCATCTGGGGGAAGTCGACTCTCGCGGGCTGTTTCGCGATCTCGGATTCAGCTCGATGTTCGATTACGCAGTTCAAGCACTTCACATGTCCGACGCCGAAGCATGGCTCCGGATTCGAGCCGCACGACTCGGACGCGAGTTTCCGACCGCACTCACAATGGTCGCTCGAGGCGAGTTGAATATGACCGCACTGAAGTTGCTCGCACCGGTGCTCACAGCTTCCAACATCGAGCTTCTCGAGCAGGCGCGCTTCAAGTCGAAGCTGGAGCTTCAAATGTTGATTGCCGCGCACTTTCCACAACCCGATGTGCCAAGCGCAATCAGGAAACTCCCGACTCCCAAATCAGTACCGACATGAGGCCCAGCACCCGCACCGGCTTCAGCATTCGCGGCGACTCACGTGCATTTCGCAAGCAGCACAACGCACTCATGCCGTGCAGCGAAAGGCTCGGACGCCGAACCTGGCACGCTCCCGACCGAGCAGGCTGCGACTGCACAATCGTCCGAACATGCGATGGCCTCGGCTACCGTATCGGTCCAGGCCGGGGCATTGACTGCTGGCCCCGTGCCCGCCGCTACGGTGCCGGTCCACAACGATGTTTGGCCGGCTGACCCGGTGCGAGGCCCGCAAGCCATGGCATCCGGCGGGCCGTCACTGCCACGCGCGCCCGACCCAAGCTCGATCGTTCCGCTGCGCGAAGGGCGCTACAAGGTGCAATTCACGGCGAGTCAGAGTTTAGTCGACTTGTTCAGCGAAGCTCGAGACTTGTTCCGCAATCAACTGCCGACCGGTGACTTAGCCAGCATCGTCGAACGTGGGCTGACGCTTTTGATCGCGGAGCGAAAGAAGCAGCGCTTCGCGCAAACGAGCAAGCCGCGGATGCCGCGGCTCACCGACTCTGACACCGCCGCCGACCATGCTGACACCACCACCACATCGATGACTTGCGCCGAACCGCAGCCGTCAAAACCGAATCATGCTCGCCACGTCGCGCACGCATCTGAAGCGCCCGCGGACCAAGCTCGCCCCACCACACGCGTGGTTCGCGCCGAACGTCAGCCGTCGAACTCGAACACCTGGCGTCAACCTTCAAAACCGAATACGCGGCACATCGCGCACGCACTGCGTCGCCAAGTTTACGCGCGAGATGAAGGACGTTGTCGCTTCGTGAGTTCCGATGGAACGCGATGTCGCGCACGGGGCAATCTCGAGTTTCATCACATCGTTCCGTTTGCTCGCGGTGGGGAGGCGACGCTCGACAACATCTGCCTCGTGTGTCGCACGCACAATGCACTGGTCGCGGAGCGCGATTACGGCCGCGCATTCGTCAAACGACGCATCGCTGATCGTGCTGCTGCGGCGCCACGTGTGCGATTGCAGCGAGGCGGAGCTCACAACGGCGCCGAACGGTGCGAGAAAACCAAGGCCGCTACTTCGGGAATACCGGCAACCACGCCTACGATTGGACTGGGTCCAGAACCAGGGCGATCAGAGCGTTCGGCTCGCACGACGTGTCGCTCGGATTGATCTGGCGCGTCGTTCTCAAACAAGCGATAGCCCATCGCGCGCTTTCGAAGACGTTCCAGTGGCCGCGGAGCAGGTCGCTAGCTTGGGTCCGACGGGAAATAGGTCAGATCTGGCTCTGCGAGTAGGCGCCAGGCGGCGTCCGATATGAATAGTCGGGCATCCGAGTGGACTATTTCGAGGAGCATCTCGGCACTGTCTGCGCGAAACGCCGGAACCCACCAACTGTCGTCCGCTGGATCGAGAAATGCTTTTGGAATCGCTTTGACACTTCGGTGCAAAGCTTCGTCGTCACCCAACAAACAGAAGAACCATGGCTCGCCAGCTGAGCCCTGAACTACGTCGACCGACAACTCGGTGGCATCGGCAATGTCTTGTAGACGCTCGCATACGTCACGCGCTGCCGGACTGATGTCCCAGCCGCACTTGCGCGCGATTCCCAAGAGACCAGCAGCATTGCGATGACTACGCGCAACTAGCCACTCTTGAGTCTCTCGCACCCAGCGACGCCCCTGGAGGCGCTTTATCTCGTCGAAAACAGTCGCGTCGAAGTCGAAGCCAGCGACGAACTCTCCGTTGCGATAGTCGACATAACCGGGTTTGATGGACACGACAGTTCGACGAACTATCTTCGGCTTCGTCGATCGCGCAAAGAAATCTCGTTCTAGACGGGACGATCTGCGCAACACCCGCCCAAAAAACCGCAGTTTTGCGATCGCGCCTCAGCGAGTGAGGCGATCGTTTTCGACTCGCTCGATGCATCGCAATTGATCCGAGGTCGGACTCTCGGGAACCGACGACTCTAGATTCGTGAGGGCACGCGGTTCAGAGCGCGCCTTTGATTCCGACGTGAACCCAACGAGGCGCGTTCGGGCGCGCACCGAAAGGGCGGCGCGAGACGATGTTGCGCGCATCACCAACGTTGCGCACGCTCGCGTAGATCTTCAGGCGCTCGAGGATGCGGAGCTCGCCAGCTAGGTCGACCGTAATTTGTTCGTCCGTCGCGAGGGTCTCAGCGAGCGGCTGGCTGCCTGCCTCTTCCCGCATCGCGGCAACGTAGGTCAGCGCGGCGTTGAGCGCGCCAATCTTGCCATCAATGCCGAGGGTCACGCTGAGCTGGTGCTCGGGAACGTACGGAAGCTCATCGCCTTTGCTGACGTTACCGTAGATCGGATCGCTCGACTGAAAGGTCGAGCGAAACTCGGCATGGGTGAAGGTGTATGCCGCTCCGAACGGCAGCTTGAACGCGCCGAGATCGAGGTCGTGGCCGAGGAACGCCTCGAAGCCGTAGATCAGAGCCTTGCCGGTGTCGAACTGGCGGTCGAGATCTTCGGTGACACAGCCACTCGAGAACGTGCAGATGTCGGTGAGGTTCGAATAGTCGTTCAAGAAACCGATCAGCTCGGCGCGCGAACGACCCGGACTGTACCGAACGCCAGCCTCGTAGTTCAGGCTGTACTCGGGCTCGACGTCGTCACCGGGCGCAGGCGGACTAAAGCCGCGGTACAAGCCCGCCAACACGCCGAGGTTCGGCACGAGCTCATAGAACGCACCCACGCCCGGCATGACTGCGACGGTGAACGCGGTGTTTTTCTCTTCGGCCAAACGATCGTCGAGCTGCGAGGAGATGAGCTCGAGTCGAACGCCCGGCGTGAGCGTGAACTTGCCCCAGCTCATCGCGTCGAGCGCATGCATCGCGAGTGCGTACGTGTTCGCTTCATTCGAAGCGGTCACGTACGTCGCTTCGTCTGCGTTCGGCACGAGCTGGCCCTCGATGACGCTGAATGCATCTTCGCTGTGGCGGCGATCGATCGAGTCGTGGTGCGCGCGCAAACCGGCTTCGATGCGGTGCGTGACCGGACCAGTGCGACGTTGGTTCAGCTCGAGGACGCTCTGCACACCTTCGTTCACGAACGTGCGGTCGTTTGGGCCGATGAGGATCGTCGTGCCGTCGATGACCGTGTCTTCGCGGCCTTTCAACACCGCCAGGTATTCGGCGTTGTTGGGGTCGTCCGGCTCTGCGAGCACGCCTGCGATCGCCGCGCCGCGGAAGCGATTCACTTTGCGCCAGATGCGCGCGTAGTCGTGGCGGTAGGCCGTGGTCGTGATCTTGAGCTTCGAGTCGGGCGCGTCGAAGATCCAGCCCGCGACAATCGACGTGCGGTGGTTCTTCATCTGGTCGAGCGCACTCGCGGGGTAACGTTGGTTCGGATCGGCGCGGAAGTCTTCGTCTGATAGGCCTAGGTACGTCTCGTTCGAAGTTTCTTCGGAGTATGTGAGTTTGAGGCCGAGCTCGTGTGTCGCGGACGCGGTCGGATCGATCACGTACGACGCTTTGACCATCCACTCGTTGCGCGTCGAGCCGGTGTCTGCGCCGTCGGGCAGCTCTTTGAAGCCCGAGTCATGCAGGTGAACACCTTCGATGAGCATGCCGAAGCGGCCTTCAGTCGTGCCGGCATAGGCGTGGGCCTTGCGGTATCCGTATTGGCCGCCGGCGAGATCGATCGCGGCAGTCGGGACGTCGGGAAGCGAGCGAGTGATGAAGTCGATCGCTCCGCCAACCGTCTGCGGGCCGTACGCGATGGCCGAGGGGCCGTCGATTACGCGGATCTGCGTCATGCGTGTGAGGAGTGGAAAGTAATAAGCAGCGGGTGCGGAGTACGGCGCAGGGCCGAACAGCACGCCGTCTTCCATCAGCGTGAGCTTCTTGCTGCGGTCGGGGTTTGCGCCGCGAATGCCGATGTTGGGTCGAAGACCGATGCCGTCTTCTTGACGAACGTACACCCCGGGAACCTGAAGGAGCGCCGCGTGGGCGTCATCGAACTCGAAGCGCTCGAGTTGTTCTGCACGCATGACGTGGGCGGAACCAGCCGCTCTCGAGAGTCGATTGCCCACGACGATGATGTCGACTGCGTCTTGCTCGGAGAGTGGTGGGACTTCGGCAAGCGTTTCGGCTGCAGCGGACGGCAGCGGAACCGTCGGTTCGGCGAGCGGCGTGGCTGCAGCGGCGGGAGGCTCGGCGGGTCCACTCTGCTCCGGCTGCGCAGCAGCCGGAGGCGCGGAAGACGGCGGCTCAGGTGAGGGCGGAGGTGGCGGCGGTGCCGCGGACGGCGGCGGCGGTTCTCCCGCGCGCGTTTGTGCGTCGGGAGTGCTGCCAGCATCTTGATCGGGTTGCGCGTCGGCGGCTGCGGACCAGGTCGTGGCGAGCGCAAGCGCTGCGAACCGAATAACCTTTCGCAGATCTTCGAAACTCATGCGTCTAACACCTACTAAGCTCAAGGAACCAGTCGCGTATGGGGTGCGGCGGAAGCCGGGGCGGGCAAAATCCAGTCGGCGCGTCCGAGTCCGTCTGCGATCTGTGTCAGGTCGACAGTCGGATCGATCAGTCGTGTGCTGGGCCGGCCGTTGAGTGAGGCGCGAGAGTCCGCGCGGACTTCGAGCGCTCCGTGACCGCGTTGTTGAAGATCACGCGCGATGTGGTGAGCCAGCTGAAGGATCAGATCCGGTTGGCTCGACATCTCGCTTTCTTGAAGGTCGGTCAGGTACTGGCGTGGGCTGACGTGGAACGTGCGTCCGTTCGAGCGGTCATGAACGACGAAGGTGGTGGAGCCGCCTTTGGCGCGGACCATGACGCGCCAGGAAAACCGCATGCCTTGTTCGTGCCAGAGAACGTTCCCGCCGTACGCAAGCGACCGAAGCGGAAGCAACAATTGAACGACACAGTAAGCAGCGCCGAGTGAAACAAGGACCCAGCTGCGAGCCCCAGCGCCAGTGCGCGTATTCATATTCACGGTCGTCAAAGTTGACGTTGACGGCGACGGCGACGGCAACGTCAACGACCACCACCCCCGAACACGCCCAGCCACGCGCCGTGCACGAGAAATCACCTCTCGCGGCCACCCGGGCGCAAAGAACACGAGTGCCGACGCGATCATGATCGCAGGAAACATCCCGATCGGAAAAAGCGCACGGGTCATCAAGTGAAACCCGATCACGACCGCATACGCGATCCCGCGGGAGCGCCCCCACAACAACCACCCCACGATCGTCGCGTCGAACAAAAACCCCGCCCAGCTCATCGCGAGCGGGACCCCGGGCAACCGCAGCAACGACCCGACCAAAGGCAGGTCCACGCTCGCGCCGAGCCAAATGCGAAGCGGCTGCGCGTGCAGCAACCAATCGCTCTGCAGCTTCGCGAGCCCCGCAAACACATACACGAGCCCCACCTGAAATCGAAACAGGTACAGAACGCCAACTGCAACCGTGGCATCCGCCGCGCGACCTCGACGCCGTGCAAGCCGAGCATCGACACTCCAAACACGATGCGCGGGCGTCACGCTCAGTAGCGCCACGAGAAGCGCAGCCAAGTAGTAGTGATTCAAGTACGTCGTGACGTCGATCAGCTGAACGTAAAACAACCCCGCAGCGAGCAGCGCAGCACTGACGCGATGACAGAACCCTGCGGCGACCAGAAATGCGAGCACGGCGAGCGCTGCGAACAAGCCGTGCATCGCTCCACTCGACTGGAGCGGTTCGACCCACTCGAAACCAAAGTACTTGAAGTGAAACCGCGGGGTGACGAAAAATCGGTCGACCCAGCCGTACACGAGAAAGCGGATCATCGAGACGCCGAGGACACACCCGAGCACGATCCGAAGCGCAGCGAGCCAAGCAACATCGATCGGCCGCATCAGCGCAGCCATCAGCGGCTGCGCGCCACGCGCTCTGACCGGCACGCGTTCGCTACTCGAGCGAAACAGCAGCGCCGGCTCGAGCTTTGCCACCCGCCCGTTCATCTAGTCCGTGTCCCCTTCCACACTCGCGGGAAGCTTCAAGTTCAACGGGCTCCCGGCTCCGAACAAATCGCTCTTCAGCAAGTCCGTGAGCTTCCTCAGCTCTTGATACGCAGTCTCGAGCTTCTCCTTCGACGCGTCCGGCAACGGCCCGAGCTGCTCGATACCTTTCTCGGCACCCGCGAGCGCTTCGAGCAACTGGTCCGCGAGCTCTCCGTGGTCTGCAGCGCGCAACCAATCATCGAACCCGAGCCCTTCACCACTCTCCCCACAGCCCTGGAACAACGAACGAAATCCACGCAGGTTCGCGCGAATGTTCGCTGTTCCCACCCGCGCAAACGGCGCTTCAGGCCCATTCACAGGCGAGGTGAGCGTGTAGCCCGCCGGGATCCCGAGCTTCCAATCCTTCACTTCCTTCTCGATGTAGATCAGCGACCAGCCGAGCACGTTGAGCGCCGTCTGCTCGTCCGGATAGCCCATCGCACGCACGAACTTGTCCTTGAAGTTTCCTCCGTCCGGGCTCCAAGCATTCACGAGCGCATCGGATTGCGCGCGAACATCCGCCGCAACCGTGCGCGCGTAGCTCGCCTTGCGCGAATCGCGCTCGTCCTCGGAGAGCTCGCTCCAAGCGCGAGCCGTCTCGGTGCTCGAACCACAGGCAGTCTCCGCACCGGAGTGAAACAACACGTACTCCAGCGCGAACAAACCGCGACCGGAGATCAACACGCCATCGAGGCTACGAGGTTGCGCGACGACTTGTTCTTCGACACGGCACTGCGCGGTCGAAGGCCACGCGTAAATGCGATCGCGCAGCCCTTTGCCCTGATACAGGTCCTTGCCGGCGCTCTCCGCAACGCTCGCTGCCGGACCGAACTGAAACAGCTCCGCTTCCGACCATCGATCCATCGCCGCGAGCCAAGCCCCACGTGCAGCTCGCAGCGTCGAGGCATTGCGCTCACTCGCGTACGCTTCGAGCGCTTCGTCGAGCACGCGAGCCGTTTCGCGAAACGCGCAGTACTTCCAGACCGCGCAATCCGCGCTCGCGCTCCGCAGCCGTTCGCGGCTGAACTCTTCCTCGAGCACCGGCGGCGCACCACACGCCGTGCGCACGTCGACGGCGGTAGTTCCAGCATCCACCGACCCACTCGAAGCGTCCGAAACCGACGCGTCCGAAGCCGCACCCGAATCGCGAGACCCACTCGGCCCCGCATCGGTACGACTCGGACTCTTCGGCCCGGATCGAGCAAATCGTTCGCGAGGAGAGTCGGTCCCGCACGCCGCACTGATCATCACCAGTAAGCAGGCGAGACCGACTCCAGACTTCGCTACGCGTCGACGACCACGCATTTGCACCTCGCGATCCGGCACGCCCCCGCGCCGGACAGCACGCCCGGCTCTCTGTAACTATTGCGCTGCGACTTCCAGCACTACGAGGAGCGCGCCATTGGCATGGGCGCTGGTCGCTGCCGCGAGGTGTCGCTTGTCTGCCGACGCCGCGACCGCGAAGAAGTGCGAGGGCGTCTCGGGGAACGGCTCGTACGTGAACACGCCATCGTCCGAGACGCTCTTGTCGAGCTTGCCGTCCGGCGTCGTCACGAACACTGCCGGGCTCACACCGAGCCGACCGACGTGCACGACACGATCATCCGGCAATACCAAGAGGTCGCGCCCGCGATCCTCGGTACCGCCGAGCGCGAGCTCTTCGCTCTGCACCGCGAGCGTACCTTCGGTGCCGTACTTCAAATCGATCGACTTGCCGTCTGCCTTCACGCCAAACGACACGAGATCGACGTTGTCACTGGTGACGTAGCCGTACTTCGACTTGAGGCCAACCCCAGTCGCGCGGCCGTAGCCCGTCGTGACGTAGCGACCGGTCGACTGGCGACCGACCGAGTAACACTCGGCCACACCACCATCATCGACGAACGGATTGAACCGCGTGACGCCTGGCGTTGCGATGCCGAAACCAAAACTCGCATCCGGTGTTCCGTCCGGCTTCAACCGGATCAGCACGACGTGATTGCCGAGACCCGCGCCGAAGTTCGTGTAGCCCGAGCTGATCACGGTGCCGTCCTTCTCGACGATCGCGCGACGGCCGCCGTCCGAGAACGTTCCGAGCGAGTTGAACGTGTACGTGTTGCCGCCGTTCCATGCCGGATCAGGCGCGCCGGTGCTCGCGAGCACGCGTGCGACATACCGGTCGTTGTCGTAGCGCTGCTCGGTCGCAGCCTTCTTCGCGGGGCCAAAGCCCGCGACCACGAGCTTTTCCTCGCCGCTGCTCTTGTCGAGCACGACGCCCCACGCTTGATCCGAAGGGAATCCGGAAGTGGAGTAACGCATGTTCTCCGCGAGCGTCGAGTTGTACGTGGGTGCGGGCCATGCAGCGTCGTCCGCGTCCGTCCAACCAAACGCCACAAGCGACTTACCGCCCGTGCCCCAGGTCGTCACCAGCGCACCGCTGCTGTCGAATCGCAAGAGCCACACGTTCGTGCCGCTTGCGCGCACGCCTGGCGCACCGCCCGACGTATCGGTGATCGCCGCGCCGCCTTTGCCGTCCGCGACGTTCGCTTGCACGATCAGGTCGCCGTTCTCGAGCTCGACGACACCGAGTGACTGTTCGTCGCCCGGAGCGACGTCGTAGACGACGAAGCCGTCGCCATCGAAGCTCGTGTCGGCCTCACCGTTCGCGTTGAAGCGAGCGAGGACGAGCTTGCGGTTCATCGGATCCGCGTCGGTGTGACCGGATGCGTAGATCTTGCCGTCTTTCGCGAACGTCAGTCCGCGCAGATCGTTCGCCGCGGTGAAGACTTCGTCGCCGACCTGCGTGATCGCTTTGTACGAGACGGGACCGTCATCCGAGCCCGCGTCTTCTTCGCCGCCGCCAGCTGCACCACCGGTACCGCCCGCGCCGCTCTTGCCGCCCGCGCCGCCTTTACCGCCCGCGCCGCCTTTGCCGCTCGAGCCACCCTTGCCCGCGCGGGGCGAGTCGCTCGCATCGGCTGAGCCGGCGTCGTCTGAAGTTGTGTCGTCGTCACCGCACGCTCCTGCGAGTGACAGAACGATTGTGGATACGTAAGCCAAACCTCGATGCCGATGCATATCGACCTCCTGAATGGGCTTGCCACTAATGAAATAGATACTGAAAGTCAAATTCAATTGCACTCGCGTTGGTGGCGGAGCCCGTGGTCGCGGACGGGAGGGAGCTGAAAACGGCTCGTGGACGGGCCACGCGGCGAAGTGTTTTCGCTGGGCTGGTAGCCGAAAGCCCGCAGATTCGCGCGCCGGGAGCGCCAACGGCCGCGCGTCCAGAGGTGTGAGCTCGGACACCTCCGCTAGGAGCGGTTCGGGTTCACGAACAATTCACGAACGAGCCAAGTTGACAGAAATGTCAGCAAACAGTTCACCCGCACGTTCACATTTCCCCAACCCATTCACCAAACCACGTTCGTGTTCACCGACACATCGACTAAATGCGTTCACGAACACGAACGCGTTCACGCTCGCATTCCCGACACGTTCATACGCAATTCATAGCCACATTCACGAACACGGACGCGATCCCGAATGTGCGTGGGTGCGAGTTTGCGACGCCGCAAATAGGTCTGGTACACCCGCGGCATGCGCCTCGACACAATGTTCATCGCACTGCTTCTCGCGTGCGGCTGCGCGACGAATCAGTCCGCACCCGCCGCCAATCCAGCGACAGAACCGCAAGCGACGACAGCTACTCCGCCGGCAGGCCCCATTGTTCCTGAAAGACCGACACCGCCCAGCGCCCCGGGCGTTTCAGAGGCTCCCGCAGCATCAGCATCCGCTGCGCCTGCAGCTGACAGCGGCAGCACCCAGCCCGCGCTCGCTCCGAGTGGCGCCACTTCGAACACCACACCAGTCGCGGCCGCACCCACTCGCCCCACCCCACTCGAAGCCGACCTCGAACCCAAGCTGACCGCGATCCTCCGCAGCCATCAGCTGCAGGGCGTGATCGCCCGCCTCGACGGCGATGCACGTGCGGCCCGCTGTAGCGACCCAGCGCGCTGCAAGACAGCGCTCGTCCCGGCCTCCACGTTCAAGATCCCGAACTCGATCATCGGCCTCGAGACCGGCGTGATCCCAGACGCCGATTTCCTCCTCCCCTGGGACGGCGTCGACCGCGGCATCCCCGCTTGGAACCACGATCACACGCTGCGCACGGCGATCCGCGATTCGGCCGTCTGGTACTACCAAGAGCTCGCCCGCCGCGTCGGTAAAGCGCGCATGCAGGCGTGGCTCCAACGCCTCGCTTATGGAAACGTCCTGACCGGCGAAGTGGTCGATCGCTTCTGGCTCGACGGCCCACTCGCTATCACACCACTCGAACAAGTGGAGTTCTTGCGCCGGCTCGCGCTCGCTCAGCTGCCGATCTCGGATCGCACACGCAGCATCGTGCTCGAGATCACGCTGCGCGGTGATCTCGACGGCAAACCGTTCCACGGCAAAACCGGCTGGGCTCACCCGAAGGAACCCACGGAGGTCGGCTGGTTCATCGGCTTCGTCGAGGACCCCGCGAGCCCGCGCTACGTCGCCGTCGCGCTCGAGGCAGTCCCCAAAGGCGTCGACATGCTGACGATTCGGCAAGCGATCGCGGAAGAGGCGCTACGCCTGCGCCTCGATTGACCGCGAATCCCCGCACGTGAAGCGCGCATGAGACCCCGCTGTGCACCGTACTCGAACTGAGAGCGTGTATTCCGCACACCGCACTTCGCGTACCCGCCGCGCGGGCGAGCGCTCGCAACACCGAGTGATCTTTGCGGTTGAGTTTCCCGCTCGTGGGATCTCTGCTATGTCGGCCGGTGCTCGCTCTAGAGGTCAGTTCGTCCTCCCCGGAGCGCGCCAGGAGGCCCGATTCATGGTGGATGAAGTCCGCAAGGCTCAGCATTACGGCTGGACGCTCGAACGTTTTCTAACCGAGCGACAACGCGCATTTCCGGGCGCGACCGGCGAGTTCACGCTGCTTTTCCAGCAGCTCGCCCTTGCGGGCAAAATCATCTCGAGTCGCGTCAACCAGGCCGGCCTCGCCGGCCTACTCGGGCACACTGGCAAGACGAACATTCAAGGCGAGACCGTCCAAAAGATGGACGAGTTCGCAAACGCCACGCTGATTCAGTGCCTCGAGTCCGGCGGCCAAGTCTGCTTGATGGCGAGCGAAGAAAACGACGATCCGATTCCGATCCCGACCCGCTATCCGCGCGGGCGTTACGTCTTGATGTTCGATCCGCTCGACGGCTCGACGAACATCGACGTCAACATCTCGATCGGCACCATCTTCTCGGTCCATCGCCGCGTATCCGAGGGCACCGATCCCGAAATTCGCGACTGCCTTCAAGTCGGCACGAAGCAAGTCGCTGCCGGCTACATCATTTACGGTTCGTCCTGCATGTTCGTGTTCACGAGCGGCGACGGCGTCCACGGCTTCACGCTCGATCCCTCGGTCGGTGAATTCTTCCTCTCACATCCCGACGTCAAGATGCCGGAGCGCGGCAAGATCTACTCGGTCAACGAAGGCAACGAATCCGTCTGGGATCCGCGCGTGCGCAGCTGGGTCGATTGGCTCAAGACCCCCGACAAAGCGACCGGCCATCCTTACAGCGGTCGCTACATCGGCACCCTCGTCGCGGACTTTCATCGCACGCTGATGAAGGGCGGCATCTTCGCCTATCCCGCCGACAACAAGAACAAGAACGGCAAGCTCCGCTTACTCTACGAAGCAGCGCCGATGGCGATGCTCGCAGCCCAAGCCGGCGGCCTCGCATCCACCGGCGAGATACCGATTCTCGACGTCGTCCCGACCGAGTTGCACCAACGCGTTCCGCTGTACATCGGCTCGAAGCTCGACGTCCTCGACGCGATTGCGCGCGTCGGTCCCGCCTAAACCTCGTCCGAAACGGGTCCGCCGTTCATGAACAAGAAGCGCCTCGTCTTCATCGCGAAGCTGGTCATCTCGCTCGGGATCGTGATCGCCTTGTACTCCAAGGTGATCGCGCGCCAAGGCGCGGCGGATCTCTGGCATCACCTGTCCAACATTGCCTGGAGTTGGATCGCGTTCGCCCTCGCAATGCAGCTCTGCGCGATCGCCTGCAGCGTCGTGCGCTGGCAGCGCTTGCTCGTCGGGCAAGGGATTCACGCGCCGTTCCGGCACTTGATCGGCTCGTTCATGATCGGCCGCTTCTTCGGCGAGTTCGCGCCGGGTGGTTGGACCGGGCTCAACGGCTACCGCATCTACGACATCTCGAAGCACACCGGGAAAATCGCCCGCGCGACCGCGAGCATCGGCATCGAGATGGTGCTGGGGTGGCTGGCGTTCGGCGCGGTCGTGATCGGCGGTTCGTTCTTCGGCGTGCGCTTCATCGGCGTGCAAGGCGTGCTGCTCGTCGACGCGTTCTTCCTGAGCTTGATCGTCACCGCGATCGCGCTCGTGAGTAAGCCGGCGCTGTTTCGCGTGCTCGCCGGGCGCATGCCGGCGCAGGTCGCGGGCAAACTTCGCACGACCGTCGACGCCGCCTGTGCCTACGAAGGCAAAGGCGGCCTGGTCGCCCAAGCCGCGGCGCTCGGCATCGGAACGCACTTCTTTCGCGCGTTCATCTACGTCGGAGCCGCACACGCCCTGCGCGCGAATCTCGGCGTCGGCGAAGTGTTCTTTGGCTCGTCGCTCCAGATCTTCGCGACGTTGTTGCCCGCGTCGATCAACGGCATCGGATTGCGCGAAGCGACCGCGGTCGCTCTCTACACGCGTATCGGTGTCGCGGATGCAGTCGCGGTGTTGATCCCGACGCTCGGCTTTTTGGTCGAGATGTTCGTCTCGTCGTTCGGCGGGATCATCTTCATGGCGCGGCGCGTCGGCTACAAGGTCGACATTCGAGTCGACCACGCGGATCACGAAGACGTCGTGGCCGCAGCGCTACCGGAGGTCCCTGAAGCCGACTGGCCGAAGCGCCTGCGCGGTCTCGCACTCGGGCTCGGCGCAGGCGTGCTCGCGGGCGCGCTGCTCGGCATCGGTGAAGCGCTGGTGATCTTGCGTTCGAGCGCCGCAGCGGACCCGGACTTCGGCGTGATTCCGTACGCCACGGTCGCGTACGCGTTGATCTTCGGTGTGATCGGCGCCGGCGCCGGCCTCGCGCTCGCGTGGTCCGGCCGCTTGATTCGGCGCTCCGCGGTGCCTGAGCCACTCGCCTATGCGCGCACCTGTGCCGCGATCGTCGCCGTGATCGGCTTTGCGATCGCTGCGTTTCGCGTGCGTCGCGACTACTACCACGAGGAGCTCGTGTGGAAGAGCGCGAAAGGCCTCCTCGTGCTGGGCGGCTGTGCGCTCGCGGCGGTGGTGCTCTACGTCGCGCTCGCGTTCGTGGTGCGGCTGATCGCTTCACGCGCGCCGGGCCGAGTGTTGCTGCGCGCGTGGGGGACGCCCGCGTTCGTTGCAGCCGTCGCCGCGATCACGTTCGGAGGTGCGCTCGCCGCGCATCATGCAGCTGCGGGTGGCGAGCCTGCGCCGCGCGCAAAGGCGCCACCCGAAGCGGGCAACGTGCTCTTCATCGTCGTCGACACGCTGCGCGCCGATCACTTGCCGGTGTACGGATACCCGAACGGCAAGACGCCGAACCTCGATGAGTTTGCGAAAGACGCAGTCCGGTTCGAATCCGCGTTTGCAAACGCGTCTTGGACGCGCCCGAGTTTCGCGTCGATCTTGACCGGCCGCTATCCGGCGAGTCATCGCACGATGTCGAAAGCCGATGCGCTGCCGAACGAGCTCGTGACGTTGCCGGAAGCGATGCGCGACGGCGGTTACTACACGCGCGGGATCGCGACGAACTTCAACGTCGCCCCGTTCTTCAACTTCCAACAAGGCTTCGACGAGTATCGCTACCTCGAGCCGAACTTCGTGCTCGGCGCGAACGACACCGCGGCAAAGCTGCTGTTCATTCAGTTCTTGCGCCAGCGCATCGAGACCGTGCGCGCGAAGAGCGGCCGCGTCGAAGTCGGGAGCGCATACCAAGACGCGTCGCTCGTGAATCGCAACCTGCTCGGGCTGCTCGACGCAAAGCCCCACGCGCCGTGGATGATGTTCGTCGGGTACATGGATCCGCACGACCCGTATTACCCACATCCGTACGATGGAACGGCGTACTCGCGCGCAGCCCATCAGGAGCCGAACCCGGATGAAACGCCGGCCCTAC
>DASRXR010000705.1:0-8022 GCA_035687405.1 Polyangiales bacterium
GGCGCGGTCCGTCTGCTCCCACGTGAACGACTTCTCGGTGCGACCGAAGTGACCGTAGGCGGCCGTCTTCTTGTAGATGGGGCGCAACAAGTCGAGCGTCTCGATCAGCGCTGCCGGGCGGAAGTCGAAGAGCTCCGACACGACCTTCGAGATCTGATCATCCGACACGACGCCCGTTCCGAACGTCGTCACGTACACGCCGACCGGCTTCGCGACGCCGATCGCGTAGGCGACCTGCACCTCGCACTTACGCGCGAGCTTGGCAGCCACGATGTTCTTCGCGACGTAGCGCGCGAAGTAGCAAGCGCTGCGGTCGACCTTCGAGGGGTCCTTACCGCTGAACGCGCCGCCGCCGTGACGACCCATGCCACCGTAGCTGTCGACGATGATCTTGCGACCGGTCAGGCCCGCATCGCCGTAGGGACCACCGACCACGAAGCGGCCAGTCGGGTTCACGTAGTACTTCGTCTTCTTGTCGACGAGCCGCGCAGGGATCACCGGCTTGATGACCTCTTCGAGGATCGCCTCGTAGATCTGCTTGTGCTTGATGTTGTCCTGATGCTGCGTCGAGAGCACGACCGCATCGACGCGCAAAGGGCGACCGTCGTCGTCATATTCGATCGTGACCTGGCTCTTCGCATCCGGGCGCAGCCACGCGAGCTTGCCGTTCTTGCGGAGTGTCGCCTGCTGCTTCACGAGCTTGTGCGCGAGCTGGATCGGCATCGGCATCAGCTCGGGCGTCTCGTCGATCGCGAAGCCGAACATCAAGCCTTGATCGCCTGCGCCCTGCTCCTTGTGCAGGCCTGCACCGGCAGTCACGCCTTGCGAGATGTCGGGCGACTGCTGCTCGATCGCGGTGAGCACCGCGCAGGTCGAAGCGTCGAAGCCCATCGTCGAGTCGGTGTAACCGATCTCGCGAACGGTATCGCGCACGAGCTTCGGGTAGTCCACCGAAGCGCTCGTCGTGATTTCACCGGCGACCACCACGAAGCCAGTCTTCACCAGGGTCTCGCACGCGACGCGCGAGCGCTTGTCTTGCGTCAAGCAGGCGTCGAGCACGGCGTCCGAAATCGCGTCGCAGATCTTGTCGGGATGCCCTTCAGAAACGGACTCGGACGTGAACAGATAACCGGCCATTGGACTTTCTCCTCGAACAATAAAGGTGGCGCCAGAGCCGCGCTTTTATCTAGGGGTCACTATGCTGTCAATGCGAACTAAGCGGAAGTTCTTCGGGATTCCGAGCAGATCACCGCATCAGTCGGACTGAGTAAGCAGGTCTGCCCAACCGAGCAGCGCGCTGCCCGCATGTTGCACCATGTCCGCCCGGGAATTGAGCTGAGCCAGAGTGCTCGGGATGCCGCCCATAGCTGCGTCGGGCCGTGCAAAGAGATGGGCGTCGGTGGCATCCCAGCGCATACGCAAGAGAAGCCCGACGCTGCGCTCGAGCATCTGCCGGAGCTCCTCGTTTTGCTGCCCACGGTGCAGTAACAAGCGATAAATGGGCACGAGCGCCTCGACACGCGACGCCGACATCGTCACGCGTGGTAGCAGCACCGGGGTCACACCGTACGCGCCCGTCGAGTTCCACGGGGTTTCGCCCGGCAGGAACTGCAGCCGGGCCTGATAACCGCCCCAGCGGAGACAGAAGTCGAGCGCGCTCGAGACGTCCATGTGCGCAGCTGCGCGGGCGACGGCCTGACAGGTCCAGTGTTCCTCGCCGTAAAAGTAGCGCGAGCCGAAGAAGCTCCAGCCGGCGCCCGTGAGATGCGTCATTACGCGCCCTGCCGCAGCCTTGTCCCGCGGATCTCCGAGCCGCTCGTAGCCGGCAAACAGCGCGTTGGCGGCTTCGCCGCTGTAATACATGCGCTGGATGTCGACCGGACGATCGGCTTCGCGATCGTACTCGTGCATGAACTCGCCGTCCGGGCGCTGCTGAGCACGTAAAAACGCCAGCAAACCGCGTAGGAGCTCCCGAACCGAGGGTTCGTCGCGGGTCTGCAGGAGCTCCGCAGCGGCCAGAGCACCGAGTGCTGATGCACCGAACTCGACGTGGTCATTCCAGATGTTGCAGAGACGATCCGGCGCGCCGCAGGTCGTGAGCGCTTCCGCGCGGAGAAAGTCGAGCGCCCGCAGCGCTCCCTCGGCCGCTTCGGGCATCTGCAACTCACGCGCAGCACGCGCGAGGAAAAATGCAGTGCCGGAGTGGCGCGCCAGACTGTACCCAGCGCCCGGACTCTCGCGGTCGTGGCGCGCGTCGTAAATGTACGTGAAGCGGCCCTCGGGCGACTGGTGCCGGAGAATGAACTTCGCGTGCTCGCGCGCGGCCTCCAGCACGTCGTCGCGCGTGAATTTCTCGTAGTCGTTGGCGATCGAGAGCGGTGCGAACACGGCGCGCTTCACGCTTGCATGCGTAGACAGCGTCGCGGGGGCGAGCGCGAGCGATTCGGCCAGCGACTCGAACAGCGGTTCGAGGTTGGACCCGAACGTGAGATCGGGAATCGGTGGCTTCACCGCGTTGTCGTACGACTCGAGCTCCATCAAGTCGTCGGGCGTGAGGTAGGCGGTGCGCGGTTCTTTTTCGTCGGCGCCCGCGACACGTGCGACAAGCCCATCGCGCAACGGGACGAGCGAGAAGTTCGACAGCACCGGCGCGCTCGCCAGGAGCGGCCCTTCCCCGCGCGTCACGAGCACGCGCCAGATCGTCCGCTTTGGAACCGCGTCCATGTGCTGGACCGCGCGCTCGACGGTCGCGACGAGATCCGTGGTGCCGACGTAGCGCGCGATCCTGCGGCCGCGATCGTACGCGCTCACGAGGATCGGTCCGGAAGCTCGATAGGCTCGCGCGCTGTCGGGCGCCGCGGGGCGCTCCTTGCCGCTTGCAGCGGCAGTCAGAAACGCAAACGCCCAGGCCTGACTCGCGCGGTCCGGCATCGGCCCGAGCGTGATGCGACTCCGCGCGTAGACCACCGCACAGGCGATGAGCGTGACTGCCAGCCAAGCTCCGAGATATCTCACGGGCACTGACGCGCTCGACAGTTGCGAGTGAAGTGCTGCACCTCAGGCCACTCCATTTGGTGGCCCCGCTCGCCCCGCTCGCCCCAATGCGTGCAGTTGAATCGCTGGAAGCGCAACCAAGTACGGCAGGACCAGCACGAAGATCGCACCCATGAGAAGCGCGCCGCCGCTCCCGACCGGGCCGTACGAACCCGAGAGGTGCGCCATGCTCGTCGCGAGTAGCGAAACCGTCAGCGTTCCGAGCACGAGCTCCGCCCACAGCACGATGCGCACGAACTGCATCGCACGCGGGTGGCTCGGACGGCCATGGGTCGCGATCACGGCGACCGCGGAGCCCAACGCACCGAGCGCGAGTGCCGTGCCCAGCAGATCGACCGGCCACCAGCGCGCAGGCAGCCCGGCCCAAATCCCGATCAAGAGCAGGATACCGATCACGCCTTGCGCGCCGGCGATCGCAATTCGCGAGGCCATCTCAGCGCTTCACCCGAGGGCCTGCAGGCGAGGCTGCCAGCCCCGCCAGATCAAGGTATCGCCGAGGAACGCGCCGTCTTCCGACTCCGGGTGGTCGATGTTGTAGTGCAAACCGCGGCTCTCTTTTCGGAACTTCGCGCATAACACGATCAACTCTGCGACGTCCGCGATGTTCCGCAGCTCGAGCAAATCACTCGTGACTTTGTGCCGCCAGTAGTATTCGCGGATCTCCTCTTTGAGGAGTGCGATGCGGCGAGCCGCGCGCGACAACCGGCGATCGGAACGCACGATGCCGACGTAGTTCCACATGAAGCGACGCAGCTCGTCCCAGTTGTGAGAGACGACGACCGCTTCGTCGCTCGCGACCGCTTCACCAGAGTCCCAGTCGGGCGGCGGCGGGGAGCTGATGCGCGGCGCTTCATCGCGCACTGCGAGTGCAGCGCGACGCCCGAACACCAGGCCTTCGAGAAGCGAGTTGGACGCGAGCCGGTTCGCGCCGTGCAAGCCCGAACAGGTGGTCTCACCGACGGCCCACAAGCCCGGAACGCTCGAGCGACCGGAGCCGTCGACCACGATTCCTCCGCACATGTAGTGCGCGGCGGGGACGACTGGGATCGGTTCGTGCGCGAGATCGATGCCGTACTTCAAACACTCCGCGTGGATGTTCGGGAAGCGCTCACGCAGCCACTCGGGCGAGCGCGCGCTCATGTCGAGGAACACGCAATCGGCACCCGTGCGCTTGAGCTCATAGTCGATCGCGCGCGCCACGACGTCGCGCGGCGCGAGATCGGCCTGCGCGTGATGTTTGGCCATGAAGGCGGTGCCGTCTTTGTGACGCAACACGCCGCCTTCGCCGCGCAGAGCTTCACTGATCAGAAAGCTCTTCGCGCGCGGGTCGTAGAGACAGGTCGGATGGAACTGGAAGAACTCCATGTTCGCGATCTCGGCGCCCGCGCGATAGGCCATCGCGACGCCGTCGCCGGTCGCGATGTCTGGATTCGTCGTGTACAGGTAAACTTTGCCGGCGCCGCCGGTCGCGAGAATCGTCGCGCGTGCGACGATCGTGTGCACGTTGCCGGTGTCTTGATCGAACACGTACGCGCCGGTGATGAAGCGCGAACCACCGAACTTCGCGCGATCGATCAAGTCGATCGCCATGTGTCGCTCGAGGATGCGGATCCGCGGATTGCGCTGGGCCGCTGCGACGAGGGCCCGCTGCACTTCGCGCCCGGTGATGTCGCCCGCGTGCACGACGCGTCGCGCGCTGTGCCCGCCCTCTTTGGTCAAGTCCAGCGCGGGCGGCAGGTCGCCGGGGTCGTCCGTGCCGTTCACCCGGCTGAAGCTCGCGCCGAGCTCGATCAGGTCGCGGACGCGGTCCGGGCCGTCGCGCACCACCATGTCGACGATCTCGGTGTGGGACAGGCCGCGCCCGGCCGAGAGCGTGTCCTGCACGTGATTCTCGAACGAATCCGAGGGATCCAGCACCGCGGCGATGCCGCCCTGCGCGAATGCGGTGGCGGAGTCGAAGAGCAGCCGCTTCGTCGCGACGATCACGTCCGCGTCGCGTGCTGCTTCGAGCGCGAACGTGAGTCCGGCGATGCCGCCGCCGATCACGAGATAGTCGCAACTCATTGCCATAACGATTTACGGGCTACGTGTTAGCCCCCGGACGCCGCGTGTCCGGGGCGACCATAATCCAAAGCGCACCGGTGCGCACCTGTCCGCCCGTTTGGGCACCTAGTGCTGGACTAGCGGGCCAGCCGGCCGTTCCGTTGTCATGAGGCCGCCCCGCCGGTTAAGCTAGTGGCTGATGCGCGCGCTCGCTGTGTCGTGGTTGGCTTGTTGGCTCGCGTTCGGAATCGCACTTCGGCCGGCCACC
Organism: Polyangiales bacterium; assembly: GCA_035687405.1. GTDB lineage: Bacteria > Myxococcota_A > Polyangia > Polyangiales > JAFGIB01 > JADGRF01. The sequence continues at coordinate 5,366 of DASRXR010000705.1, forward strand.
GTTTCGGCCGATATTTTCCGCTTCGTCGATCGCGATGGAGTGGTGCACTACACGAATGTTCCGCAGGGTGGCAACGGCTGGAAGCGCGTCTACCGCGAGAACGATCCCGACACTGGCAGCATCAACGCGCACCATTGGGCTCCGATCGAGCGGAAGATCGACCCCGAGCGGCTGACCCGTTACGACCCGCACATCAAGGAAGCGGCGGCGCTCTATCAGTTGCCGGAGCCGTTCATCCGCGCGGTGATGATGGTCGAGAGCAACTTTTACCCAGACGTGGTCTCGGTCGACGGCGCGATGGGGCTCATGCAACTGATGCCGGCGACGGCTGCGAACATGGGCGTGATCGATGCGTTCGATCCGCGGCAAAACGTGCTCGGTGGGACGCGTTTCCTGCGCGTGCTGGCCAATCGCTTCAACGGGGACTTGGTGTTGACTGTTGCGGCGTACAACGCAGGCGAAGGGGCCGTGAACAAGTACGGAGGCGTTCCGCCGTACGCCGAGACTCGCCGCTACGTGCGGCGCGTGTTGCACCACTACTACAGCTTCCGCGGTAGCGCCGGCGCGATGCCGCAGTGAGGCGTTAGGCGTCGTTGACGTGGTCGTTGTCGTTGACGTTGACGGGAATCTCGCCAATCACGATTCGTCGCGCAGCGGCAAGACCTTCGCCGGAACACCGATCGCGATCCGACCCGGCGGCACGTCCCCGATCACGACCGAGTTCGCACCGATCGCAGCACCGTCCCCGATCGAAACCTTACCGAGAATCTTCGCGCCCGCACCCACGTTGACGCGCTGGCCGAGCACCGGCGCATCGAACGGCTCATTCAAGCGGCGATTCCCTAAGGTGACACCCTGCCGGATGATGCACTCGTCCCCGATCACGCTGTCGCCGTGAATGACGATCGCACCTTGATGCTCGATCACGACGCGGCGACCGAGCTGCACGCTGTACGGCAACTCGATACCGTAGTGGTTGCGAATGAATCGGAACCCGGACCAGTACACGACGCTCAGCGGCAAACGCAGCACGAACGGCTTGATCCGCATCCGAAAGTTGCCGAGCCGGTGCATCGCAACGGCGCGAAATCCGGGCCGCGTCCAATCGCGCTCGTGCGAGCGCCAATCTTCCGCGATCCAGCTCCAGAGCTCACGCCAGCTGTCCGGCCCTTGCGGCACGTACACATACTCGCGTGGAGCAGTCGGTGGTTCAGTCGGTACGTGCGGGTTCGATGGATACACCGCGCCTCCATACACCGTTGCGAACGAAGTCCTCGAGCACGTGCGGTGGATCGTTCGCGTGCTTCGGAAGCACGCGCTGCCTGAGCGAATGGAGCGAAAATCCGAGCAACCAAGCGACATCCGCTGCGGCTGCACCGAACGCCCCGTGGTTCTTCAAGAAGTAGCGACGCCGCGAATCGAACCAGTAGTCGGGCACGCGCTTCGCGGCGAGCCGGTGATTGCTCACGCCCGTACTCGCGCCGACGTGATGCACGACGCGGCTATCGGGTACGTAATACGTCTCGAAGCCAGCCCGCTTGGCCCGCAGTAAAAAGTCGACTTCCTCGAAGTACAGGAAGTACGCCTCGTCGATCAGGCCGATCTGCTCGAACACCTCGCGGCGCACGAGCATGCTCGCACCTGCGACCCAATCGACCGAACACGCGTGATCGGGAATCGGCCGGCGCACGAGCCGATGCTCGAGCAGGCGCGCGACGAAGCCGAGCTGCAAGCCGCGATCGAGCTCGGCCCACGGGTTCGGAAAGTTGAACGCCGAGGTTTGCGGCGTGCCATCGGGATCCTCGAGCCGGCTACCGGCAATGCCGCAGTCGGGATGCTGGCGCATGAACGCCACGAGGGCCTGGATCGCGCCCGGCCGCAACACCGTGTCCGGGTTGAGCAAAAGCACATACTCGGGCGGGTTTTGCGACGCGAGCGCCGGACGCACTGCCGCGTTGTTCCCGTACGCGTAGCCGCCGTTCTTCGGCAGTGCCACCAGCTCGGCCCAGCTCGACATGTTCTCGTTCGCGATGACTTGCGCGAGGCGCTCCGCAGAGCCATCGCCCGACGCGTTGTCGGTCACGACGACGTGCATGTTCGGAAGCAGCGGCACGTGGGGTGCGATCGACCGCAAACACGCAACCGTCAGCTCGGCGGTCCGATAGTTCAGCACCACGACCAGAATCCGTGCCGTTTCCGCTTCGGTTCCCGGGGCTTCGCTGGAGGTGGCGCGCTGAGTGTCGGTCACCGGCGGTCTCGCGGATCGTGCGTGAGCGCGCGGGTGTAGAGCGCGCGAAATCGGTTGGAGCGTGGCATGTCGCGGCGCGCATGTGCAAGCCGAGGGCTCAGCCGGGAACTCGAACGATTCCGGTCGGGTGCTCGGATTCGCGCACGTGCGCGCGAGCCTAACCCGTTCCCGGCGTGGCCTCCCACCCATCACCTCATGAACCGACTGTCGTACCTGAAGGGCCGCGTGTCGTGTGCGTGGCTCGTCCTCGGTGTGGGGTATCTCGCGGCGTGTGGCTCGGATTCGGCCTCGCAAGATGCGGGCGTGGGCGTCGCAGGTGCGGCTGCGACCGCGGGGGTCGGCGCTGCTGCTGCTGGTAGCGGCGCAATCACGGCGGGTTCGAGCGCTGGAGCGGGTGGAATCGGCGTCG
>DASRXR010000706.1:0-5192 GCA_035687405.1 Polyangiales bacterium
ATCTGCAGCTTCTTGAGCGAACCCGCGATTCCGAACGGCAGTACGTACACGAACGCGATCAACAACAGTCCGAAGATCGCGGAAGGCGCAGCCTTGGAGATGTTCTCAGCCAAGTGCGGAACGAACTGAATGAAGATGGCACCATAAATGGCACCCGAAATCGACGCAAGGCCACCGACCACGATGCCGACGAGAAAGCCAATTGACAGCGCGGAAAAGCTGTCAGGTGCGACGAATTGAATAGAGAGACTGCAGAGTGATCCAGCGATGCCCGTGTACATCGCACTGATGCCGAACGTGGTCGTCTTATATCGCGCGACGTCGATGCCCATCGCCCCGGCCGCAATCGGATTATCTCGAATCGCAATCAACGCCTTACCGGTATGGCCTGCCAGTAAGTTCTTAGCCGCGATGAACATCCCCACCATGATCACGAGCGTGAACAAGAACAACCAATGGTCGGGTGTCAGTGGAATGCCAAACGGCGCATCCGGTTTGTTCAGCACGATGCCCTGCACGCCGCCGGTCATGTGCTCGAAGTGTTTGTACTTGAGGATCTGCGGAACACAGATGCCCATCGCGAACGTGACGAGCGCGAGATACAGGCCTTCCAACCGCAGCGCCGGAAAGCCGACGCCCCAGCCGAGCCCGTAGCAGACGACGCCCGAGATCGGGATGGTGAGCCAGTACGGCACCCCGAACTTGTCCATCAAGATCGCGGTCGTGTACGCGCCGGCCGCATAAAACGCGCCGTGTCCGAGCGAGATCTGACCGTTGTAACCGGTCAGCAGGTTGAGACCGAGCAGCGCGATCGAGTTCGCGATGATCAGTGTCAGCTGAAAGACCTGATAGTCACTCAACGCGAACGGAATCAGGGCGAGAAGCACGACCCCCAACGCGGCGACTGGCGAGACCCCACCCCAACGTACGCCGGGTGCCTTCATAAGAACGTTACCGATCATGCTCGTCGAAGAGTTTTGCATGTCAAACCCGCGTTACGACCGTTTTGCCGAGCAGGCCGGAGGGCTTGACCAGCAGGGTGATCACCATGATTCCAAGCGCAACCGTCAGCTTCAGCTCGGTGCCGATCACGAACGCGCCAATGACGTTCTCGAGTACACCGAGGATGAAGCCTCCCAGGACGGCTCCGAACGGATTGTCGATGCCGCCGAGTAGCGCGGCCGCCGATGCGTAGAGCAAGACGCCGTACATCATGTTCGGATCGAGGAACGTGATCGGCGCGATCATCATGCCGGCGATGGCGCCGATGGCTGCAGCCAGGCCCCAGCCGAGCGCGAGCATCTGATTGACGCGGATGCCGACGAGGTGACTCGAGACGGGGTTTGCTGCGGCAGCCCGCATCGCCAGACCGAGCGGCGTGAGCCGCAGGAACGCGAACAACCCGCCGACGACCAGGAACGTCATCGCCATGACGCCGAGCTCGTGACTGCTCAAGAAGGAGTTTCCGAACAGCGGCTTTTCCGGGAACGGGCTCGGGAACGACTTCATCGTGTAGCCGAAGATCCAACCGACGAGGCTGTTCAAGATCACCAGCACACCGATGAACACGATCACGACGCTCAGCACCGGCGCTTTCTCGACCGGCTGAATCACGAAGCGCTGGATGCCGACGCCGAGCCCGAACGACACGACGAGCGTGACGAGGAACGCGACCCAGTAGGGCAAGCCGACTTCGATCAACGCCCAGCACAAATAGGTGGAGGTCATGGCCATCTCACCCTGCGCGAAATTGATGTGATGGGTGGCCTGATAGATCATGACCAGCGCGAGCGCGAGACTTGCGTACACGCCTCCGGTCGCCAGCCCCGAGAATACTTGGTGGATGAACTCGTCCATGCGCTGTGCCTCAATACCCCAGGTACGCTCGCCGAATGTCTTCGTTGTTGCTGAGCTCGTCCGGCGTTCCAGAAATTACGACACGACCTGTTTCGAGAACGCACGCGCGATCGGCGAACTCGAGCGCGAGGTTTGCGTTTTGCTCGACCAAGAGCACGCTGACCTGCTGCTCTTCGTTGATCTTGCGCATGATGCGAAAAATCTCTTGAACGATCAGCGGTGCAAGCCCGAACGACGGCTCGTCCAAAACGAGCAGCTTCGGCCGCAACATGAGTGCGCGCCCGATCGCGAGCATCTGCTGCTCACCACCGGAGAGCGTGCCGGCCTGCTGAGCGCGGCGCTCGCGCAAACGCGGGAAGTATTCGAACACGCGCTCGTAGTCGTTCTCGACTTCTTTGTCTTTGCGCGTGTAGGCGCCGAGCCGAAGGTTCTCTTCGGTCGTGAGCGGCGCAAACGTGCCGCGCCCTTCCGGCACGTGCGCGATACCGGAGCGAGCGATGTCCGGGGTGGACTTCCCGTCGATGCGCTTGCCCTCGAACGTGATCTCGCCCTGACGCGAGACCATGCCGCAAATCGCGCGCAGGAGTGTGGTCTTGCCGGCGCCGTTGGCACCGAGCACCGTCGTCACGCCACCGAGCTCGACGTCGAGACTGACACCATGCAGCACGCGGATCGAACCGTAAGAAGCGTGAAGGTCGCGAACGCTGAGCAGGTTCACGCCGCGCCTCCCAGATAGGCGCGAATGACCTCCGGGTGTTGCTGAATCTCGGCAGGCGTGCCCTGCGCGATCTTCTTTCCGAAGTCCAACGCGACCACGTGGTCGCACAGTTTCATGACGAAATGCATGTGATGTTCCACGAGCAAAACCGTGAGATCGAAAGTGTCGCGAAGCGCGCCGATCAACTCGCGCAGCTCGTCGACGTCGCCGTGATTCAAGCCGCCTGCCGGCTCGTCCAACATCAGGAGCTTGGGGTCACTCGCGAGCGCACGCGCCAGCTCGACGCGCTTGCGTGTTCCAAACGGCAGGTCGCGCACCATACGGTTCGCGTCTTTCGTGAGGCCCAACGCGTCCATCAGCTCGTCGACGCGATCGTGGAGCGGACCGACATTGCGGGACGCGGCGAGGCGCAGCGAATCGCTCAAGAACCCGCAGCCGGAGCGGCTGTGCAGGCCGACGATCACGTTGTCGCGAACGCTCAACGACTCGAACAACGCGACGTTTTGAAACGTGCGCGCGATGCCCAAGTCGGCGATGCGATGCCGAGGCGTACTGAGTAACGACGCGTTCTCGAACGCGATGTCACCACTCTCGACCGAGTACAAACGACTGATGCAGTTGAACAGTGTCGTCTTGCCGGCGCCGTTAGGCCCGATGATTCCAACGACTTGTCCGCGTGGAACCGAAAGGCTGACTCCATCGAGCGCCACGATCCCACCAAAACGCACCCTCACGTCGGCACACGTCAACAAAGGTTCTGGCTGATGCGCCTGGACCGTCATATCTCCTGCTTGCAGCGTTCAACAGACCCCGTCCGCTGCGTGACTTGGCGGGCCAACAATAGATGTGCGGGCTTGCAAAGCAAAGCGGGAAAGAGACATTTGCACACAGCCCCACATGGTCACTCCAACCGTGTGAAACACGGATGCGGACGGCCTCCGATCATCCCGCGCCAGACGTCCCAGTTGGGGACTACGCGCTCGACTCAAACTCAACGCGAAACCCGTTAGGTCGATTGGTTACGCGCGTGCACGCGCACTAGCCACGGGCGCAATGGACACAACTCATCGGGTACTTCGATCGCGAGCACGTGTTTGGAAACGGGATGCGTGAAAGCCAATCGTTTCGCGACGAGCGCAATGCCTGCGCCTTCGAACGCAAGCGTTGCGCGGTACGCAAAATCGCCGACGATCGGATGTCCCACCGCCGACAGCTGCGCTCGGATCTGATGTTTGCGACCAGTTTCGAGCATCAGCTCAATTGCACTGACATCACCAGCAGTCGAAAACATTCGGTAGCGAAGTCGCGCTTCTTTGCGACCGGGCCCGGCCTTCGCGTGTGCGATCACGCCCGCGCGCTCTGCGAGGTCTTCGATGAAGTGTGTGAGGCGCGCCGACGGAGGTTCGGGCTGGCCCTGCACTAGCGCCCAGTACGTCTTTTCGATCGTGTGCTCTCGGAACTGCGCAGACAGGCGGCTCGCGGCTTTCGACGTCCGCGCGAACAGCACGACTCCCGCGACTTGCCGGTCGAGGCGATGGAGCAAGCCCAGGTAGACGTTGCCGGGCTTCGCGAATTCGCGCGCGAGCCAGGTTTTGACTTCATCGAGGAGGTTCGGGTCGCCGCTGCGATCGCCCTGGGTGAGCAAACCCGCCGGTTTCCACACGGCAATCAAGTGGTTGTCGAGATGCAGGACGGTCGGCTCCATGCGGTCTTTCGGTGTTTGCTATACCGCGCCCGTGAACAGACGTCGTCCAGGCCGCCCGGAACGGGCCCGACCCGAGCGCCCTACCCGAACCAACCGCGGGGCCGCGAGCCGAAACAAGCCGCGGACCGGGCATCCCGCACGAACCGCCAGCACCCCGCGCGCCGCTCCGAGCTTCGACCGGATGCGAGAGCTGCTGACGCGCTCGAAGATCGAGCTCGCCCCGCCGGCGCTCGACAAGCTGTGGCGCTTCCACCAACTGCTGCGCGAGCGAAACGAAGATCGCGATCTGACACGCCTGATCGAATTCGAAAGTGTCGTCATCAAACACTATGTCGACAGTTTGTACGTCGGGAAGCTCGTGAAACTGCCGTCGCCGCTCGTCGACGTGGGCACCGGCGCCGGCTTTCCCGGGATTCCGCTGAAGATCGGCTACCCGGACATCGAGCTGATTCTCGCCGAGCAGCGGCCGCGGCGCGTCATGTTTCTGAACGACGCGATTCGGCTCCTCGGCTTGCGCAACGTGAAGACGTTCGACCACCGCGTCGTGAGTCGCAGCTTCACCGAGCCAGTGCGCGGTGTGATCACGCGCGCCGTCGAGCCGATCACGAAGACGCTGCTACGCACGTCGGGTGCGACCGACATCGGTAGTCAGATCATCTTCATGAAAGGTCCCGGTGTCGACGAAGAGCTGCGCGAAGCAGTCCGCGACTTCAAGCGCGACTATAAGCTCATACGCGATCAACCTTACAGCTTGCCGCACACGACTCACGACCGACGGCTCGTGATCTTCGAACGACTGACGCCGCGCAGCGTGGTCGCGGAGAGCGCCGAGGAAGAAACCGGCAACGACGACACCGAGGATCAGGCGTAGCCGGCGACGAGCGCTTCGATGAGGGTGCGAAACCCGTCGAC
>DASRXR010000707.1:0-16617 GCA_035687405.1 Polyangiales bacterium
TACATTGCGGCTGATGGCGGCAGCTAAACAGTTGGACCGGCCCGTTCCAGTAGTGGAACTGACTTCCGTATGGGTCGCATGCGTTGTCCGCAACCGGCAGGTTGGTTATGTCACGTCGGTTGTCTGGTGCTCTTGCTCGCGGCTTGCGACGCCGGATCCATTGGTGATTCCCTCGGTGGAGGCGACCCATCCAGCTCCGGATTTGCAGGTGGTAGCGGGTTGCGCCCAAACGGTGCCGGCGGAACCGGAAGCCCGGGTACGAGCGGAAATTCCGGCAGCGGTAAGCCGAGCGGAAGCTCTGGAACTCCAGCGGACCCCGACTGCGAGGGAGCTGCCTGCGGGACCGAATCGGCCGTCGCATCGAGTGCGTTCCCGCGTTTGAGTCACCGGCAGTGGGCCGCGAGCGTTCGCGACCTGCTCTATCTGGACGCGACGCCCGACGTGACGTCGTTCACGAGCGACGCGCCGACGAGCACCTCGTTCGACAACAATGGTGGCGAGCTTTCGGTCGGTACCGGGCTCGCGACCGATTACGAGACTGCGGCTGAGAAGCACGCGGCTGACTTGGTTGCGAATGCGGCGCGCGTCGCGAAGGTGATGCCGGCGAATGCTCCGGCGGATCTCGATACACTCGGCAAGAGCTTCGTGACGACGTTCGGCGAGCGCGCGTTTCGCCGTCCGCTCACGACTGCCGAAAGCGACAGCTACGTCGCGTTGTGGAAACAAGGCAGCACGCTCTTTCCCGGCGCCGATGCAAAGCTCGCCGGCGTGCAGATCGTCGTGCAAGCGATGCTGGTATCGCCGAACTTCGAGTACCGAATCGAGCTCGGCAAAGGCAAGCTCGCGGACGGCTCGATCGATCTGACCGACTACGAGATCGCCACTCGCTTGTCGTACATGCTCTGGGATTCGACGCCGGATGCAGCGCTGCTGACGGCTGCGAAGGCAGGCGAGCTACACGATCCGGCCAAGCTCGCAACGCACGCGAAGCGCCTCCTCGCAGACGCGCGCGCTGCAACGAAGGTCGAAGAGTTTCACCGCCAGTTGCTCGAGCTCCGGCGCTACGACGGGCTGCATCCGGCTGGGCTACCGGACAGCATCGGTGCTGCGATGCGCACCGAGACCGAGAAGTTCGTGCACGACGTGATCATCGATCAGAACGGCAGCCTCGAGACACTGCTGACTGCGAGCTACAGCTTCGTGAACAAAGATCTCGCTGCGCTCTACGGCGTGACGGGCACGTTTGGTACGGACTTCACGCGCGCAGAGCTCGATCCAAAGCAACGCGCGGGCCTGCTCACACAATCGGGCTTCCTCGCCTACCGCGCGGGCGACACCGCGCCAATCTTGCGCGGCGTGTTCGTGAACGAGAAGTTCTTGTGCGCAGAGCTGCCGCCACCGCCCGTGTTTACGCCGCCGAAGTTGACCGGTGACACGCGCCGTGAGCGCGTGAACTCGGTCACGGGCGCAGGCACGTGCGGCGCCGGCTGTCACGCGACCTTGATCAATCCTGCAGGTTATCCGCTCGAGTACTTCGATGACTCGGGCAAGTGGCGCACGCAGGACAACGGCCATCCGGTCGACGGCACCGCGACCTACCCGTTCCGCGCCGGCGATCAAAGCTACGACGGACCGATCGAGTGGAGCCAAGCGGTGCGCGACAGTGCCGAGGCACACGAGTGCTACGTGCGGCACTGGCTCGAGTTTGGTTTGGGAAGGCCCGTAGCCGACGGTGACGCCCCGCTGATCGCACGCGTGGCCACGGCGTCTCGCGACTCGGGCATTTCGGTGAAGGACATGCTGATTCAACTGGTTCAGAGCCCCAACTTCCGCAGTCGGGCGGTGGTGGTGCAGCCATGAGCGGCAACGACAAAAACCGTGACAAGGGTTTGTCGCGCCGGCGGTTCCTGCGCGGGGCCGGCACGATCGCAGTCGGTTTGCCGCTGCTCGACATCTTCGATGCACCGTCGCGTGCACGCGCTCAGGACGCGACGGCGCGCCGCTTCGCGGTGTTCGTTCGCCAGGGCAACGGCTGCGCGCAGGCCGGCAATGGTGAGCCCGAACGGTTCTGGCCGAAGGCTCTCGGCGCGCTCACGACCGCACAGATGCAAGCAGAGACCGATCGCGCGTTCGTCGATCTCGCGAGCTACGCGAGCAAGCTCTTGCTCGTGAAGGGCACGAAGTTCGCGTTTCCGGGCAACGGTTGCGGCCACTCCGGCGGCGGCAATCAGGTGCTCACGGCGCAAAAGGTCTCGACCGATCCGAGCGGTGCCAAGTCGCTCGCGATGGGTGAGTCGGTCGACAACCGGATGGCGACTGCGATCAATCCGGCCGGGCGCGAGCCACTCACGTTGCTCACCGGCGCGACCGAAGGTTACCTGCCGGTCGTGTTGTCCTATCGCGGCGCGAAGATGTTGCGCGGCGCGGACAACGATCCGTTCGTCGTCTACAAGCGCATGACCGGCTTGAACGGCATGGACGACGCGACCATCTCGCAGATCGCGACGCGGCGTAAGAGCGTCAACGACTTGATCCGCGGCCAGCTGCAGACGTTTCTCGGGCGCAGCGACTTGAGCGGCGACGATCGCAAGCGGCTCGATCTTCACTTCTCGTCGATCCGCGACACCGAGCTCAAGATGGGCTGCATGTTGCCGGAGATGCGGCAAAAAGAGTTCGACGGCGTCAATCCGAACGACGGCAAGAGTTACGTCGCGATCACGCAGATGCACATGGATCTCGTCGCGTTGTCGTTCGCGTGCGACTACTCGCGCGTCGCGACGATTCAAATGGGGCAAGGCAACGACGCGACGCAGTTCGCGATCCCGGGCTTCCGCAACGGCGAGACGCTGCCGCGTTTCCACCAGATCTCGCACCGCATCTTCAGCGACGGTTCGGAAGGCGATCCGATCGAAGGCGCGCAGGAGATGCACCACGAGATCGACAAGCTGCACGCGCGGCTGTTCAAGTACCTGCTCGACAAGCTGTCGGAGTACACGACGCCCGAAGGCACGCTGCTCGACGCAGGTGTCGCGGCCTGGACGAACGATCTCGGCCACGGCGTCAGCCACAACTACCAGAACATTCCGTGGGTGCTCGCGGGCAGCTGCGGTGGTTTCCTGAAGCAAGGCCAATACGTCGACGGCGGTAACGTCACGCACAACAAGCTGTTCAACACGCTACTCACCGCGGTGGGCGTGAAGAAGGCAGATGGATCGCCGGTCGACGACTTCGGCGACCCCAGCTTGGCGAAGGGCCTGATCGACGCCATGAAGGCGTGAGGGCGTGAGCCCCGCAGCGGACGGTGCTACAACCGCTCGATGGCGCCGGTTCTGGACTTCCCGAACGAGCTCGAAGTTCGCATCGACACGCCGCTCGGCGGGCACGTGAAGCGCCGCGACGACGGGCGAATCGAATTCGTGTCGCCGATCGCGTGCCCGTTCAACTACGGCAGTGCGAACAACACGCAGGCGCCCGACGGTGATCGCGAAGACGTGATCGTGCTCGGCGAAAAGCTCGAGCGTGGAGCGAACGTACGCGTGCCGGTGCTCGGGCGCGTGCGGTTCATCGACGCGGGTCAGCAGGATCACAAGTGGCTGTGCGGCGACGTGCTGACGCAGTACGAGATCAACCGCATTCGCCGGTTCTTCAAGCTGTATTCGCGCGCGAAGCGGCTGTTGAACGCGTTGTCGTTTGCGAGCGGTGCGACCCGGTTCGAGGGCATCGAGCTGCCGGAGACGTCATTGCCGCACGTCGCACTGCCGGTCTGAGCTCGCATGGCGCTCCGACACACGCTCGGCTGGGATCCGAACTTCTTGCAACGCAGTCCGTGGTTTTGGCCGCTGTCAGCTGCTGCGATGCGGTTCGAGTCGTATCGCGATTGGCCTTCGCGCGACGACTTGGGTTGGGCCTACGCGGCGCTTGCGCAACTGAGTGATGCGGAGCCGCTGCGCTTTGCCGAGAACGTGCGCAAGCAAGACCGGTTTGCCGGCGGCGGTTTTCGAGCCGAACGCTTGTACGATGGGCGGATCACGTGCGCCGGGGAAGTGCCAACCCGCGAGGGCGATTGGCACGACTTCTTCAACGCGCTCTGCTTCATGACGTTTCCGCGAGCGAAGCGCGCGCTTCATCGGCGGCAGTTCAAGGTGCTGGCGGAGCGCATCGAGCCGGGCGTGCAGCGACTCCCCGGTGCGCGCACGAAAGAGCAGGATGCGCTCACCTTGTTCGATGAGGGCGGCGCGGTGATCGCAGCCCAGGATGCTGCGTATCCAGAGCTCGCAGCGGCGAGCGATGCAGAGCGCCCGGCGCTCTTGCAGCAACTGCTCGATCAGCGCCAGGCGCGCGTGATCCCGTTCGGGCATGCGCTCTTCGAACACCTGGTCGAGGGATTGCGCTGTCCGGGTGGCTCGACGCGGCTGCTGCGCGTGGAGGATGTGAGAGTCCCGGACGCGCAGCTCTTGGCTGCAGTCGATCGTGGCGTGGCTGCCCTCCTCAGTGACCCGAGCGTGTTTCGCGAGCCGCGAGAGGGCGCGCACGTGCGGCTTGCGGAGATCGGTCTCAGCTAGGCCTCAGGGCAGCCCGTCGCTCGGGACATCGACTGAAACTACGTCGACGCGCGCTTGCGACTTACCCTGCAGCAGCTTCTCGTGCGTCGTGTCCGCCGTCACGCAAAACAGCGCGCGGCCATCGTCACCACCGAGAACGCATGCGACTGCGCGGCGCCCCGGTGTCTCGATTCGCGTGATCTCGCGACCATCGCGCGCGATGCGCACGAACGCGTCCGCTTGAAAGGATGCGACCCAGACCGCGCCCTCGGTGTCGAGACAAATGCCATCGGGTTCGGCGACGTTTCCAAATCGGCGAACGAACGTGAGCGAGCCATCGGCTGCGCGCGAGAACTCGGCCAAGCGGTTCGCGCGACTCTCGGCGACGATCAGCTTCTTGCCGTCGCCGGAGATCGCGATTCCGTTCGGGAAATCGAGGCCTTCTGCGACGACACGCGGTTCGCCTTTCGGCGACACCAGCAGGAGCCGGCCAGCCTCGCGTGATTCCGAAGCGGCACCCGGTTGCAACAGATCGAACCCCAAGTCCCCGACGTAAGCGTTTCCTGCCGAGTCGACGATCATGTCGTCGAGCGTTCCGTTCGCGACCTGAGCCAAGTCCACGTATGCCGAAACTTCGCCGTCCGAGCATCGGTACAGCTTTTGGCGAAACATCGAAACGATCACCAGGTCGCCGTTCGGCAGAAAGCCCAACCCGGACGGTACGCCATTGATCTTGCACACGAGCTCGCTGGTCTTGTTCAGCGTCACGCTCACGACCTTGTTGGTCAGCGCATCCGCGACCCAGAGCTTCCCATCGTGAAACCGCGGCGACTCGAAGTACAAACCACGGTCGATCAACGTTCGCATGCGGGGTGTTGCCATCAGCTTCGACTCCGAACCGCGCAGGTCTTGCGGTTCCCTCGAGTTCCGCGCCGAACCCCCCACGCGCGGAAAACGAACGGCATCGATGTTTAGCCGAAATCTCAGGCTCACGCAGCGTGACCGTTATGGGCTGCCTGACACTCGATCTTCACGCTGGGCTGACGGCAGTGTCACTGAACCCACTTACACCCTCGGCTCGTGAGTTTCGGGCTGGGCGGCCCGAGTAAACGCCGGTCGCCGTGGGTGAAGGCACCCCGGTAACCCCGGCCAGAACGACGAGGCTTGTCATGTCGAAGCGTGTTCACGTGGGGTGGGCGATCGCGTTTGCTCTTAGTGGGCTTTATGCCACGGGCTGTCCGGGTGGAAGGAATCCGATTCGCGGGTTCTTCATCACGGATGTGTCCGCACCGGCGACCGATGCCGAAAAGCGCGAAGTCCGCGCCTCTGATTTGGCGGTCGTCGATCAACGACCAGCTCGCATTGGATGGAACACAGTCCTGCGTTCGGGGCAGCTCGTCGGCGATGCGACGGTCGGCTTCGGGGAACAGGTCGACGACCAGCTGAAGCCGATCCTCGTCGCGGACGGTTCGCGTCCGATCGCCGATTCGAACGACTTCACGTCGCTCCTCACGGTCGAGGGCAAGCTGTTCTCAGTCGCGCAGTTCGAGAGCCAGCCGGGTGCGATGTACCTGACCGAGCTTTCGCGTGAGGCCGAGACCGGCAAGCTCACGCCGCTCCGCACGAAGCCGCTCGATCTCTCGAAGATCCACGGGATTTGGAACCCGTGCGCGGGCATGACCACGCCGTGGAAGACCCACCTCGGCAGCGAAGAGTACGAGCCCGATGCGAAGAAGGGCGCGACCTCCGCTGCGACGATGGCGACGTTTTTCGGCGGCGGCAGTGTTCAGGGCGGCGATCCGACGAAGCCCAATCCGTACTTCTACGGGTACCCGGTCGAAGTCGCGGTGACGAGCGCTGCAGGCGATTACAAGGTCGCGAAGCACTACAGCATGGGCCGGTTTGCGCACGAGCTGTCGTACGTGATGCCCGACAACAAGACCGTCTACGAGAGCGACGACGGCACGAACGTCGGCTTGTACTTGTACGTGGCCGACACCGCCGGCGACCTCAGCGGTGGCACGCTCTACGCGGCGAAGTGGAATCAGACGAGTGAGCCGGGTGAAAGCGCGCTCGGGACCGCGGACATTGGGTTCTTGAAGCTCGGTCACGCGAAGGACTCGGAGATCGAAGCGTTGATCGCGACCGGCGTGACGTTCGCTGACATCTTCGATTCGGTCGCACCGAGCGCGGAGCTCACCTGCCCCGATGGCTACAAGTCGGCGAACGCGAACGGCGTCGGTCTCGAGTGCCTTGCGCTCAAGCCAGGCAAAGAGCAGGCGGCTGCGTTCCTCGAGACGCGTCGCTACGCGAGCTACGTCGGAGCGACGACCGAGTTCCGCAAGGAAGAAGGCATCACCTTCGACGCCGAGGGCGGCAGGCTCTACGTCGCGTACAGCGAAGTGCAGTACGGGATGGAAGACCACAAGAAGAACGGCGCGGACGAGCAGAGCTACGACGTTGGTCTTGCGAACGACATCAAGCTCAAGTTCAACGTGTGCGGTGCGGTCTATGGTTACGACGTCGGCATCGTCGACGGGATCGACAGCGAATACGTGATCAAGAGCGCGGAAGGCGTCGTCGCGGGTCGCATGACACAGGTCGCCGACCCGATGTCGATCGACGCGCAGTCGTTGCCTGCCTACGCCGAAGACAGCCCGTTCGTGAACAGCACGTGTGACATCGACGGCATCGCGAACCCCGACAACCTCACGTTCATCACGGGTCGCCGCACCTTGATCATCGGTGAAGACTCGACCGACGGGCATCAGAACGATGCGGTGTGGTCGTACGACCTTCGCGAGAAGGAGCTCACCCGGATCATGACGACGCCGTACGGCGCAGAGACCACCTCCGTGTATTACTACCCGGACTTCGCGGACTCCTCGTACATCGTCGGTGTGGTCCAGCACCCGTACGGCGAGAGCGACACTGACAAGCTGACCGATCCTGCCGAGAAGCACTCGTATTTCGGTGTGATCGGGCCGCTACCGACGCCGCGTAACGGTCGCGACTACGACCGCGACTAGTCATTGCTGTGCGTGAGTTGAATGAATTTTTTGCTCAGCCTGACTTCCTTGACGATTGCCTTGTTGGCCGGGTGGATCTGCGCGTGCGATGGCTCGCGCGATCTCCCGGCCAAGACACGTGACACGGTTACGCTTGCAGCGACCAGCGTCGGAGCGCGCGTCGAACGCAAGCTGTCCAAACAGGCGGTGATCGGCAATCGCTTCGCCTACATTCCGCCGCAGTGCTTCACGCAAGTTGCGGATGGGCCCTCGCGGCACGTGCAGAATCCTTGTTACGTTTGCCACGCCGAAGCGACCGAGCCGAACCTCGCGAGTCAGCCCGAGCTTCAGCTGTCGTACGAGTTTCCGCAGGCGCATGCAGGGCTTCAGCCCCGCAACGTTTGGAAGAACGTGTTTCGCGACTTGCGGCCCGCGATCGCGCGCATCAGCGATGCCGAGATGCGCAAGTACGTCAACGAAGACAACTACGTCGCGGCCGGAGGCTCGAACGCCCTCGCGGCGCGGCTCGTGGATCTGCCGGCGGCGTGGGACATCGACGGCGATGGCGAGTGGAGCGGCTACTCGCCCGACGCGTACTACCAGTTCGATCGGCAAGGCTTCGATCGTGCGCCGGACGGTACGCCGACGGGTTATCGCGCGTTTGCGTATTACCCGCTGCCGGGCGCGTTCATGCCGTCGAACGGTTCGTTCGATGACGTGCTCATCCGATTGCCGGCGGTCTATCGCACGGACGTACACGGTCGTGAGAGCGACGCGCTCTACGTGATCAACTTGGCGATCGTCGAAGCGTTGATCCGGCGCGCCGACGTGGCGATCGCTGCGACCGATGAGCGCGCGATCGGCGTCGATCTGGATCGCGATGGGCAGCTCGGTGAAGCACAGGTGGTGCGCTACGCGTATCGGCCGCGCGATCCGAGCTCGATGGGCTGGGTCGGCGCCGCACGCGGCAAGTTCCCGATGGCGCCCGGGTTGTTTCCCGCGGGCACGGAGTTTCTCCACAGCGTGCGCTACCTCGCGGTGGATACAGACGGCTCGGTTCACGCTGCGCCGCGCATGAAAGAGCTGCGGTACGCGCGCAAGTCGCGTTGGGTCAGCTACGCGGAGCTGAATGATCGCGCGCAGCGTGAAGCGAAGGAAGCTGCGCTCAACCCGGATCGGCCCGAGCTGTTCTTGGGCGACGCCGAGCGCGGGCTGCACAACGCGATCGGCTGGGTGTACCAGGGCTTCATCGAAGACGCGCGCGGCGAGCTGCGGCCGCAGACGCACGAGGAGACCCTGGCCTGCATGGGCTGCCATGGGGGGCTTTCAGCCACTGAAGACAGCGCTTTCGCATTTCCGCGCAAGCTGCAAAGCGGACCGGCGTTCGGATGGCACGCGCCGAGCTGGGGCCGAGATTCGCGAGTGCCGGATCCGCTGCGTGCGGACGGCGAGCCCGAATACGCGACGTACTTGAACCTGAACCCAGAAGGCGACGGCTACCGCAGTAACGACGAAGTGCGCGCGCGCTTCTTCGACGCGGCCGGCCTGCCGCTGCCAGCGGCGTTCGAAGCGCTCGCCGGTGACGTCACGCAGTTGCTCCTACCCTCAGCTTCGCGCGCGCTGCTCTTGGACAAGGCGTACCTCGTGCTCGTGCGAGAACAGTCGTTCAAGGACGGGCGCGACGCCGTGCTCGCACCGCGCGCGCGGATGCTGCGAGAAGTGCGGATGGGTGCGCCGACTGGCATCGAAGAAGCCGAGCCCGCGCCGCGCTTGCGGTTGTGATCACCCGAAATTACTAGCGTCACTCGCTGGTGCGGCCGATTGCGATGTCGCGGCGCGAAGTTGCAGTCGTGATGATGAAGCCGACCATGAAGTCGGTGAACGTCATCGCCACGAACAAAAAGAAGATCGAGTTGCCGTAACCCTTCACGGTGGTGAACATCAAAAGTGCGCCGATGAACACGAGCACCGACAGCCCGTGGTTCATGACCGACGCGCGCCCGCTCCGGGTGGAGCGCAAGAGCTCGACGAACAACATCACGAACGAGAAGCCGATGAACAGGTGGCCCATCGTGAGGTGCCAGATGTCCCCCGAGTTCATCGGGATGTTCACAGACGGCGCGTCGTACCAAGGCTGCGGGTTTCCGCCGGACAAAAACGTGAATGCGGCGTAAATGAGCAGACTCAGCGCCAGCAGTGGAAAGCTTTGAAGCATCGTCGCTTTGTCCTCGCTCCTCACCGGTGATGGTATAGGGCGCAGGCTTGGCTACCAAGTGGGCCGTTCGGCACTAGTGCAAGGGAGCGTGGGTTTACCGCAGAAACCTCCCCAAGCGGCCGCGAGAAGCTTAGACTTTAATCATCGATGCCGACGCGCGCGCAGACGCTCCTCAGTCGTATCGCAGACAAAGCTCGCAAGGGAAATCGCGGTGATCCCGTGGGAACCGTCGCGTTCTACGGTCCCGACGACCAAAGCGCGAGCAAAGTCGTCGTAGGGATCAGTCCGAACCCGAGCGATGGCGTGACCGAGACGCGCACGTGGCGCGGTGATCCGGATCTGCGTGAAGACGCGGCGACGATGGGGCAAGTGCTCGAGTTCTTAGGCGTGCATAAGGTGAAATCCGTGGTGATGACGGATGGCATCTACGGCTGCCCGCACGAAGAAGGCATCGACTATGCGGAAGGTGCCGCCTGCGAACAGTGCGCGTTCTGGCAGGGCCGCCCGCGTGATGTGCCGCTGATTGGCTGAACGCGCAACCAGCCCGGGCCGCACGCCGCTTGTCGCAGCGGGGTGAGCAGGGCATGTTGCGCCGCCGTGCGACCGAAGTGGATTGAAACGACCGAGCTGGCTGCGGCTCGAGTGCTGTTCGGCTTGCCCCCGAGCGTCCAAGTCTTGTTGTCGGGGCGGCCATCCGTCGTCATCGAGGGTGAGAGGCTGCATCCAAACATGCAGTTGCTGTTGTCGCTGGAGCGGCAAGTCGGGCTCAAGCGGTCGTTGAGTCACGAGCTCGTCGACGTCGCTCGCAGGCGCATGTTCCGCAATACGACTCGCTTCGCGCGCACGATTCCGGAAGTCAGCGCCGTGCGCGAGCTCACGATCCCCGGCCCGGCTGGGCCGATGCGGGCGTGGCACTACGCGCCCGAGAGTTCTCGCCCCGAACCGCTGTTGGTGTTTCTGCACGGCGGCGGGTTCGCGCTCGGCGGGCTCGAAACGCACGACTATCCCTGCCGGGTGCTCTGCAAAACTGCGCGCTTGCACGTGCTGTCGGTCGACTATCGCTTGGCGCCGGAGAATCCCTATCCCGCGGCCGTCGACGACGCGGTCGCCGCGCTACGTTTCGCGCAAAACGAAGCGCCTGCGCTCGGCGCCGATCCAAACGTGATCGCCATGGGCGGCGACAGCGCCGGCGGGCAGCTGTCGGCAGTGGTCGCGCAACGCACGCGCGGTGACCGCCCGCCGGCGTTGCAGCTGTTGCTCTATCCGACCGTGGACATCGGCGGCAGCGAGTGGGCATCGCGGCAGTTGTTCGGGCGTGGATTTCTTCTGACGACCGAAGACATCGCATGGTTCGACCAAGCGTATACGCTCGGCAAGGATGGCCAAGCCGATCCAGGCTTGGCGCCGCTCCAAGCTGCAGACTTCTCGGGTTTGTGTCCTGCGATCGTCGTCACGTGTGGCTTCGATCCGCTGCGCGACGAGGGCGAAGCGTACGCAAAGGCGCTCGAGAAGGCCGGCAACCGAGTCGTCGCGTGGCGCGAGCCGGGGCTCCTTCACGGCTTCGCGCACATGGGTCCGATCTCCCGAGTGTGCCGTCAAGCCATGGAGCGCACCGCAGTCGCAGTCGGGACAGCCCTGCGCAGTTGACGCCTTATTTTTTCTGGCGCGCGGTCTCGAGCGCGGCTTGCAGATCGGCGGGGAGCTCAGCCTTTACGTGAACCCGTTCTCGCCCCGCCGGATGCGGGAACTCGATTTCGCTCGCGTGCAAGAAGTGCCGCGTCAGGCCCGGCAACTCGACGCCGCCGTACAGCGTATCGCCCGCGATCGGATGCCCGAGCGCTGCGAGCTGCGCGCGCACTTGGTGTCGCGACGCAAACGGCACGCGCACTTCGACGAGTGACATCTCGCCGTACGACTTCGCGCTCACGATGTCGGTCTCGATCGGCTTACTGCCTTCGATCATCTCATCGCTCACGCGAACCCGCTTACGGTCTGCAGCGAGATAGGCCTCGACGCGTTGTGGCGCCTGCAGCTGTCCACTGCAGAGCGCGAGGTAGCGCTTGTCGAGCTCGCCGCGCTTGTGTGCCAGTGACAACTCGCGAAACGCACGCGCAGTGCGCGCGGCGAGCAGCACGCCGGAGGTCTGCGTGTCGAGCCGATGTAAGATCCCGGGCTCGAGCGGTCGATAGCCAATGCCCGCCATCTCCGGAAATCGAGCGACCAGGGCCGATGCGAGCGTTCCGCGTTCGCCGGCTCGAATCGGATGGCTCGGCATCCCGGCCGCTTTGTTCACCACCACCAGCGCGGCGTCTTCATACAGTAGATCGAGCGGGATCTCGGGATCCGGAAGCGCACCACCGGTCTGCAATGCGGGTCCGCTCACGACGTCGCCCGAGCGTAGCCGGTGGCCCTTTTTGATGCGTGCGCCGTTCACGCGAATCACGCCCGCTTCGAGCTGTTCGGTCAGTGCTTTCCGGCTACCGGCGCGGCCAGCGTGACGGAGAAAGCGGTCGATGCGCTCGCCTTCGAGCTCTGCCGCCACGACGATTTCCCATGCTTCGGCCATGCGTGTTTCCGCAGCGGGACTGGATTCGGACTGCGTCGTGGCTCGTCTAGCCGATCGAGAGCGGCTGGTCGAGACACCCGCGCGGGGTTGTAGTAGACCCGTCTGCCGGAGTCTTCGGCAGCACTGGGTTCGACCCATCAGGCAGGAGCTATGGTGAGCGCAGAGAAGCGCGACTACTACGAGTTGTTGGGCGTGGCACGAGGCGCGAGCGGCGATGAGCTCAAACGCGCCTACAAACAACTCGCAATCAAGTTTCACCCGGACAAGAACCCAGGCGACAAGCTCGCCGAGGAGCACTTCAAGCGCGTCAGCGAAGCGTACGCGGTGCTCAGCGATGCCGATAAGCGCCGCCGGTACGACCAATTCGGGCACGCGGCGTTCGATCCCTCGCGCGGCGGTACGGGCTTCGATCCCTCGGATTTCAGCGCGATCGGCGAGATGCTCGAGGGCTTCCTCGACGACATGTTCGGACGTCGCGGCGGTGCGTCTCGCTCGCCGAAGGACCTCCGCTACAACCTCGAGATTTCCTTCGAAGAAGCGGCACTCGGCGCGGATCGAGTCATCGAGTACGCGCGCGACGAGCTGTGCGACCACTGCCAGGGTGCCCGCTTCGAGCCCGGTGCGACCGCGCCGGAATGCCCCGCTTGTCGCGGCCGCGGCGAAGTTCGCGTACAGCGCGGTTTCTTCGCAACCTCGCGGCCGTGCGTTTCCTGCGAAGGTACGGGCGTTCGCTCCGAGGTTCGCTGCACGGTCTGTCGCGGCGTCGGGAGCAAACCGAAGCAGCAGCAACTGCGTGTGAAAATCCCGGCGGGTGTCGAGGACGGCGCGGTGCGTACGATCAGTGGCATGGGTGAAGAGACGCCGGCAGGCGCCGGGGATTTGCACGTTCACGTCACCGTCGCGGAGCATCCGCTGTTCAAGCGGGAGGGCGCCGACGTGCTGTGCGACGTCCCGGTCAGCTTTCCGCAGGCTGCGCTCGGCGCGAACCTGGATGTGCCGACGCTCGAAGGGCGCGTGAAGATGCGCTTACCGCCCGGCACGCAGTCGGGGCGCGTGTTTCGGCTGCGGGGTAAAGGGCTGCCCGTCTTCGGTGGCTACGGCAAGGGCGACGAGCTCGTGAAGATCATCGTCGAGGTGCCGGCGAAGCTCACGGTGCGGCAGCGCGAGCTCCTCGAGCAGCTCGCGCAAGAGATGGGTGAGGATACCTATCCGCAGCAGCAGACCTTCTTGGACAAGCTGAAAGGCCTCTTCGACTGACAGTGTGTGGACGGCGAACGGGGGTTAGCCGGTGAGCATCGATCTCGATGAAGTGGCGCGCAACTTGAGCCAGACCGACGGCGTGCGCGTGACTGGGCGCTTGCGCGGAGTTCTCGGGTCGGTGCTTTCGATCGATCTGCCGGACGCGCGCGTCGGCGAACTCGTCGAGATTCAGCGCTCGCGTGCGCCGGTACCATTGCTCGGCGAGATCGTCGGATTCGACGACAAGGGCGTGAAGGTCTTGCCGCTCGGAGCGGCGGAGGGCCTCGGGCCTGACGACGTCGTAGTCGCGGTCCGCAAGCCGTTCGCGGTGAAGGTCGGGCTGGGCTTGCTCGGCCGCGTGCTCGACGGCCTCGGCAATCCGATCGACGGCGGGCCCGCGGTCGACGGCACGCGTCGAATCGTCGATCGACTCGGGCCCACGCCGATGTCTCGCCGGCGGATCGAGCGCGTGTTGCCGCTCGGCGTGCGTGCGCTCGATGCGTTCACGACCGTGGGTGAGGGCCAACGCATGGGCTTGTTTGCGGCTGCGGGTGTGGGCAAGAGCACGTTACTCGGACAGATCGCCCAGGGCACGACGGCGGATGCGGTGGTCCTGTGCTTGATCGGCGAGCGCGGTCGTGAGCTGCAAGACTTCTTGGAAGATCATCTCGGCGAGTCGGGTCGTGCACGCAGCGTGGTCGTGTGCGCAACGAGCGACGCGCCGGCGATGGTTCGGATGAAGTGCGTCTCGGTTGCGACGACCATCGCCGAAAGCTTTCGCGACGAAGGCAAGCGCGTGCTGCTGCTCGTCGATAGCTTGACGCGCTTTGCTCGCGCCGCGCGCGAAGTGGGCTTGGCGACCGGTGAGACGCCGGTGCGCCGCGGCTTCCCGACGAGCGTGTTCGCGCGCTTGCCGATGTTGATCGAGCGCGCAGGTACGGCGGAGCGCGGTTCGATCACCGCGTTCTACACGGTCCTCGTCGAAGCCGACGATCACGACGAGCCGATCAGCGATGAGCTCAAGGGCTTACTCGACGGCCACGTGGTGTTGAGTCGCAAGCTCGCATCGCGCGGGCGTTTTCCCGCGATCGACGTACCCCAGAGCTTGTCGCGCCTCATGCCGCGGCTCGTGAGTCCGGAGCATCGGATCGCGGCGGCCAAGGCACGCGAGCATCTCGCGCTTTACGAAGAGCAGCGCGAGATGGTCCTGCTCGGCGCCTACCGAAAGGGCACCGATCCGCGCATTGATGCGGCGATTGCGGCGCAGCCGTCGATCGAGGCATTTGTGGTGCAGGCCGAACAGGAACGGGCCGAATTCGAGGCTACGAAGGTCACACTTTGTAAGCTGAATTGAGTGTTCTTGGGGGCTTGCGGGGCTGAATTCTGTCCCCTTTCCCGACCTCAGATTGGCTGCTACACAGCCAGCCAACCGCGGCCCCGGGGTCGCACGCTGCAAAAGGACAAGCTCGTGAACCAGGGACAGATCTCGCTTCGTTGGGGAGCGGCCGCGCTGACCAGCGCGTTGCTCTTGGGCGCACTCGGCTGCAACAAGCTGCAAAAACAAGAGGCGGCTCCGGCTGCTTCGCCGAAAGCCTGTGAGGAGTTCTCCACGCAGATCTGTAAAGAGTCTGGTGATCAATCGAGCACGTGTGTCGGCGTGAAGAGCACGGTCGAGTTGTTGACGCCCGAGACTTGCGCCGTCGCCTTGAAGAACATCAAGCAGTCGGTCGCGGCGCTCGGTGAGAAAAAGAAGAAGTGCGACGAGTTGCAGACGAAGCTCTGCAACGACATCGGTCCCACGACGAAGACGTGCGAGATGGTGAAGACGCACACGAAGACGTTCCCACCGGAACGCTGCGAGATGATGCTCAGCCGCTACGGCGAGGTGCTGGCGGATCTCAAGAAGCAGGAAGACAAGAACAAGCCGCTCAGCGCCGACAAGCTCGCCAAGCTCACCGAGGGCAATGCGCCTTCGTTCGGCCCGAAAGATGCGAAGGTCACGCTCGTCGAGTTCTCCGACTTCCAGTGCCCGTACTGCTCGCGCGCGGCGACTGCGCTGCACGACTTGAAGGCGAAGTACGGTGACAAGGTGCACTTCGTGTTCCGTCAGTTCCCGCTCTCGTTCCACCAGAACGCGAACATCTCGGCGCAGGCTTCGCTCGCAGCGCATGCGCAAGGCAAGTTCTGGGAGCTTCACGACAAGATGTTCGCGAACCAGTCGAAGCTCGAGCGTCCGGCGCTCGAGGGTTACGCGAAAGAGATCGGTCTCGACATGAACGCGTTCAAGAAGGCGCTCGACGACAAGACGTACGCGCCGGCGGTGGATGCGGAGCAGAAGCTCGGCGAAGAGGTCGCGGTAGACGGCACGCCGACGATGTTCTTGAACGGTGCGCGCGTCGGGAATCCGACTGACACCGCGGAGATCGCCAAGGAGATCGACGCGGCTCTGAAGAGCGCGAGCTGAATCACGCGACTGGTAGCGGGCCCGTGTACAGGGCCCGCGGCCGGATCAGCTTGCCGGTCCGTCGTTGTTCATCGATGTGACCGAGCCATCCGGCGACGCGGCTGACCGCGAACGTGGCTGTGAAGAGGGTGCGATCGAGTCCGATCGCATCGAGCAGCACGGCCGTGTTGAACTCCACGTTTGCGCGCAGTGCGCGACCGGGATGGCGTTCGTCGAGTAGGCGTGCGGCGGTCGATTCGACGCTGCGCGCGAGCTCGAGTCGGTCGCTTCCGCCGAGTTGGCGAGTGAGGCGTTTGATCGCGGCTTCGAGGACATCGGCACGTGGATCGCGCACGCGGTAGATGCGGTGGCCCATGCCCATGATGCGCTCTCCGCGATCGAGAGCGGCCGACAGCCAGGCTTCAGCGCGTTCGGGTGTGCCGATCGCGTCGAGCATTTCGAGGACGGCGCCAGGTGCGCCGCCGTGAAGTGGGCCTTTGAGCGAGCCGATCGCAGCGACGACTGCGCTGACGCTGTCAGTCGCGGTACTGATGACGCAGCGCGCGGCGAACGTGCTCGCGTTCAAGCCGTGGTCGGAGACAGTG
>DASRXR010000708.1:0-9044 GCA_035687405.1 Polyangiales bacterium
TCGGGCAACTTCGTGAGTGACTCGAGAGCCGCAGTGCGCACCGGCTCGTCGTTGTCGCAAGCGAGCTGAGCGAGCAGCATGACCTGATCGTTGCCCTTGACTGGGACGAGGCCTCTCGCCGCCATCAGGCGCGCTGGTGCGGGTCCTGACGGGTTGCAGAAGCGTTGAATCGACGCGGGTAAGCGCTCGAGCGGAACGGGCAGTGGAGAGGGGGCGTTGTCCATTTTCGAGTCGGGTGCCCCCACTGCGGCACCGACCTTGGAGTGTACGTTGCGCGCGGCGGTGGCAAAACCTGCCACCCTTGCAATAATGGCCCGGTGTTGCGCCTGACGCTGGTCTCGGTCGTTGCTTTGTCGCTCATCGGTGCGGCAGGCGCGTGTAGTGATGCTCCCAGCATCATCGTGCTCGGTCCGCTCCCGAAGCGTCCGGTCGATCTAAATGCGGATGACGCCGGCGTCGATATTCCCGACGGGTCGATCGCGTGCTCGTCCGACTCCGACTGCGACGACGGAGTCGACTGTACGCGCGATATCTGCTTGTCGCAGGGGTACTGTTCGTCCACCACTGACTACACGCGCTGCTCGGACGACGTGTTCTGCAACGGGGTCGAGGTCTGTGACGCGTTCAAGGGTTGCATCCCTGGAGTCGTGCCCACCTGCGATGACATGGATCCTTGCACGATCGACTCGTGCAGCGACGCGCGGAAGTCGTGTCTCCACGATCCGCGCGACTTCGATCACGACGGCGAGGCCGATCTGCACTGCCCCGGCGGCACCGATTGCGACGACTTCGACGAAACGCGCGGCTCGCAGCGCGCGGAGATCTGCGGCGACGCCATCGACAACGACTGCGACAATCAAGTCGACGAGACGACCTGCGGTCAGCCCGCACACGACACGTGCAATGACGCGCTCGACATTAGCGGAGGCGGCACGTTCGAAGTCTCGCTGCTCGGCGCAGTCGCGGACTACTCTTCGAGCTGCTACGTCGATGAGGACGGGATGACGCGGGCCCCCGGGCAGGACGCAGTGTTCACGTTCGAGATCGCAGAGCCGAGCGACATCAAGCTCGTAGCGCGCGGCATCCAGCTCAACGGCGAGGACGAGATCGCAACGCTGACGCTGCAACGGCAGTGCGGCGCGATGTCGACCGAAGTGAAGTGCGCGAAGAGCTTCCCTGCGGACTTGCGCCAGCGCGCGTTGCCAGCCGGTCGCTACTTCGTGATCGCGAGCAGCTCGCAAGCTGCATCGGTGTGGCTGTCGCTCGAGGTCTCGGCGGCGACTCCTGCGCCTACCAACGCGCTGTGCGAAGACGCGATCGACGTGAGCAATGGCGGGCGTTTCGAGGGCGACTTCGTGGACGTCGGCGACGAGACGATGAGTGTGTGCGGCACGAAGAAGCAGCCCGACGTGTATTACAAGTTCACGCTCGACAAAGAGAGCGACGTCGAGATCTCGGCAGTGAGCGACGAGAGCGGCATGCTGACGATCGGAGTGCGCGATACGTGCGACGACACGAGCATGGTTCGCGGCTGCCGATCGGCCGAACCCGCGCTGACGCGCTTGCATCAGCTGCCGCCGGGCTCGTACGTGATCGTGCTCGAAGGGCCGTCGTCGCGCGAGCTGAGCTACGCGCTCGAAGTCGCGTTTTTGGATCCGACGCCAATTCCGCCGGGCGACAGTTGTCAGTTGCCGATTCCGCTCACGATCGGGACGCCGGTGCTCGTTTCGATCGGTGACAAACAGGCGGAGGTTCGCAGCAGCTGCGAGAGCAGCGGGCCCGATGCGGTCTTCTCGCTGCACCTCGACGTGCCGCGCGACGTCTTGATCAACGCCGACGCTGAGAACGACACGGTGTTCGCGGCGCTGCAGAAGACCTGCGGCGACGTCGGCACCGAGCGCGCCTGCAGCAGGGCAGCGCCGCTCGAGTTGCGCGTGCACAACGTCGATCCTGGTGACTACTTCGTGATCGTCGATTCGCCGGACGCGCAATCGGTCACGCTGCAAGTCACGACGTTCGAGCCGACGCCGACGACTCCGGTGACGGGCAACGACACGTGTGCGACCGCGTTCGAGATCTTCGGCAGCGGAGGTACGTACACCGGCGACACGCGCACGTTGCTCCCCAACTATTCCGATGCGTGCGGCGTCAACGTCGCCTCGAACGATGCGGTATTCAAGCTACAGCTGAATGATCGAAGGCACGTCACGGCACGGCTGGACTCGGGCTTCGATGCCGTGCTCCACCGCATCACCGATCAACGCACGACCGCGGACGTCTGCATGGGCGTCCCGTCCGATAAGTGCAACGACCCGCCGCCGGGAACGACGACTGCGGTGCTCGACGACTTTTTGCCCAGCGGCGTGTACTACTTCATCGTCGACGGTTTTGGCGGCACGAACACTGGGTTCTACACGTTCGAGATCGACATCACTGCGCCATAGCGATGGCGTAGGATCAGCCGGGCGCTCAGAGCCCGAGCCACTGCCGCGGTGGCATCGTTTTCGTGCCCTTGCGGACCTCGAAGTAGAGCGCTGAACCGCCGCCGCTCGCAGCTGCAATCGAGCCCATCCGTGCGAATCCGGAGAGCTCGTCGCCCACGCGCACTTCGACGCTGCCGAGCCCGCCGTACGCGGTGTAGTAGCCGTCGCCGTGATCGAGGATGACCAGCCGCCCGTAGCTGCCGTACCGGTCCGAAAACGCGACGCGACCGGCTGCGACCGCACGCACGGACGTGCCAGCGGGTGCTTGAAACTCGATCCCGCTGCCGTCGCTCTCGGAGCGGCGCGCATCGACGACCCGGAACTCGCCCGCGACCGGCGTCGCGAGCCGGCCTTGTTTCGATCCGAAGCCGGTGCTGTCCGTCGTGTCCGACAAACGCAGTCCATAAAATCCGCCGCTCGGCGAAGGCATCGCCTCTTCACCGCCGGGGCGCGCCGCGCTCGCCGCAACACGCCCGGTCATGGTCATCGGGTGCGGTGCGAGTAGCTCCGCCGCAGACCTCGCGCGCGCAGTCGCTTGCTTCAGCATGCGCGTCTTGATGCTCTTCGTTCGCGTCTCGAGCGCTTGCAGCGTGTGCAGGTCGCTCTTCACGAGTAGCGTCATGCGGCGAATCCGCGCGACATGAAGCCTGACCGCATCGAACCCACCTGCGACCGGCGCCATGCCCGCCCGCGTGATCCGATAGAGCGCTCGCACCCGCGTCTTCAGCGTTTGGGATGCTTGCTGCTGCTGCGTCGCGAGCGTGGCGAGCTCGGCGTCGGCTTCGTCGTTGCGCGTGTCTTGCGTCTCGGAGTCGTCGAGCAAGCGTCCGGCCGCGACATCCGCCGCGATGCCGCGTAGCGCGCGACTCTCCCCGTGCGCGGAAGGCTGCGCGATCAGCCCGCCGAGGAGGGTCACCGAAAACCAAGCAGCGATGCGGGAGTGAGCGATCATGATCAGACCTGCAGATAACGGCGGAGCGACCACGCGCTACCGACCGCGCCCACGACACCGGCCGCGACGATGATCGTCGCGACGGTCCAGGGTGAAAGAAACACCATGCCCACACCGGTGAACGAGCTAATCGCGGCTTCGACGTGTTGGTGTGCGACGAGGTAGCCGACGAGCAGCAGCACGACTGCGATCACGGCAGCGCTCACGGCTTGAATCACGCCTTCGAGCACGAACGGGCTACGCACGAACGAGTCGGTCGCGCCGCACAGCTTGAGGACTTCGATCTCCCGGCGGCGACCCGCGACCGCGAGCCGGATCGTGTTGCCGATGACCGCGACGACGCACACGATGACCAGCAGCGACAAGAGCAGTGCCGCCGATCGTCCGGTATCGAGCAGTCCGCGAAACTGGCCGAGGAACGAACGATAGTTTTCGAGGTCTTCGACCGAGGAGAAGCGCCGCAAGCGCTCGCTGATTTTGTCGATGCGGCCTTGTTCAGCCTCGGGCTTCAGCTCGACCTCGAGCGACGCGGGAAACGCGTCGGCCGGTAAATCCGCCATGCCGTCGGTCATGTGCGTCTGCTCGGCAAACAGCTTGCGCGCCGCTTGCGAGGTGATGTGATCGACGCGGCGAATCTCGGGCAGGCTCTCGAGGACGAGCCGTAGTTGCGAGACGTCGCCTTCCTTCGCTTCGTCGTGAAGGTAGATCGTCAGGTGCTGGCTCTGGCCCCAGCGATCAGCGATTCGAGTCAGGTTCTCGACGCTGAGCAGCGCGGTGCCGAGGCAGAGAAACGCCACGACCAAGCTCGCGATCGCGACGATGTGAAGCGAGAAATCGTCGCGAAAACCGCGCTTGGCTCGGGAGAACACCACCCTGATGCCCATTCTCAACTCCCTGCAGCCGTTCGCGTCGGCTGACTCCGTGCGGCCCAGGCACGCAAACCGTGGCTGGCTTCGATCACGCGGCCTTCGTCGAGCACGACGAGCCGGTGCGGTGCGCTCTGGAGCAGCGAGTGGTCGTGTGTCGCAAACACGACGGTCGTGCCGGCGGCGTGGATCTCTTCGAACAACGTGAGGATGTCGATCGCGAGCTGTGGATCGAGGTTACCTGTCGGCTCGTCCGCGAGGAGCAGCGCCGGTTCGGTCACGATCGCGCGTGCGATCGCGACGCGTTGTTGTTCGCCACCCGAGAGGTTCTCGGTGCGTTCATTGCCACGGCCGGCCAAGCCGACGCGCTCGAGCGTGGTCGCGACGCGCGTTCGCACCAGCCGCGGGCTCGTGCCGAGGATCTCGAGTGAGATCGCGGTGTTCTCGTAGACGGTCCAGTGCGGAACGACCTTGAAGTCTTGGAACACGATCCCGAGGTTACGGCGCAAGAAGGGGATCGAATGTTCTGTCAGACGTGACACATCTCGGCCGCTGAATAGAATGCGACCTGTGTCGACAGTGTGCTGTCGGTAGATCAGTTGTAAGAGTGTGCTCTTACCCGAGCCGGAGGGCCCGGTCACGAATACGAACTCGCCGCGCTCGATCACCAAGTTGATGTTTCGCAATGTCGGTACATCGCGACGAAAGTACTTGTAGACTTCTTCCATCACCAGGATCGGCTTCTGCACGTTTGCGCCATCGCCTTGCTTGTTTCGAAAGAACGAAACCTGGCTGCGCAAATGTGCTGGATCCGAATCCGAGACAGAATTGGCCATACACCATTGGATAACCGGCTACTGGCATAAGAACAAGAATGACGACGCGCTGTTATAGTGTTTGAAGACACATCCGATCTGCTGCGACGGACGCAGATCTAAGAAGATCACCACCGATCCATACATCCGTGATCGAGTGCGTACATCGCACCGCTTCACGAGTTTTGGTAACACAGGGGAGCTTACGGGACCGATGGCTGACAGCGGGGCGCCGGTACTGATCGTGGAAGACGAACGGATCGTCGCGCGCGATCTGCAACGTACATTGCTCGGTTTTGGCTACGACGCATTCGCAATCGCAGCAAGTTGCGAAGAAGCGTTGGCACGTGCTGCGGAGAAGTGTCCTGCCGTCGTGCTGATGGACATAAGGATCAAAGGGGAGCTCGACGGCATCGCGACCGCGCGCATGTTGCGGGATCGCTTTGCGAGTGTGGTCGTGTACCTGACTGCAAATGCGGATCCCGAAACGATCGCGCGCGCGACCGCGACCGAGCCGTCCGGGTATCTGCAAAAGCCGGTTCGCCCGGCCGAGCTGCGCAGCGCGATCGAGATCTCGCTGCACAAGCGCAAGGCCGAAGCTCGCTGGCGCGATGGTGAGCGGTGGATCGAGTCGGCGCTGGACGCGATCGAAGACGCGGTCATCGCTGTCGAGCCCGGCGGGACAATCCTCGAGCTGAATCCCATCGTCGCGGGTTGGCTCGGAAAATCGGCGGACGAGCTGCGCGGTGTCGCGGTGTCGGACGCACTGCGATTGTTGGAGCCGAGCACGCGCGACACGCTCGCCGAGCCGACTGCTCCCGTGCTCGCGGACGGCCGCGTCCAGCGAGGCCGCGCGCGCATCGTCTCGCCGGATGGAAGTGAACGCGTGGTGCGGTATCGAGCGCAACCCGTGCTCGCGCCAGGCGGCGGACGCGTGCTGGGCGCGCTGCTCGTGATGAACGAGCTCGCCCGCGACCTGCAGCAGATCGCAGCGGATGCACCGCGCGAGTTTCGGGCGCTCGTCGAACGGGCGCCGGTCGGCATCTTCGTCCACCAGCAAGGGAAGTTCGTCTACGTAAACAACGCGTTTTTGAGTGCACTCGGCTACGAGCGTGCCGAGGAGTTGCTCGGCCGGCCGGTGCTCGAAACGGTCGACCCAGCTGCACGCAACGAGGTGGTCGAGCGCATGCGCCGCCTCGGGCATGGCAAGCCGAGCGCGCCGGCCGAAGTGCGGTCGTTACGCCGCGACGGCAGCATCGCGTACCTCGAAGGAACGGGGTTTCCTCTCGAGTTCGAAGGCGCGCCTGCCACCGTCGTCGTGATGCAAGACATCACCGCACGGCACGCGGTAGACGTGGCGCTCCTCGAAAACGAGGCGCGCTATCGCCACTTGTTCAACGACTCGCCGATCGCACTTTGGGAAACTGACTTTTCCCTGGTCCGCAGCGACTTGGACGGATTCGCACAGCAAGGCATCGACGTCGTCGCACACTTGCGCGCGTGCCCCGAGCTCGCCCAGTTTGCGGCGGAGAACGCGCGTATCTTGAACGTGAACGAGGCAGCGCTCGCGCTGTTTCGCGCCGACTCACGCGCTGAACTATTGAAAAGCCTTCGCCCCGTGTTCGAGCCCGAAGGCTACGCCGTATTGCTCGAGGGCCTGTGTTTCTTGTGGTCGGGACAAGGTCGCAAGTTTGCCGCTGAGACTTGGACACGCACGCTGAATGGTGAGCGGCGCGAGATCGACGTGCGGCTCAGCTTGATGCCGGGGTCGGAAGAAACCTGGAAGCGCGTCGTACTGTCGCTGTTCGATACGACAGCGTTCAAAGCGGCGGAGCGCGAGCTACGCGCGTCGCTGCTCGAAAAAGACGTGCTGCTGAAGGAAGTGCATCACCGCGTCAAAAACAACCTTCAAGTCATCTCCAGCTTACTCAGCTTGCAAGCGATGCAGCTGCTCGACCCCGGCATTCGGCAGCGATTGCTCGAGAGTCAAAACCGCGTGCAAGCGATCGCGCTCGTGCACGAAAAGCTCTATCGCTCGGAGAAGCTCTCGCACATCGCGTTCGGCGAATACGCCGAAGCACTCGTCGCCGAGTTGGCGCAAACGCACTCGGCCGCCGCAAACGGCATCAAGCTTTCGCTCGACATGGGTGATGTGCACATCGGTGTCGACGCGGCGATCCCGTTGGGGCTGATGCTGAACGAGCTGGTCAGTAACGCGCTCAAACACGCGTTCGTCGGCTCGCCGAGCGGCTTGGTGGAGGTTCGACTGACCGCCGCCGACGGCCGCCTCACGCTGTCTGTTGCAGACGACGGCATCGGGTTGCCCCCCGGGCTCGATCCGCGCAACGCGTCCACGCTCGGGCTCGACCTCGTCTTCACCTTCGCGGAGCAACTCGAAGCCGAAGTCGAAATCGAGACCGGTGCAGGCACTCGCTTCAGCATCTCGTTCGCGGAGAAATGATTCATGCAAATCGTCGATTCGCGGCATGTGTTGGTAGTGGAGGACGAGCGAGTCGTCGCGAAGGACTTGCAACGTACGCTGACGAACCTGGGATACGAAGTGCCGATCACGGTCGCGACTGCAGACGACGCGATTCGCGCCGCATCCGAGCGCTGCCCCGATCTCGTGCTGATGGACATTCGGATCAAAGGCGCGCGCGACGGGATCGAGACCGCGGAGATCTTGAAGAGCCAGTTCGACGTGCCGGTCGTGTATTTGACGGCGTACGCCGATCAACAGACGGTCGCGCGCGCGAAGCTCACCGAGCCGCACGCGTACTTGCTGAAGCCGGTGAAGGTCGACGAGTTGCGGACTGCGGTGGAGATCGCGATCTACAAACACGAGATGGAGCGCCGGCACCGCGAACGCGAACGCTGGTTTGCGACGACGCTGCGCTCGATCGGCGATGCGGTGATCTCGACCGACGCTGAGGGCTGCATCACGTTGATGAACCCGATGGCGGAGAGCATGACGGGGTTTCAGACGAGCGAGGTGCGCGGCAAACGTCTGAGCGAGATCATGCGCCTCATCGACGAGACCACGCAGGAAGTCGTCGAAGATCCCGTCGCGCAAGTGTTGCGGGCGGGGAAGGTGATGCACGTGCGCGGTGCGATCGTCGCGCGCGCCGGCGAGCAGCGGATCATCGCCGACAGCGCCGCGCCAATTCTCGACGAAGCCGGCAAGTTGCTCGGCGTCGTCGTCGTGTTTCGCGACGTCAGCGAGTCGCGCCGCTTGGAGCGGCGATTGGAGTTCGCCGAACGACTCGCGTCGCTCGGAACGCTCGCCGCCGGCGTCGCGCACGAGCTGAACAACCCGCTCTCGTTTGTCGTCGCTAACGTGGATTTTGCGCTGAAGGAGCTGAAACGCGCGGAGCCTCAGCTGGCGAGCTTGCCGTGGCTCGACGACGTCCTGCATGCGCTCGCGGAAGCGCAGATCGGCGTCGACCGTGTGACCCAGATCGTCTCGGAGTTGCGTTCGTTCGCGCGCCCAGCGACCGTTCCGTTCGGCCGAATCGACGTGAATCGCCTCCTCAGCTCATCACTCGACATGGTCGCGCATCAGCTCGGGCGCGTGCGCGTGACGACCACCTACAATACGATTCCGGCCGTGCTCGCAAACGAGACGCGGCTCGGGCAAGTGTTCATGAACTTGCTCGTGAACGCGGGGCAGGCGGTCACGGCGGGCGGCGCGATCGGTGAGATCTACATTCGCACGGGTGTGACCGACGACGGCCAGATCGTGATCGAAGTACGTGACGACGGCTGCGGAATGGCGCCTGACGTGCTCAAGCGCATCTTCGATCCGTTCTTCACGACGAAGGAGCCCGGGCGCGGCACGGGGCTCGGCCTGGCCGTGTGCCATGGCGTCGTGACGTCGCTCGGCGGCGACATCGAAGTGAAGAGCAAAGTCGGGGAGGGCACGCAGTTC
>DASRXR010000709.1:0-30495 GCA_035687405.1 Polyangiales bacterium
GTGGAGCTCCGGAGGAAACACGCGCCCGCCTCGTCCTCACTGCGGCGAAGATTTTCAACCGCGACGGGTTCGAAGGCACCGACAGCAATCGCATCGCGAAAGAGGCTGGGTATGCAGCCGGCGTGTTCTACAAACACTTCGCGGACAAGACCGCGATCTTCATCGCAGTCTATGACGAGTGGGTCGCCCTCGAGTGGCGCGCTATCGAAGGGCTTCTCGAACACCCAAACGCCGATACGCCGCGCGAGCTTGTCGCGACGGTGATCGAGTTGCATCGTCGCTGGCGCGTATTTCGCCGGAGCTTGCGTACGCTCGCGAGCCGCGACCCAGTCATCAAGCGCGGCCATCTTCAAGGCCGCAAGCGTCAGCTCGATACGATAGCTCGCCTGCGCGAGCAAGGCGGCGTGTCTCAGCACGGCGATCGCACGCGCGACTTGTTGCTGCTGTACACGCTCGAACGCGCTGCAGACGCACTCGCTGAAAACGAGCTCACTGCGCTCGAGGCGAACACCGGAGAGCTCCTTTCGTTGCTCGAAGCGCTCGTCGCTGCGGCGCTGCCGGCGTCGCCCTGAGCAGCGCGCGTCAGGCGGACGTCAATCGCGGGCGAACATAACCGCCGTTCATCGCAGCTTACGCGCGCACCACCTTCTCATGCGCTCCTCGGTAGACTCCGCGCGAGTCGATGATCAAGCCCGCGTACTTGAGCACTGCCGCGTAGTCGACACTCGTATGATCTGTCACGATCACGACCGCATCCTGTCGCCCCAGCTGCTCTGGCGTCAGCGGCACGAACTTCAGCGGCTGCCGACCCGCCCACACTCTCGTCTCCGGCAACTCCTTCAGATAGGGATCGTGGTACGTCAAGCTCGCACCGAGCGCGAGCAACTGCTTGGCGATCGGAAACGCCGGACTCTCTCGCGTGTCTCCTACGTCCTTCTTGTACGCCAACCCGAGCAGCATGATCGCGCTGCCCTTCACCGCACGACCTCGGTCGTTGAGCGCGCGCTGCACTCGCGTCACCACGTACTCCGACATCGCTCGATTGATCTCGCCCGCGAGCTCGATGAATTTCGTGTCGACGTCGTGCTCGCGCGCCTTCCACGAAAGGTAGAACGGATCGAGCGGGATGCAGTGACCACCCCAACCCGGGCCCGGATTGAAACGCATGAAACCGAATGGCTTGGTCGCTGCCGCATCCAGTACTTCCCAAATGTCGATGCCCATTCGTTCGTAGACGACCTTGAGCTCGTTCACCAACGCGATATTCACCGCACGAAATACGTTCTCGGTGATCTTGGTCGCCTCGGCCGTTGCAGTGTTCGATACCCTCACGACCTTGCTCATCGCCTGCGCATACAAACATTCGGCGACGTCACCGGCATCCGTTCCGCATCCTCCGACGACCTTGGGTATCGTCACAGTCGTGTAGGTCGCGTTGCCGGGATCTTCGCGCTCGGGCGAAAACGCGAGAAAGAAATCCTTGCCTGACACCAAACCGGTCTCTTCGAGGATCGGCTTGACTACTTCCTCGGTTGTCCCGGGATACGTCGTGGACTCCAGGACGACGAGCTTTCCGGGGCTCAGCGTGCGCGCGATCGCGCGCGTGGTCGAGATGACGTACGAGAGATCCGGATCTCGCGCCTCGGTCAGTGGCGTGGGCACGCAGATCAGGATCGCATCACACTCCCGTAGCAGTTCGAAGTCGTCACTTGGGACCAAACGTCCGGCAGACACTTGGTGTTCGATGTCCGACGCTGGAATGTGCTCGATGTAGGACTCGCCGCGACCGAGCGACTGGATCTTGACTCGGTCGATGTCGAAGCCACGGGCCGTAAAGCCACGGGACGCATACGCGAGCGCCAGAGGCAGGCCTACGTAGCCGAGCCCGACAACTCCGATGACCGCTGTGCGGTTTTCAAGTTTGGTAAGCAGTGCAGATTTATGATTCATATCCCTCGTCTCCTATCGGGACATCACAACCAGCGCAAAGTGTGAGAGTGCTTCGACTAACAGAAAGGGTCACGGCTCAGACAATGACAACGCGTCACACGGCTCGGACAGCTCAGGATGCAACTCGAGGGTTCCGAGCTCGAACGTTTGCGCGACGACCTGGGTCTTGCGTTGCCGAAATGGTTCGGATTCCGGACGACCGAGAGCATCTTCGCCCCCAAGGTCCATGAACGCTCGCCACAAGCGGCCGCACACATCGGGCCGCTCGGGATCCATCCAGTCGGTGCAACTGCGCGAGCGCTCGACACCGCAGTGTTTGTCCATCGCGGGCCCGGGTGTCAGCTCGAGGCTCGAGCGACCGTACTGTTCGACCACTTGCTGCTCGAGGGTCGCGAACGTATAGCCGCTGTCACGCAGTCCATCGATCAGCTCGGGAAGCACATCGCGCGTCGCGTTGTGCGTATCGTGCATCAAGATGACGATGCCTTTACCGGCGCGAACCAACGCGTGATCGAGGACAGTGCTCAGGATGCGAGCCTTCTTGTCGCGCAAGCTGACCGTCAAGCTGGGGTTCGACCGGTTGCGACTGAGCTCCAGCTTGGTCGGGCCTTCGGCCATCGCCCACTCGTCAGCGTCCGTGGAGCTAATGTTCCACAACACGTTGTAGCCAAACTCGCGGAACACACGGCCCGCAGCCACCTGCCTGGCTGGCATATCGTCGAGCATGCGGTCTTCCGCGAACCACGGCGAACCAAAGGGCGCACGCAGCAGTGACAGTGGCTGCGTGTCACCACCCTCTTCCAGGAGCGCGCGATTGATGAGGCGTTCGTTCTCCTGCAACTGCTCACGAATCTCGTCCTCACTCAGGGTTCCGAGATCCAAGTGGTCCGTCGTGTGATTGCCCAACACGTGGCCGTCGTCGACGATGCGTTTGAGGATTCGCCGATAGCTGACAGTCTTCTTGTCGTCGTCGAGGTACGTGCCATCCAAGCCCGCCGCACCTTTGATGCCCCGCGCGTTGACGAAGAACGTCGCGTGGACCTCCCGGCTCGCGAGGATCTCGAGAAATCCCGCCGTCCAGTCGGACGGGCCATCGTCGAACGTCAAATACGCGACGTGGTCGGCGACACCTTCACACGGCTCATCCAACGCGTAACACAAACCGGGCGGCTGACTCTCCGACCAAGCGGACCATTCCGGCGGCGTCGCGGCGTCACAGTCTGCTTGCGCGCCCGCGCCCGCATCGAGCCACTCTCGTGAAACTCGGCACTTGGCGCCGGGCGGCGGCCTGAACTTCTTATCCGACACCGCGGGCGCTGGAGATTGCTCGACGTCGGGTGGAGCGCGCTTGACGATGACGGCGCAACCTTGCGCCGCAACACTCGAGATCAAGCCACCGACCACCAGTGCCACCAGGTGTGCGCGCCCAACTGTTAATGAAGCGTTCGACATCGGACAGCTCTCCGGTCCCAACTAGTCCACGGAGTCAGACTTGAACCGAAGTCTGAAACGCCCATTGTCGCTGCGAAGGCCGATCGGGCCGTCAAACGCAAATGCTGTGTTGGGCAACGCGCCTCGCCAAGCCAGAATTCCGTCGGCGGATACATCCAGCGATCGGCCCCGCAGCTGCGCCGATAGCGAGTGCCACGTGTCAGGTTGGATGGATGCGACAGGCGTCGAACGTTCTGGCGCTACGAACGTATAGCCGTGATCACGACAATCAGGATGAACATGCAAGCCCGGGTTGTGTTTGACCGCGACCTCAATGCCCGGCGCAGGGTCGATATGCCACATGACATAAACGACATTGCATGTGTCTTGGGCGCGCAGCTTGAGGCCGATCTGTCGCCGTAGCTCTCCGGATGCGAAGCGCTCCGGCTGCGTCGTCGGGCCGACGTACGCGAACTCGAGTGTCACCGCGTCGGCATTGCGCCGAAGCTCGGCACGCACACTGCCCTCGCGAATCAGCAAGGTGCCGTCAGGGCCGGCTTCGAGCTTGCCTGCTGTGACACGCCAAGCCGCATACGGCGCGAGGTCGCTCTTAGCGCTACTGCTGGGCGCGCGCGACGCCTCGGCATTTGCGCAACTGGTGACTAACAGAATTGCGAGCGGCAGCTGTTTCAGCACGGCGGCCCGCCTTTCGTCCGGGAGCGCCTAAACCAAAGGCGC
The DNA here is from genome assembly GCA_035687405.1 of Polyangiales bacterium. GTDB lineage: Bacteria > Myxococcota_A > Polyangia > Polyangiales > JAFGIB01 > JADGRF01. The sequence goes on from DASRXR010000709.1 coordinate 4,120, forward strand.
GGAGGCGGAACCGTCGAACGGCGTTTGTGCGTCGTAAAGCCTTCGAAGCCGTTGGGGGTCCACGCCGTTTCACGCCAACCCAGCCAGAATGCCCCGAATGGCACGTCACCCCAAACCACGGCACGCATCGCCAACGCAAACGCTCGGCGCACGCGCGACAACAACGCGATCCGGGTCGAGCCGCCGCGAATCAGCGTGGACTCGGGGGCGAAGCCCGTGACGTTGCCAAAGAACAAGACGTCCGAGGTCACGCCGACGAAGCACGGCAACCAGTTGAAGATGACTTGATAGAGCGGCGCCAAGGGTACGCCGAGCAGCAATCGCCAGTAGCGAAACTCCCCATTGATCGCCAATGCGGCGAGCGTCATCAGTGACCAGACGCTGACGTTGCAGACGTAACCGAGCGCAGAGCCCGTCAGCAACGAAGATCTCCAAATGAAGACCGGGACTACGAAGTACGCGATCGCACCGAAGACGACCGTCCGCGCCATGAAGAATTTCACGATCATCGCGGGCAGACCCAACGTCCAGTGATAGCCGAGCGCCGGCCAGAAACGCCCAGTCAGCTCGACGCGCGAGCAGTTCCAGCGCTTACGTTGCTTGAACAACGCCTTCACCGTGGTCGGTGAGGACGTGAACACGCGTGCTTCAGGCTCGAAGTGCAGCGGGCGATCGATCAAGATCCCGCGCAGCATGTAACAGAGCGCATGCCACGGCGTGGGTGGTGGGTCGAACGTGAAATGCCCGTTCTCGTAACGAGCGATCGTCGCTGTGTATGCCGTCACGGTGTCGTCGGTGTCACCGGCGACGAGCTCAGGAATTGGCGCGGCCGTCGACTCGGAGAAGCGAGGAGGAGGCACACCGAACCAGAAGCCCCAGAAGTGCCGGCGCTTCAGCGTGCGCATGTATCCCATGAAACTCGGGATGGCGAGGAAGATCTCGGACCACGTGCAGTAGAACGCGCCCGGCACACCGGTCACCGGCAGCCAGCGGATGTTGTATCTCCAGATGTTGCCGACGTAGTACTCGCGCGCGACTTGGATGTTGAGCTGACCTTCGATCGTGAAGAAGTGTCTAAACCCACGCCAGAAATCGTCGCCGCGGACGTGCAACGCGCCTGCGACCACACGCGCCGGCCAGCCTGTCAATGGATGCTTCCGCTGCAAGCGCCGCACGATGCGCTCGAGTGCGTTCGGGCCCAAGTCAGCATCCGCATCGGTGCTCACGTAGACTGGTGGAAACGCCGGAAGCTCACCTGACGCAACCAACTGTTTGACGAACTCCATCGCGTGATCGATCGCCATCGGTTTGCTACGGCGATCGGGTGTGCCCGTGACACACAAGCGGTGACCGCGGGGCAACGACTGCTCGCCCGCCCAACCGATCAGCTGTTCGTAGAGGTTTGGGGCGTCCCGCGTGCCGTCGATACTCAAGACGATCGTCAGCGAGCCGGGGTAGCCGTTGTTAGCGATGCTAGTGACAGTACTCATCATACTGACGAGTTCGTCGTCTTTGCGGAGCAACGACGGGATGACGACGAGCACCCCGAGTAGCTCTGCCGACTCATCGCGCTTGTGCCGGTCCAGGACGAAGATCCGCTGGAATAACCTCCACAGCAGCATCACCGGGTAGTCCCAGCAGAAGACGAACACGAGCAATAACGCCACTTCGACGAGCGGGCGCGCGGTCGCCCAGCTGGAGAGCGTCGAGAGATTCCACAACAGCGCTAACCATGCATCGTTCATGGCTCAGCTATTGGGTGTGGGCGCCAGGAGCGCGGGTGAATCGTTCGCGAACGAGCTCTTCGGCTGCGATTTACGCCGCACGCGCAGGACTTTAGCGTTCGCCGCGCGCGGATAGACGAGGTCCATCACGGCATATTGGCCTCGCGCGGGTGAACCCCACGGGTCTTGAGCCACGACTTCGCCGGGCAGCACCTCTAGGACCCGGCCTACTTTCACACAATCGAAGGCGGACCAGAGCCGGCACTCGTACAGAGCCGCATCGGGCGTCACCTGATCGAGCTGCGTGTAGGGCACGAAGGCTAGGAATTGCTGTTCTTCGATCGCGCGATAGACGGGACGCGATTTGATCTGGTCGATGAGGCGGTCGAGTCGCTGCGCTTGCGCCTTGGCTGCTTCGAGCTCTGCCAGCTTGCCGCGCAAGTCCGCATCCAGGCTGATCAGCTCGAGCTCGATGCGAAGCAGCTGCTCTCGGTAGCGAAGCACGTCGGGCGCCGTGGCATTTGCAGCCGGGCGCGCGGTCGAGAGCGACTGGCGCATCAGCTCGATCTCGTGCCGGCGCGTTTCTGCGCCCACCTGCTCTCGTTGGTTTTGGAGCTCGAGGAGCTGCAAGCGCCGCAGCTCGTTTTCCTCACGCGCGACGTCCGAGCGACGCACGAGACCGGCGGACATCTGACGCTCCAGCTCCTTTACATAGGCACGCTGGTTGTCGACGGATTGCCAGAGCAGCGTTCGCTGATCCGAGATGCGTTCTCGGTCGGTGCCAGCCGCACTTTCGTTTTGGGATACGACCGCGCCCGAGTACGCGAGGCCGCCCGAAACTGCGCTCCGGAGCTCGCGCAACTGCGTGATGCTCTCGCGGTCGACATGCATCGAGTTCTCGGTGATGTCGATGCGGACAGCGACGTTGTCGCGATCACCGAGTAGGCCGGCAAGGCTCAGGCGGCTCGACGTCACTTGCTCGCTGTCCTTCGACAGCACGAACGGCGCGACGAGTGCGTCGGTATAAAGGAGATAGCCGGCGCGCGCGCCTTCAATCAGGCAGAACGCGACCACGCCGAGCATACCCAACGACATGACGCGCGGAAGAAAGTAGTGCTTCGGCACCCCGGGCATGACCCAGTCCGCGTCGTCCTCCGGCGTCAACTTGAGGCGCGTAAACGTGTGGTCCGACGGGTCGCTTCCGTCCGCTGCGCCTCCGATCGGCGCTGGAACGATTTGCTCTGCGCGCTGTTCAATCACTTTGCCGACTCCATTTGTTAGTGGAAGCTACGAGCGTCTCCAGAAAGGCTCTCTCGGACCCGGTCGAAAACTCGTCGAGCGCGAGCGAGTCGCGCAGCTGTGCGGCCATGGTGGTGTCGGCCGTGTCGAGCTCAGCTCGCGCGGTCCGTAAGTATCCGAGCCGCCGGGTCACGATGCGCAGCTCGGATTCGGCTTGCTCGGCCTGCGTAGTGACGTCCGCGCGGATGCGCTGCAGTTTCGCCGGGATCTGGTTCGGCTCGTCGCGCAGCTCTTCGAGGCGTGCTTGCCGAAAGCGTGCCTCCGGCCCGCTTCGGAACAACCCTCCAAGGCTGTAGCTCAACTCCAGCCAGCCGAACCATTCCACACCGCGCTCTGCGACCGGAATCACCCCGCCGTGCACACGCAGCGTCCAGGCGTCCAGGGAGCGCAGTGACGACAGGCTTTGTTCTTGCTCCGCCCGCAGGCGCAGCAGATCGCGAGTCATGGACGTAGTCGAGCGAGTGGGCGCGGTGGGCGTAGTGGGATGGCCCTTTGCGTCGATACGTGCGGCGTTCCCTTCAGCCTGGATGGCTTTGCGCTCGAATTGATCCGCCGAGTCCAACACTTCGTTGAACTCGGTCAGCGTAATCACGTGCTCGCTCAGGCGCGAGCGCGCGCGTTCGACGATCGCTTCGACCTCGCCGCGATGGCCGGACAAGAACTCGGCTTGCGCGCGGTATGCATCTCGGAGCGGCATGTCCGCCATGCTCTCGGCTGCCGTCTCGAGCTCGCGCTGGAGCTCGTGCGCCGCGCAGTCAGCTTCGTTGGCCGCGCCAACACGCATCGCGCGGTACACGTCGACGAGTGAATAAGACAATCCGACTCGAACCTGATAGCCGTCCCTAGTCGTCGGCCCGTTGTCGAAGCCAGACGGATAGCGCAGGCCTTGCAGCGAGAGTTTGGGCGCCCAGAGCAGCGCACCTTCGCTCTCCGCCAACGCATCGATGCGTCGGCAGTAGGCCGGGGCGTCGTCCGCCCTCGTCTTGGGGGTGAAACAACACATAAGGATAAGTGCAGTGAGTGCCCGGTTCCACATGGGATGCGGTCGTGAGCGACTGCCGGGCGACCCCACTCGAGCTCGAGTGTTGCGTCGTCCAGGCAGTTAGTGTTCGGCGCAAGTCGGCGTTACCGAAACCACAGCTTGAAGTACCGGCACATTATTGGATGGCCATAACGCGGTCAACAGATTGCATCGACGTTTAAGGGCTAACACGTTGTACGTGACACAAACGCGGCGACTCCGGTCAGAATCGCCGGCCGTCGATGCAGCCAACCGCTGCACCGGTTGTTCGTCGACCTTCGTGCTGACCGTTTTGTCACGGTTGATCGATACCGACGGAACGCTCGCAAGCACGCAACAGCGCTCGCGCGATGTGGCAGTTCGGCGCCGCCCCGAGCGGCGAACCTCATGTCGCGAGTGGGCGGGACATATCGAGTGGGCGAGACATATAAGGAGAGATGACGTTCCTGCCCGAACGGCTGCGGCTTCGTACCGAACGACTCGCCTCGTATCACGCGGGCAAGTAGTCACATCTTCCGTCGCGTCGAACCTGCTTCCCGGAGTAGTGGAAGGTAGTCACGTGGCGTACGTGCCAGGTTCTCCGACGAGTTGGCGTTCGTACTCCCGCGAGCGCGACGAGCCGCGCGGCTCGATTGCTGCGGTGTTAGTTGTCAGATCTCGGTGGTCACCGACAGCTGCCAACCGCCGCCGCATCCGAACGCTGAGCGCTGACGCTGACGGCTGCGCGCACTGCTCGCAGCGAGCTCGACCCGTCGGCGACGCGCACGCCCTCGATCGCGGACCGTACTGCGCATGGGGACGATTCAACCGGGCTACGCAGCGAGCTCGGCGAACTTAGTTTCAAAATTGCCCGCGTGCTCCGACACCGCATCATCGGAAGGAATTCTCATGAAACCAAAAGCGATTCTGACGATTGCGTCGTTGCTCCTGTTTGCGGGTGCCTGCGATCACGCCGACGACTTCTGGACCGGCATTTGGCGCGGCCACCACGGTGAAGGTTCGGCAGGAAGCGGGGCGAGCGGTGCTGCCGGTGCTGCCGGTGCTGCCGGTTCAGTCGCGCCGACGACTGAGCCAAGCTTGCCGAAAGCGACGCAAGCGTGTCCCAAGCTCGCCACAGGCACCGTCGAGGTCCTGGGCATTCCGGTCCAACTGTGGCTCGGAGAAAAGCGCGACGGTGTAAAACCGCCTGTGCTGTTCTACTGGCACGGCACCGGTAGCAATCCAGGCGAAGCGGAGAGCATGCTCGGCGATGCGTTCCAAGCTGTACTCGACGAGGGTGGCTTGATCGTCTCGCCTGGAGGGTCGCTCGGCACTGGCGAAGATACCGGTCCGGGTGTCTGGCTCACGGGTGACTTCGCTGTGAGCGACGAAATCCTCGCGTGCGCGATCGACCAACTCGGCATCGACACGCACCGCATCTACACTGCGGGGTGCGACGCGGGCGGTCTACAGGCTGGCGTGATGGCCTACGAACGCTCCGGCTATCTGGCGGGAGCGATTCCGAACTCGGGCGGCACCGTCGTGACGCACGAACTGCAAGATCCGGGTCACGTGACACCCGTCATGGCGACACACGGTTCGGAAGCGGATGACGTGGTCATCGTGAGCTTTGCGCAGACGTCGCGCGTTCTGACGAGTGATCTCGCCTCGAAAGGCGGTTTCGCGGTGATCTGCAACCACCAAGGTCGACACTGCGGCTCGCCGCCCGAGGTCAAGAACGCGCAATGGCAGTTCCTCAAGGAACATCCATTCGGGGTAAGCCCGGAGCCGTATGCGGCAGGCCTGCCGGCCGATTTCCCGCAGTACTGCGAGATCGTGGAGTGACTTGATGGCGATCGATCCCTGACGCTAAGTTTGCGTCAGGGATCGGCGTCGAGTCGGTCATCAAAGCGCGCGCGTGTGACCCGATGTCCGACGAATTCCCCAGCTGGCTCGAGCCCATGGCCGCGACGCTCACGCGCGAGCGATTCACCGGCCCGGACTGGGTATTCGAACGCAAGCTCGACGGCATTCGCCTGCTCGCGTTCAAACGCGGCAACGCTGTTCGGCTGATGACGCGCAACCAGCTGCTCCGTAACGAGTCGTATCCAGCGTTCGTCGAAGCAGTCGCTGCGCTGCCAGTTCGCGACGCGATACTCGACGGCGAAGCGACCGGCTGGTGGGAAGAGCGGAACGCTCCGGGTTACCACTTGTTCGACGTGTTGTGGCTAGAGGGTTCTGTCACGGCGCTCGGGCTCGAAGCGCGCCGGAAGCTCTTGTGTGAGTTGCCACTTCAGCCGCCGCTGTACGTCGTGCCGCGGCTCGACGAACCGGAGCCGTGGGTGCGCGCGTGCGCCGAAGGCTGGGAAGGCCTGATCGCTAAACGCCGCGACGCTCCGTATGAGCACCGTCGTTCGCGCGACTGGCTCAAGATGAAGTGCGAGGCAGGTCAGGAATTCGTCATCGGCGGCTTCACCGATCCGCGCGGCAAACGAGTTGGGTTGGGTGCGTTGCTGATCGGCTACTTCTCGGGGGACGACTTCGAGTTTGCAGGCAAGGTCGGCACGGGCCTCGATACGAAGTTGCTACTCGAGCTGCGCGACCGGCTGGACGCGCTCGAGATCTCGCGAACGCCGTTCACGAAGGGCGACGGCTTTCCGCGCAGCGGCGTGCGCTGGGTTCAGCCTGAGATCGTGGTCGAGGTAGCGTTCATGCAGTGGACGTCCCACGGCAAGCTCCGGCATCCGCGCCTCGTGCGGTTGCGGGACGACAAGCCGGCACGCGAGGTGACGCGGGAGGACCTGGGCGCGTAAGGAATTGCCCGAACCCCTTCACTCGCCGACGCCGGCCCTCGAAGCTCTCGCTCTCTGCTTCGCAGCCGCGGCGTAGGTCTTGCGCGCTTTCAGCATCGCGGGCCGATGCTCCAGCGTCCAGTCGAACAGCGTGCGCAGCGGGACGGTGAGGGTGCAGCCGAGCTCCGTGAGCGAGTAGTCGACGCGCGGAGGAATTGTCGGGTACATCGTGCGTTCCACGAGACCCTCTTCTTCGAGTCGCTTCAGCGTGAGTGTCAGCATGCGTTGCGAGATGCCGTCGACGGCACGCCGGATCTCGCTGTAGCGCAGTGTCTGACTCGAGAGGACGCCCACCACCAAGTCCGTCCACTTGTCTCCGATCAGCGCGAGTGTCTCGGCGACCGCTTTGCAGTCCGGCGACACGTGAGGTCCACGAACAGATTTGTGCGTATCGGCCAAGAATGTGCCTCCTTGCGGCAGTTTGCGGTGGCAACTAGGTTAGTGCAACGAACAAAAGGTGCGTAACAGCCAGACCGAGTGCAGTGCTTCAACTGCGTGCTTCGGTCGTCGTCTCCGTACGCCCCGACAACGAGCGGCAACGCCAACTCATCCAGGAGTCTTCCATGTCCGACCCGCTGCACATTGGCTTGATCTTGAGCACCACACGAACCGGTCGTTTTGCCGACAAACCTGCGGAATGGTTACTCGACATTGCGCGCAGGCGTACCGACGCCACGTTCGAGCTCGTCGACTTGCGAGACTATCCGATGCCGTTCTTCGACGAGCCGCGGTCGCCGATGATGGTGGCGCCGACGAACGAGGCCGCGTTGCGCTTCGGCAAAAAGATGGCCGAGCTCGACGGCTACGTGTTCATCACGGCCGAGTACAATCACGGCATTCCGGCGGTGCTGAAGAATGCGATCGACTACGTCTATGCCCAGCTCAATCGCAAGCCGGCGAGCTTCGTAGCGTACGGCAACGCGGGTGGTGCGCGAGCGGTGGAGCAGTTGCGTTTAGTTCTCGCGGAGATGCAGGTCGCGTCGCTCAAGCACACCGTTCACATCGGCTACAACGAGTTCGTAGGAATGTTGATGAAGGGCCAGACGTTCGCCGATTTTCCGTATCTAGAGGATGCGGCAGTGAAGCTGGTCGACGATCTGGTGTGGTGGGCGCGCACGTTGCGTGCTGGGCGATCAGCGGAGCCGAGGTGAGGTGGTGGTGGATCGCGTGGCTCAATTGCAGGTCAGGCGAAAGGCATCCAGGTCGAGGTTCTTGATGATCGTGGAGAAGCCTGCGGGATTGCTGGCGCAGATCAGCGCCGTGCTCGTGATCGCGTAGACGTTCGAGTACTCGGCGTCCGCATCGGAATCATCGGTATCAGTGTCACTCTCGGCCTCCGCTTCCATCTCGTCGTCGCCCGCCGCGGCGGAGTCGCCATCCTCCGCATCGCCGTCGGAACCCGTGTCTACGTCGGAACCCGTCTCGACGTCCGCGTCCATCTCAGTATCGACGTCCTCGTCCATCTCCTCGTTCATAGCCTCGTCGGCGTCCATCTCCGCGCCATTACCGCTAGGCGTGCTGCCACTCGCAGGCGTGCCCGTGCCCAAACCCGGCGCCGGCGTCACACCAGCGCCTGGAATCACACCGGTGCCGCTACCCAGATCCGTGCCCGTGTCCGCAGCGGACGCCGTACTGTCCACGTATTCGCAGTGAAATACGGCCTTGCCGGCCGCGATGAACGGCTGCAGTGCCGTGCATTCCCCGAACTGCTCGCACTCCTCGTTGAGCGCCCAATCGAACGACCCGACCAGGTTTGGCACCAAGCCGAGCGTGTTCTTGAGCCCGATCGACAAACCACGGGCGTGCGCTTCCTTCGCGAGAAATCGGTTGAAGTCGATTTGGTCCTGCGCGGTGAGTCCAAGACCGTTGGCATTGTCGAACCCATCGACGTTGTCGGGCTCGACCCCGTCGCAGCCCTGCTTCACGGCGAAATCGAGCCGCGCCTGCATGACGGTCCGAACTGCGGGTGACCGAATGTCGACCCAGCGTTCATCCGGCCAACCATCGAGCACGCTGCCGAGGCCGGTGTTCGCCAAAGTCGCAGAGTCGGGCCGATTGGGCTCGTACGAGCCGGCCGAGAAGTAGCAGATCACGACTCGCTTGTCGGCGTGCAGCTTCTGGATCACAGCGGGAGAATTCGTGAACATGTCGATGTCGTACATCTGCACGTCGAGACTCGTATCGACGGTTCCAGTCAGTTGCCACTGCCAAGTCACACCGGGTTGAGGCTTCCAAACGGTTTTGCCTGTCGTCGTGCCGGCGTTGGTATTGGTGCTCGGGGCTGCAGGAGCCGCACTCGCCCCTGCACTACCCGCGCCGCTCGAGCTCGGTGCGCTGGGTATGCCGCTCGCAGCGGCAGCGCTCGGAATCTTTGGCGTCGCGCCGTTGGCTCCAGCGGCAGCGCCGCTCGCAGCTGCAGGCATCACGTTCGAGCTGACGTCGGTGCCGGCGCCACGGTCGAACGTTGTGACGGGACCAGCTCCGGTGGAGCTGTTCTCACTCTGAGAGTGAACCGGTTGACGATTGCCGTTGGAGTCGCCAGGCGCGCATCCGAAGCCGGAGAGCGTCGCAAAGAAGAGAGCGGCCACCGCGAGACCCTGCAAATCTTGAGACATAAACGTGTCCTTTCGTCCCGTTCCACGAGGCGCACGGCGCACGCAGCAAGCGCGACGTCGCGAGCGCTCTCGTCATAGATCGAGCGGCGCCCGCGCGCGCATGATGAAACAGTGACCATTCGGTCACCGAGCGCTTCGAGGCGGATGCGCCTGCGCTGCCAGCACGGCGCGGCGCGCCCAACTTTTCCTCGCAGATCTCTTCGACCGCTCGGCGTCAGCGCCTCGCAGGCGGCTGATCGCGACGCGTGATGGACTGCGTGCGACCAAGCCCGCCAGAATCAAATCGCCCCACGCTTTTGCGCGGCCGGGTCAACGTTCCGAACCAAGGCACGCGCGACTGCGACGTGTACGTGCCCAACAAATTCGGTTGTGCGCCTCAGACGACGAGCTTCGTGAACGAATCGACTACTTCGACGTGACCGATGCCATGTTCCCGCCGAGTTGCGACACGACGATCTGTCGAAGGGCGAAGTGCGGCTGGATTCGCCCTGAGGGCCGAGTCACGACGAGCGTTTCGAGGGCGCCGGACGCACATGCGTCATCAATAGGCGCGCGTTCAAGTTCGCCACGACCTTCTGCCACGTGTGTTCATTGACGGCCTTTCTGGGGAGCACATCCTCCGTCGGATGGGATGCCTCGGCGCGTTGGACACCCATACCAAGCTGAGTCAAATCGATGAATTCGTCGCCGTGGACGAGCTGAGCCGCCGTCTCCGCCGTTGTCACGCTCGCAGCTTCATCGTCGCTGAGGATTTTCAGAATGTGGTCGCGCGTGACAGGTTCGGGTTGCTTCTTCATCGTTGCTCCGTGAAACGTTGGCCCGAGTGTAGCACTTCCCGTGCCGCTTCTGGGGCCGGACTGTCTAGTCCGCCGACGGCAGTCCATGGATCCGTTGAAATTCCCCAGCAAGATCGTTGGGCTAACAGGCGAGTCACGGTCTCTCGCGAACCCGATGCCGGCGGATCTGGACGGGTTCGACGACTGGCCGATCAGTTGTGGATCCAGTGGACTGTCCAGTCGCCCGAGCCACCCGAGCCCGGAGCATCGGGCTCGTCGACCTTCCACAAGCCATTGGTCATCGTGTGTGTTTGTTTGTCGTAGTCGGCGGTGATCGGCCCCTCGAACCTGAACTCGAGCGGGCCGATGAAATACGAACCGTTCACGAGCGTCGCGTCGAACTTCAGCGTGTCACAGTGAAGTTTGCCCACGACGTCGGCAGTGAACGGAAACGCTCCGAGCGCGTTGCCGCTCATCTTGCCGTTCGAGACATTGAAGATCTCACCATTGCCCTCTCGCAGGAGATCGAACGCGAGCCCGGGGTTGCCGGGCAACTCGACTGGGAATACCGGGATGACGGGTAGATCGGGGACGACGATGATCGCCGGACTGTAAAACCCGGTGAATGTGCCCTCGTAGTGTCCCGCTTCGCAACTGCCGCCCGTCGGCATCGTGCGCTGCCAATCGAAGCGCACGCTGCTGCGATTCGCCGGTGGATCGGCGGCGACTTGGGTGCCCATGGTGTTGGAACCGCTCCGCCCGGCGCTCCCGACGGCGCCCGCGCCCGCGCTACCACCCGCGCTGCCGCCAACAGCGGCACCCGACCCGGCTGAGCCCGGCTCTCTGACGGCGCACTGGCATTGCGTGAATCCAGCGGCCTTGCAGGTCTGCTGACCGGCAGACGCATCCGCGCACCTGCAAGGTTGTGTCAGGTTGATCGGGGCGCAACTCGTGCCCGGGGGTTGCCCCTTCGGGATCGGCGGAGTTGCCGCAGCGTCAGAACCGCAGCCACTCGTCGTCGCGAGCAGCGCCACGAGAAGCGCGTAGAAATTCCGTTTCATGATCGCCTCATTGCGGACCGATCGAGTCGCAGCCGAGCACGACGTCCACCTGAGCGGCCGCGTCCGCCCGAACTTGATCACAGGCCGCGCCGCACAATACGACGCGAGAGAGATCTTTCTGCCCATCGGGTTTCTTCGCAAACTGCCAGCCGTTCGCCTGGCCGTCGCACGGGCGCTCGTCGTTCGCGAAACACACCGAGCCCATGCCGCCGCTAGCTGCGAACTGCACGTTCACTTTGTCGGGCGTGATCGCGTCCACAGTCTCCGGCACGGCGAACTCGCAGCCGAGAGCGGCGCCGCTGATGTTGCCGAGTGCGCTACCGAGCGCACCCGCGAAGTCGGTCGTGGCAGTCATGTCGAAGTGACAGTCGCCCGTCGCGCCGCTCGCATCGTGGACACAGTTGCCGCCGTTGCGCGCCGTGCCGCCCACAAACGCGAGCTCGGAAAGATAACCGCGCGCGGACTCACTTCCGGGTGCGCCGATCACGAATGTTCGAATGTTCGCGGCAGTGGCTGCCGGTGCAATCTTTTGGACTAGATAACTCGGGCAGCTGCCGGCTGCGGCACAAGCTGCCGCGTCTTCTGCTCGCGACGGCATCGGGCACGAATCGGCACCGTCAGTAATCAGCACGACGTAGCGATTGCCGTGGGCTCCACAAGGCTCTGCGCAGCCAGAGCTCTGACTCGCTTCCTGGTGGAGGTACGCGTACGCGAGCGTCGTTGCGCCCACGATTGGAGTTCCGCCGTTCGGCGTCGTCGCGTCGAGCGCGCTTCCGAGCGCTGCGACCTGGGCTGTCGTGACCGGCTTCACCGGAACGCTCGGCGTGCTTTGAACGCCGCACGTGTTGTCATTGCTGAAGAAGGTCAGCCCGACGCTCGCCGTCGACTTGTTTTGCGCGAGCTCGCCGAACACCTGCTTCAGCGCCGCGATCGTGATCTGCCACTTGCTCGGCTGGGTTCCGTCCACCGGTGCGGGCGACGCCTCGCAGCTGGCGCTGTCCTGCATTGGCGGAGGGTTGCACGCCATGCTGCCGCTGCGGTCCACGACGAAGAGAACGCTCGCGGGCAACTCGGCTGAGCGATAGCTCTTAGCCGCGCAGCTCACGTTTCCTTGGAGTTGCATGCAGAGTGGTCTATCGGCCGGTTCCTCCGGCGTGACTGGAACAACCGGCGATTCTCCGACGGGTGCGCCAGGCTGAGGAGACTGAGGAGACAGCGGCGGACAGCTGCAGTCCGACAGGGTCCCATCGGCGCTGCACTGTTGGGTGCCGCGCGGGAGCCCGTCGTCGCAGTAACACGTCGCGGTGCCCGCTTTTTCGCAACGGCCGCTCGGAGCGACGGTGGTCGTGCCTGCGGATGTAGGCCGTTCGCTGATCGACTCCGCAGAGCAGGCTGTCAGCACCAGCGTGACTGCAGCGATCTCGCTCAGCGACAATGTGAGCTTGATTCGCTTCATGTTTAACCTCGCGCGCAAGACACCCGCCTCTGAACCGTTCCGAAGTGTTCACCGGAGCGCGGAACGGCTCTTACCATTTGCGCTGAAGTGCTTGCGCGCGAGGGTAACGATTGGCCTACGGGCGACCGTGTGCGTGTTGTGTGCACTTGCTTGGCCAATGCCAGCGCGAGCTTCGGAGGCAGTTACTGCTCATGGCGTGACTCCAGCGGTTCGCCCCGAGGGGCGTAACTCGTGGCGACATGAGGCGACCTGCTGGAACAACTTCACCAGTCGCGTCTGCGCGTCGCATGTCAGTTCGACGTGCGAGGTGCAGCTTCGATGCCGTGCTCGAGTGCGCGCACACGGTGTGACGCCGTGACATGTCGCGAAGCGCGCGCCTGCAGCCATTAGCTGCAACCACGTCGGACTCGCCAAGGCCCCGGACGCCTGACAACTGTAGATGCCGCGCGACCGTCGAAGCGACGGTACCTCAGAGCTCGACGAACACGCGGCCGTCCTCGACCACCGCATCAAAGCGCTGCACGCAGTCGCCGCCGATGACGTTCCCGAGGAGCCAAGCGGGTTTGTCTCGCTTGCCCGTTCGTACGTCGAACCGCGCACCGTGAAAGGCACACGTGATGTGTGTTCCGTCGAACTTGCCAGGACTCAGCGGCAAGTTCATGTGTGCACATCGGTTTCGCAGCACCTGCACGGTGTCGCCGCTGCGGAAAACTACGAGGGGCGTGCCGAGCACCTTGAATGCCTTCTTGCCGCCTTCTTGAATGTCGTCGACCGCGCAGACGTCTTGACGTGCCATATCGACCTCGCCGGGATGATGACTGGTGGGCACGCTACGCCCGGATCGGGCGGTGGGCAATGCGATCGCGGTACAACTCGCCGGCGGCGCACGCGATCCCAGGTCGAACCCGTATCGGTCATGTGAGTCGAGAGTTGTGGCGCCTGTTCGAGGATTATCCGGTCGATGAATGGCGACTACTCAGCCTGCAGCGATCACGCGCGAGTTCTTAGAACTGCTGACGGAGCAGTATGCTCGAATCCCGCTGCCGCCATCAGCGGCTAAGAATGAATCCACGAGTGCGACCGACGCAGTGCCTGTTCCCGCCAATCGCGCTAGTGGCGTTTGCCTCGACCGTCTGCCACAGTCGCGCGCATGGACGACTCGCGCGCCGAAGCTGAGACTCATTTGCGCGCCCTCGCCGGCGACGCGGCCGTGCTCCGCGACGATCAGTGGACTGCGATCGCTGCGCTCGTCTACGAGCAGCGACGCGCGCTCGTCGTGCAACGCACCGGCTGGGGCAAATCCGCCGTGTATTTCGTGGCAACGCTCCTCCTACGCAGCCGCGGCGCAGGCCCGACTGTGATCGTCAGCCCGCTTCTCGCGCTCATGCGCAACCAGATCGCTGCGGCCGAACGGGCTGGCGTGCGCGCGGTCACGGTCAACTCGAGCAACATGAGCGAGTGGAGCGCTGTGTACGCCGATATCCAACGCGGCGCTGTCGACGCGCTGCTAGTCAGCCCCGAACGGCTCAACAACCCCGGCTTTCGGGACGAGGTCCTTCCGAGCTTGGCCGCGAGCGCCGGCTTGCTCGTCGTCGACGAGGCGCACTGCATCAGCGACTGGGGCCACGACTTTCGTCCCGACTACCGGCGTATCCGCACGCTCCTTGCAGAGCTCGCGCCTGCCACACCCGTTCTCGCAACGACGGCCACGGCAAATGCGCGCGTCGTGGAGGACGTGTCCGAACAACTCGGCACCGACACACTCGTCTTGCGCGGCGCACTCGATCGCGAGTCGCTGCACCTTTCGGTGCTCGAGTTGCCCGGCGCCGCGCATCGGCTCGCGTGGCTCGCCGATCATCTACCCGAGATGCCGGGCAGTGGGATCGTCTACACACTTACTGTCGCCGCTACCGATGAGGTCGCTAATTTCCTGAAAGCGCGCGGAATCAGTGCGGTCGCCTACTCGGGCCGCACCGAGGAAGCTGAGCGGCTGGCGGCAGAAGAAGACTTACTCGCGAACCGGGTCAAGGTGCTCGTAGCCACTAGTGCACTCGGAATGGGCTTCGACAAACCGGATCTTGGCTTCGTCGTGCACTTCGGTGCGCCGCCTTCGCCGATCGCGTATTACCAGCAGATCGGACGTGCAGGTCGCGGTGTCGAGCGCGCGCAGGTAGTGCTCTTGCCGGGTCCCGAAGACGAGGCGATCTGGCGATACTTCGCATCGCTCGCGTTCCCCAGCGAAGACCAAGTGCGCACCACCCTCGCCGCACTGTCTGCCTCAAACAAACCACTCTCGGTCGCTGCGCTCGAGCCGCGTGTCGATCTGCGTCGCGCGCGCCTCGAGACCATGCTCAAGGTTCTCGATGTCGATGGCGCAGTGAAGCGCGTTGCGGGTGGTTGGATTGCAACCGGCCAATCCTGGACTTACGACGCCGATCGCTACGCTCGCGTGTCTGCTGACCGCCGCTCCGAGCAGCAAGCCATCCGCGCATATGTCGCGACGAAGGGATGTCGCATGGAGTTCTTGCGGCGCCAGCTCGACGATCCGGCTGCTGCGCCGTGTGGACGTTGCGATCGCTGCACGGGAGCAGCGATCTCAGGCTCGGTGAGCGACGCGTCGCTTGCGAGTGCTCGAGCTGCGATCGGCAAACCCGGCATTGAGCTCGTGCCCAAGAAGCTCTGGCCTACCAGTATGGCGGCGTTGAATGTGCCGCTCACCGGCAAGTTGAAAACGCCTCCCGAGCCCGGGCACGCGCTCGGGCGCCTTTCTGACGTCGGCTGGGGTCCACGCTTGCGCGAGCTGTTGGCAGCGCCTGACGCTGAGATTCCTGAGGACGTGTTTCGCGCAGCAGTCGATGTGCTCGCCCAGTGGCGTTGGGAAACGCGCCCCGCGCAAGTTGCGTGGGTGCCC
The DNA here is from genome assembly GCA_035687405.1 of Polyangiales bacterium. Taxonomy (GTDB): domain Bacteria; phylum Myxococcota_A; class Polyangia; order Polyangiales; family JAFGIB01; genus JADGRF01. Next base: position 19,814 of record DASRXR010000709.1, read on the forward strand.
AGTCGAACGCGGCCGAAGTTGGTCGAGAGCCTCGCGACCAGGCTCGCGAAAATCGGTCGATTGCAGCTCGTCGGGCCGCTCGTGCGTGTGCGTCACGAGCCTTCCAGTTCGGGGCGTTCGAACAGCGCGCAGCGTTTGAAGGCAGTCTACGCGGCGTTTTCGGCCGAGGGCCTCGAGTTGAGCGAGGCGCCACTGCTACTCATCGATGATCTGAGCGACAGCGGATGGACGCTCACCGAGGCGACGCGTGTGTTGCGAGAGGCGGGAGCCGGGTCGGTGTTGCCGTTCGTGCTCGCGGTCGACGGGTGATGGCCTCTCGGTTTGGCAGTGTCACATTGTAGTCGATCGCTTGCAGTCTAAACTCGCCGTAGTTGAAAGCTCCCGCCGGACTGCCCGTGCGCGCCACTCCGTAGGCGCTCAGGCGATGCGAACCGAAGCTGCGGTAATCGGACAGGGGAGTCGACCAACGTTCGCGAGTAAACGACTTGCCGTCCGACGATGCGCGCGAACGATCATCCGAGATGAAGTCGACGAGCTCGCCCGCGTCGTTGAAATGCAGTTCGGCTTCGATCACTTGAGACAGGCGCGTGAAGCTCGCGCGGACTGTGTGCGAATCGATCAGTTGCCAGCGCAGCGCCGGATCGATGAGCGCGCCGGGCGCGAGCACGCACATGTCATTGAACACAGTGACTGTCTCGCTGCGGTTCATCTCCGGGCCCTTCGCGTCGACCAGTGGAAAGGCCGACAACAGCCTTACCCGGAACGTTGCGCTCTCATCGATGAACTGGTGGTAAATGTCGACCGGTAGCCGTTTCATGCTTGCGTCCATGATGAAGAGACGCGACGCAATCTGGCCGTAGGTGTTGAGCTGTTCGGCGGAAAAGGTCATCCAGGGTTCGCTCGCGGAATTCCGGATGCGACCGAGCCAATGCGCACGAACGTTGAATACCTTCGGTTGGCCCACCGCGCCGGACACGCGCAAGTAGCGCTGTACGGGCGGAGGCAAACCCGCGAGGTCGGCTTCCGTGACGACAGCAACAGCGAGCGACTTTGCGAGCTCGCGCGCAGCGTCGCGCTGATATTCGGTGCGCAGTCCGAGTGGCCCCCGTGATGCAAAGGCGTACACCACCGGCAGCAACAGCACGAGGTTCGCGAGCGTTCCGAACTTGGCGTCGCTCCACGCGCTCACGATCACGATCTGCGACAGCACGATTGCGCTGGCGCCGAGCTTCCAGAAAACGTTCGGCGATGCGAAAGCTGCGCTGATCGACAGCACACCCGCGGCGAGCCAGAGCAAGCCGACCGGGCGTGAGATAGCTGCGCTCAGCTGCGGCAGCGCGGCAAAGCCGAACGCCTTCACGAACCCCAGCAGATGAATCGCCCCATGAATGAGCAAAAGGACGGCGACGAGCCAGCGGATCGGTGACATCGGCGCCTAGCAGTGCATGGAGCGTGCCGCGCCTGCGTACCGAAAGCCCGGCGCGTCGCGATCGAGCGATTGCATGACCTCATGCCTAGTCTTCGCAGCCGGCCGCAAAACCCCGGCGGCGAGTACTCCGAGCGGCGTTGCCGTCGGGACATTCAGGGATTCGGGACGATATGTCCCAACGCCCGAACAAACACCCTCAGATTCGACATGAAAGGCGCTCGAACCGGATCGCGCCATCCTCGTGGTGGCCGCACGGGACTATGGCCCGTGCATTGCAGCTCGCACGAACAGATGAACGCGCTCGACCATCTCATTCCCACTCCGGCACTGCTCGAGATCGATCACGTGGACATCGCTGCGCCCGCGGCGACGACCTGGGCTTTGATTCGTAACGGCGATCTCGCGCGCACTCCTCTGATCCGCGCGCTTTTCATGCTGCGTGCGATCCCCGAACGTTTGGCCGGTCGCACACCGGAGCCGAACTCGCTCCGCCTCGATGATCTGAGATCGACTGCAGAACGACCGGGCTTTCAAGTGCTGTCGAGCGACGCTCCGCACGAAGTCGCGGTGGGTGCGATCGGCAAAGTGTGGCAGCCGGAGATTCTTTTTGCGCATGTCCCGGACGCGGACGGGTATGCAGCGTTTGCCGAGCCGGGTTTCGTCAAGGTTGCCTGGGCACTCCGTGTGGAGTCGCTCGGGGCCCACTCTCGGTTGTCGATCGAGGTGCGCGTCGATGCGACCGATCGAGAATCATGGACCAAGTTCCAACACTATTTTCTGTTGATCGGTCCGGCGTCGCGGTTCATCCGGCGTTCCGGGCTTGGATCGATCGCGAAGGACCTCGGCACGTTGTCGGCGAGCGAGCAGGAGCGACCGCTCGCCGGGGACGAATTACTACCCGATGCGAATGCGCAGCTCGATGATGGCATCACGATCGAAGCGACCCCGGAGAAGATCTGGCCCTGGCTGATCCAGATGGGCAGCAATCGCGCCGGCTTCTACAGCATCGATCTGTTCGACAACGCGGCGATTCCGAGCGCGCGCGAGCTGCACCCCGAGTGGCAACGGCTCGAGGTAGGTCAACTGATCGACAACACGCCGGATGGAAACGGCGCGTTCGAAGTGTTGCGCGTGGATGCGCCGCGCGTGCTCATCTTGGGTGGGCTCTTCGATCCAGACACCGAAGAACGAGTGGCGTTCGCGGCGGTGCGGCCAAAGCGCTTCTGGCACGTGACGTGGACGTTCGCGCTCGAGCCGATCACCGAGAGCAGCACTCGCGTTCACGTGCGGGCTCGTGCGACGTTCTCGTCGTCCGAAGCACTGCACGTGGCCTGGATTCGTCCCGTGCACCATTTGATGGAGACTGCTCAGCTGCGGCACTTGCGCGCGCGTGTCGAAGGCACGCTTCGTCGCGACGATAGCCACGACGTGCTCGACGGTTTGGACGGCATGACGCGGATGTGCTTGGCCTTTGCTGCACCGTTCACACGTGTAGAGCGCTCGCACTGGGGCCTGCCCGCCGAAGCTGCGGCACGCACGCTACCCGGAGACGATCGCGTGGCCGCGCCACGCTGGAGTTGGACTCACGCGGTGGAGATCGACGCAAGTGCGGCGGAGGTCTGGCCGTGGGTCGCCCAAATCGGAGCGACGCGCGGAGGATTCTACAGCTATCAGTGGCTCGAAAACTTGGTCGGCTGTGACGTGCGAAACGCTGAGACGCTGCACCCCGAGTGGGTCGCAAAGATCGGCGACGACTTCTTCCTGCATCCCAAAACACCCGCGCTGAAAGTGGTCGAGTTGCAGCCAGGCCGCTCGCTCGTGGTGTACGGCGCACCGGATGACGCCGCGCACGCAGCAGGCAAACCGTGGGTCGCTGCGAGTTGGCTGTTCTTCATCGAGCCGCTCGGCGATCGACGCTGCCGGTTGGTGAGTCGCTATCGGGTGGCGTATTCGGACGATCTCACGATGCAACTCTCGTTCGGACCTTCGCTCCTCGAACCTGTCGGGTTCGTGATGGATCGACGCATGCTTCTCGGAATCAAAGCGCGCAGCGAATCCAGCTCGCACCCAACTATTTCTCAATCGCAAGTCGAGGTCTCCCCATGAATCGCTGTCCAGAACACCGTGAAGTCAAACCATTCTTCAATAGCGTTAGAGCAGTGTTTTACAGGTCAGAGCAGATGAGTCGGAGGTCGGCATGACAAACTCGATGCGCGCTGCAGTTTTCATCGGCAAGGATCAAATCGAGCTGCGCGAGGTTCCTCGGCCCGAACCCGGGCCGGGCGAAGCGCTGATTAAAATCACGCTCACAACGATCTGCGGAACCGACGTCCACATCCTCCGAGGCGAGTATCCCGTCAAGCCGGGCCTCATTGTCGGCCACGAGCCAGTCGGGCGCATCGAAGCACTCGGCGTTGGCGTCACTGGCTGGGAGCGCGGCGACCGCGTGATCGTGGGCGCGATCACTCCGTGCGGACAATGCGGTGCATGTCTTTCCGGGCATGGATCGCAGTGCAGTCACGGCGGCGATGGCTACGAAGCCATCGGCGGCTGGCGTTTCGGAAACACCATCAACGGCTGTCAGGCCGACTACGTGCTGGTGCCAAACGCGCAGGCGAATCTCGCACGCATCCCCGACGATCTGACAGACGAAGATGTCGTGTTGTGTCCCGACATCATGTCCACCGGATTTTCCGCCGCCGAACGCGGAGTCAAGATTGGAGACGCCGTCGCGGTGTTTGCGGCGGGACCGATCGGACTTTGCGCGGTGGCGGGCGCGCGATTGTCCGGCGCAGCGCTGGTGATCGCGATCGACAGTTCGCCTCATCGCTTGGAGACGGCCAAGTCGATGGGTGCCGACGTTGTGATCGACTACAAGCAGCAAGATGTCGTCGCCGAGATCAAGCGGCTGACCGGTGGCGGTGCGGACGTCACGATCGAAGCACTCGGCACGCAGAGCACGTTCGAAAACGCGCTACGCGCGGTTCGTCCGGGCGGCATCGTTTCGAGCCTCGGAGTGTACTCGGGTCATCTTCAGGTGCCGCTCGATGCGGTCGCTGCCGGACTCGGGGATCATACGATCGTGACGACGCTCTGCCCGGGAGGCAAGGAGCGCATGCGACGCTTGATGAACATCGTGCGCGCCAAGCGTTTCCCGATCGCAAGCTTGGTGACGCACTCGTTCAATCTCACGCAGATCGCCGAAGCGTACGACTTGTTTGCGCATCAGCGTGATCGCGTGTTGAAGGTTGCGATTCGCCCGTGAGTTGCTGAGGACGTCGTGCGCACGTGCGCACGTGCGCGCGTGCGCACGTGCGCGCGAGGCGCTCATGGCGCAGCATCGATCCGATACACCGGGTAGCGCTCGGCGCAGGCTTCGAACTCTGACAATGGAGCATCGAGTCGCACTGGGAAGTGCTGCCGACCGCTCGGCGCTATCCGCACGTACTCGCGGAGAATCGGGGCTCTCTGGTCCGCTGGAATCGGGACGAGTTTTACGCGACGACGAGCTCCATGACGGATGACTGCCTCGCCGCCCGCGGCATCGATGTTCTTCACCCAATCCGACTCGGCACCGAGCATCGATACGAGATAGCGTTTCCCTTCGACTGTCGCGATCACGACCGGGTTCGAGCGCATCTGACCGGACGTGCGGCCGCGCACTTCGAGAACTACCTGAAAGCTCGGCGGAAGCCCGATACCAGCCAACCAACCCTGCACACGGTTCACCCAGCGACCGGCGCGCGTAGGACGCCAGTCGCGATAGAACAGCCGCAATACCGGATTCTGCTCGGCCGGATCAGCAGGACGCGAGGTGTTCATGGATTCTCTCCTTGTCCGCTGGCCTCGCGCTGTCTTCGAGACCGCGGAAATTCGATACCACGTCTACGCATGCCGCGCACACGTGCCGCCAGCCCGAAGAGCGGCGGGTACGTTCACGGGATGCACCAGCCATCGTTGGATGGTTCGGACAAAGCGTTCTCCCAGCACCTCTGTGCGGCAGCAGATGGGCACGACGCTCCCGATACAAAGCCGCCGACGGGGCTGTTGCCGGAACAAGGTTGGGCGCAGAACATTCCGAAAACTAGCTCTGCAAATCCTGCGCACGGTGGAGCGGGCAGGCAGTGCGGAGTAGTGCTACCGACGGCCAAGCACACCAGATCGTCATCGCAGTTTCCTTGCGCGCTCGCACCCGCCTCGCAAAGGCCACGAGCGGCGCGCAGATCCAGCTCCAAACAAGCGTCGGCGAGCTACGGAGAGTAGTAGGCATCATATCCCCCTCAGTCGTTCGGGCGCGGTCGTTCGAGCCCATCTCGACCAAACGTACTGATATTCCTGCGTACCGCAAACGCATTACACACAGCATCTCTACAATCACGAATGTAAGGCGTCATTCATACGTGCATTGAGTAATCCGCCGCCGATAGCGACGGATTTCATGACGGCATTCGGTCCGAGCTGTGACCAGCGGCACCGTCACTCGACCGACCACACAGCACGACGACCTGGACCCACGCGGACCTCCATCCCAGCGCGACCATCCGCCCTCGCCTTCCTTTGGATTCTCCCTCCGCTTCGATACCATTCAGGCTCGAGTCGTCGTCGCCGCCGGAGGGCTTGATCGCAGTGGGCGCCAAGAAGCCAAAGCAACGGCCACGGCCCAAAACGCCGGCATCGACACGCGACAGCGTTGCGCTCACCCTGCAACGTGCGGACGACCACTACACCTCCGGCGATCTCCACACCGCCGAACGACTCTATCGGCAGGTGTTGGAACGCGAGCCGACACACGATAAAGCGACGTTTCTACTCGGCATGGTCGAGTACCAACGCAACGGTCACCCCGCCGCACGCGAATTGTTCGAACGCGCACTCGCGCTGAACGCTGCCGCACCACTCTACTGGCTATTCCTCGGCCGGACGCTGCAAGCACAACAACAACACGCCGCAGCATTGGTCCACTTCAAACGCGCACGCCAACTCGATCCGAATCTGCTCGAAGCCTGGCTGTGCGAAGGCGGACTCTTTCGCAACCTGGGCGCAGTGGCTCAAGCCGAGAGTACGTTCGCGGAAGCAGCTGCACTTCATCCACGCGCCGCGCTGCCAGTCGAACAGTTGGGCGAGCTCGAGCTCTCTCGCGGTCAGCTGGATAAAGCAGCCGCTCACTTCGCCCACGCAGCACAGCTCGATCCGCAATTGGCCGCACCACTCATCAATCTCGGTGTAGTTCACCAACGCAGCGGGCGGCTCGCACACGCGGGCGACTGTTACGAGAAAGCCTGCCAGATCGAACCGAACTCAGTAGTCGCGCACGCGAACCTCGGCTGGATCCGGCAGAAGCTCGGGCAGCTGACAGCTGCGGAAGCGCAGCTGAGGCAGGCGCTGGCGCTCGACCCCAACTACGCTCGCGCGTTGATCGATCTCGCCAGCGTGTTGCACGAACTCGGCGAGGTAAACGACTCACTGAGCTTCTACCGGCGAGCACTCGCACTCGCGCCGAACGCAGCAAATCACAGCAGCATGATCGCGCTCATGCTCTACGATCTCGACACTCCACCGAAGACAGTGCTGGAGGAAGCACGGCGCTGGGCAGAGCTATACGCGCCGGGGCCGATCGACCACACCCACGATCTGGCTGCGCTGGCCCGCGTGCCACGCTTGCGGATCGGATACGTGTCACCCGATTTTCGTGAGCACGCGGTCTCACAGTTCATCGAACCGATCGTGGCAGCACACGATGCTTCGCGTTTCGAAGTCGTGTGTTACTCGAACGTCAAGACGCCCGACAATGTGACCGCGCACATGGCGCGTCATGCACGGTTCTGCGAGATCCATGACCGCAGCGATGCCGAGGTGACAGATCAGATCCGCGCGGACGAGATCCATATCCTGGTCGATCTCGCCGGTCACACAACCGACAACCGCCTCGCGCTGTTCGGTCGTTCGCCCGCGCCCATCCAAGCGACGTACCTCGGCTACCCCGGCACGACTGGAGTCGCTGCGATCGGCTACCGGTTTACCGATGCGCTCGCAGACCCAGAGCCGAACGCCGACGCAGAATACACGGAGCGGCTCGTGAGGCTGCCCGGAGCTTTCTTTTGTTTTCTTCCGCCACACCGCGCGCCTGAGGTTTCCGAACTGCCGCGGCTCGAACGCGGCTACATCACGTTCGGCTCGCTGACCAACTACACCAAACTCTCGGCCGCAGTCTTCGACACGTGGGGGCGGCTGCTCGCACGGACTCCCGACTCACGCTTGGTGTTGCAAACTCGGGCCTTTGCAGACGCAACGATCCGCGAGCGGGTGTGGTCGCGGTTTGCCGGGTTCGGGGTCGCGCGCGAACGCGTGGATCTGCACGGCACAATGCCGTTCGAGGCTCACCTCGCGCTGTATCGTGAGATCGACATCGCACTCGACACGTATCCGTGGAACGGCCACACGACGACCTGCCTCGCGCTACATATGGGAGTGCCCGTGGTGGTCCTCGCCGGAGACCGCTTTGGAGGTCGCATGGGGCTGTCGGTGCTCGACGGCGTGGGTCTGTCGGATTGGGTTGCAGCCGATATCGATCAGTACATCGCGATCGCGAGCGAGCGCGCCCAGGACATCGCAGGGTTGTGTCACCTACGACAGGGGTTACGCGCTCGACTTGCGAGCTCGCCGCTCTGCGATGCAGCGACGTTCACGCGCGGATTGGAAGCTGCCTACGAAGGACTGTGGCGCGAACGCACCGCAATACTGCTGAAGCAGTAAACCGATGTATGCGCTGAGCGCGCTTTGGTTCGTTGTTCCCACACGCACGAGACCTTCCTCCGACTCGTGCGCTGCCGTAGTATCAAACGCACGGAATGAACAGGAAACAGCGCAGAACCCAAGCGAAAATCACTTCGCGCGCAGGTTCAGCCGCACACGCGCGCGTCGCTCCGGCGCCAGCGCAGCCTGCCGTGCTCGATCTGCGGAACGAGAAACCAAATCGCGAAGCACCGGGCCGGCGTGAACGGATCAGATTCGTGGTGGCCACGCGGGAGACTCGCGAGAACTTCCTGACCAGCACGGCGATCGGCAAGTCGCTCTCACTCTACCGTTACGACTTCCTGGAGCTGCGGCTGTTCCCCGAAAACCAGCGCGGATTGCCAGAGGTCTACAACCTCGCGATCGAGGAAGCGCGCACCGACCCGGCGATACTCGTGTTCATCCACGACGACGTGCATCTCCTGGACTACTTCTGGGTCGAACGTGTTCTCCGAGCGCTCGAGAGTTTCCAGTTGCTCGGCCTAGCCGGAAACAAGCGACGTGTTCCGCGCCAACCTGGCTGGGCCTTCATCGACGAGAAGCTGACTTGGGATCTGCCAGAAAACCTGAGCGGCGTGGTCGGGCACGGCAAGACATTCCCGCCCTCACACCTGAGCGTGTTCGGCGCGCCGGGCCAGGAAGTCAAACTGCTCGATGGGTTGATGCTGGTCGCGCGCAGTCAGACGTTCTTCGACAACGAGCTGCGTTTCGACGAAGCGTTCGATTTTCACTTCTACGATATGGATATCTGCCGGCAGGCGGAATTGAAAACGGTGACGATGGGAACCCTCGCGCTACCCGTGATCCACGAAAGTGGAGGGAGTTTCGGCAGCGAAGGCTGGCGTAGGGGCTATCAGCGGTATCTCGACAAATGGAAGGCCTGAGCGGTGGAACAGACACCTATACATGAAGGCCACAATCCCGATCTGTTGCGGCTGATACCTGCGGCGTCGGCGAACCTGATCGAGGTCGGTTGCAGCTCCGGAGCTCTCGCCAGGGAGTTCAAGAAGATCAATCCGGCCAGCGCATACTTCGGCATCGATATCGACGAGAAGTACATCGAGCAAGCTCGGCGTTATTGCGATATCGCCCGGGTGATGAACATCGAAGAAGCGGACGAAGACTTCTTCGATGCGAACAAGGTCTGTGACTGTTGGATCTTCGGAGACACGCTCGAACACCTCCAGGATCCTTGGGCAGTCTTGAAGAAGATCCGCACAGTCATTCCCAAACACGGCTCGGTAGTCGCCTGCATTCCGAATGCGCAGCATTGGTCGGTACAGGTGCGGTTGAGCGTGGGGGACTTTCGCTACGAAGACCAAGGTCTGTTCGATCGAACGCATCTTCGCTGGTTCACGCGGCAGACGATCGTGGAGATGTTCGTGGGCTGCGGATTCAAAGTGGCGGAAGGCTTCCCGCGGATCTTCAACGAACCGGCGAAAGACAAGTTCGTTCCGGTGATCGGAGTGATGGCGAAAGCGGCTGGAGCAGATCCGGAGATGGCGATGAAGGACGCGCTGCCGTTCCAGTACGTGATCAGAGCCGTCGCCGCGGATGGCGAAGGAACGTCGACCGGCGGCTGAAGGGCGCCGGCGTCAGGCGTGAGCTGAAGCTGTGGTCGGCGTCGGCGCGCGCATCATTACAAACAGAGGACGTCGCGTCGTTCGCTCTGTCGGTCGAATGAACCGCAGTCGGTGGGCTCCGTCACAACGCACGACCACGTACCCACTCGTGACTACTCGCGCTCACAATTTCGAGCTAGTCTGGCTGGGACAGAACGGCTTGCACCCACACGTCGCTCCGCGAAACATAGCTAAACGTTGCACTCCGCGAGCCCCGTTGCAGACCGATTGAGATCAGCTCGCGGAATCCCGTGGCAATGCGCTGTGATCCTGGCGGTGCTGTTCGGCTGCAACGCCTACGACGAAGACCTCCTCTATGATCAGAACCCGCCATCGGGTTCTGCAGCCAAGGGTGGCTCGAGCGGAATGGCCGGAAAGGCTGGCGCCGGAAAGGGAGGAGCCGGTTCTGCTGCGGCAGGCAAGAGCGGAAGTAGTGCAGCTGGCAGCGGCGGCTCGGGAGGCGCGGGAACGAGTGGCGCTTCCGGCGACGACGGAGCTGGATCCGGCGGCACATCCGGGGGCGGGAGCGGCGGAGCAGGTGCAGCTGGTGGCGGTGGTTCAAGTGGCGCCGGCACGGGTGGCAGCTCCGGCGCTGGTACGGGCGGAATGGGCGGAGCAGGTGGAGCAGCGGGAGCAGGTCCGTGTGTTCCTTCTGGTACGACGGATTGCTGTCCCGGTGATCCGACTAAACAGGATCCAGGTGCGTGCGGCTGCGGCGTTCCCGATGTCGACACCGACCTCGATACGATCGCCGACTGCGACGACGACGCTCCGTACGGTTGGCAACGGCAGCTGACGCTCGACGGCGCGCAGATCGGCGGAGCGCTCACTGACTTTCC
>DASRXR010000710.1:0-19706 GCA_035687405.1 Polyangiales bacterium
CGAAGTCTGCGACCGCGTCTGCTCCCGCGAAGTCTGCGACCGCGTCTGCTCCCGCGAAGTCTGCGACCGCGTCTGCTCCCGCGAAGTCTGCGACCGCGTCTGCGCCCCCCCGCTCTGTTCAAACCCATCGGGCCGCACCCGGCTCTCAATATCGATCGTCAGCTGCTTGCAGAGCGCCCCAAGGCTCTCCACCAAGCTCTCCCGATCGACCTCCTCCACCACCTCGTCAAACACCCGCCCGAACCTCTCCTCCGTCCGATCGAGCACATCGAGTCCGCGGCGCGTGATCTCCAACTTCACCCCGCGCTTGTCCGCCTGCACGGACATGCGGCGAATGAGCTTGTTCTCTTCCATCCCCGCGATCAGCGTCGAGAGCGCAGGCCGCGTCACCGATGCGTGCGTTGCAAGCTCGCCAGCGCGCTTCGGTCCATAGCGAAGGTACAAGAGCAGCCGGTACTGCGCGAGGCCGATGTCGAGCGAGCGGGTCTCGTACTCGAACAAACGGTTCATGAACACGATCGCGCGAACGGCACGCCCGCGAGCTTCGCGTGCGCGATCGGTGTGAGGCGACGTCCTAGGCTCTTGCTTCTGCGCTTCTTGTTTCGCCACCTATGCAGCGATATCACAGCTCACGCGAGCGGGCGACAGCCTTCACCAGCCGGTGTGATCGCCCCAGACAGCGCGGCGCTTTGCGTGTTCGTACTGGCTCACTCAGTCAAGTAGCTATTCACGCGCAAGCTGTTGTTGGTGAGCCGTGCGACGCAGCGCATGAAGCTTTTGCTAAAAGCCTACGTTAGTTTGTATTTCGTAACTACATTTGCTACCGCCCAGGGGCGCGGCACACCTCGGCTCGTGTCGTGAGTGTCGGGCTCAGCGGCCCGAACATCCCAAGGTTGGAGTCTGGCTGTGGGGCGCATCACCCCGTAAGCAAACGGGTTTGCGTGTGTGAACGAAAGAGGAGGCTGTATGCGTCTGCCGAAGCCGAGAATCGACCCGTTGCCCGAATCCGAATGGAGTGACGAGGTTCGCGAGCTGTTGCCGAAGTCGCCGGATGGAAAGTTGCGACCGCTCAACATCTTCACGACGCTGGCGCGCTACCCGAAGCTGCTGAACCGCTGGCAGGTGTTCGGCAATCACGTACTCGCGAAGTCGACGCTCCCGGCACGCGAGCGCGAGCTTGTGATCTTGCGGACGGGACATCTCTGCAAGAGCGGCTATGAGTTTCACCAGCACACGCGGATCGGTCTCGCGGCGGGCCTGACGAGTGACGAGATCGCGAAGCTCCAGCGCGCTGCGAGTGAGTGGACTGGCAAAGATGCGGCGTTGATCCGTGCCACCGACGAGCTTCACGCCGATCAGTTCATCAGCGAAGTGACCTGGAAAGAGCTCGCGCAGAGCTGGAACCAGCAGCAATTGATGGATTTGGTGTTTGCGATCGGGCAGTACACGCTCGTGTCGATGGCGCTGAACTCCTTCGGAGTGCAGATCGAAGAGGGTTCGAAATGAGGCTTCGCGACAAGGTTGCGATCGTGATCGGTGGTGGGCAGACGCGCGGCGATACGATCGGGAACGGGCGAGCGACGGCGATCACGTTTGCACGGCAGGGTGCGAAGGTGCTCGTGGTCGATCGCGATCTCGAGTCGGCGCAAGAGACCGTGTCGATGATCGAGAAGGAAGGCGGCGAGGCCGCAGCTGCGCGCGCCGACGTCACGCGCGATGAAGACTGTGCGGCCGCCGTTGCGAGCTGCGTCGCGAAGTGGGGCCGGGTCGACGTGCTTCACAACAACGTGGGCATTGGAACGGGCGATGCCGGGCCAACGCACATCACGGATGAAGCTTGGGACATGATCTTCGCGGTGAACGTGAAAGGTGCGTTGCACACGTGCCGCCATGCGCTGCCGGTGATGCGGAAGCAACAGTCGGGTGCGATCGTGAATGTGTCGTCGATCGCGGCGGTGTGCGCGGTAGGGTTGCTCGCGTACAAGAGCTCGAAGGCGGCGTTGAACGCGCTCACACATTCGCTTGCGACGGGGAATGCGAAGTACGGCATTCGCGTGAACGGCATCATGCCGGGGTTGATCGATACGCCGATGGCGATCGAAGGCATCGCGGCCGCGCGCGGGATTTCGAAAGAAACGCTGAAAGCGGCTCGCGATGAGCGCGTGCCGTTGAAGGGCGGAATGGGCGTGGCGTGGGACGTCGCGAACGCCGCGCTGTTTTTAGCGTCGGATGAAGCGCGGTTCATCACGGGAGTGATTTTGCCCGTGGACGGCGGACAGAGCGCCCGGATCGGTTAGCAGGGATTCACATTCATCGAGAAACCGCTGTGCGTACGAACGGAAAAGCGCGCTGCCGCTACTAAACGAACGCACACAGCAAGTCGAACGCGGACGACTAGCAGGCGACCTCGTACGACGAATGGAGATCCCGATGAAAAATTCTATAGCCGTCGAATGTCTGATGCTACTTGGATTGATCACCACGACGGCGTGCGCACTCGAGCCGCCGACCGAGGAGGAGCTCGCGGAGGTTGAGGGGACCGCGGAAGCGTTGACGCTGCCGGCGCCTGTCTACAACGGTCAGGGGTTCGTGGGGGCAGGGTCGAATGAAGCCTCCGCGCACTGCGACAGACGCAACTCGGCAGGGAATCCAACAAACGATGAGGTTCTTACGGGTTTCGGAGGTCGGGTCGACTCCAGCGGCAATTTCACGAACATCAAAGTCTGGTGCCGTACAATTGGAGCAGGCGGTTTCCTGTCTGGGGAAGCGTCGTACGGCTCAGGCGAAGAGTCAGTGGTTCATGCTCCTGGCGCAGGCCAGGACGGCTTTATCAACGGCGCTGTCGTAGTCGGTGTCGGTGGTATTGTGAGTAGCGACAACTTGACTCGAGCCGTCATACGCATTTGCCCCTGGAACCCTTCCACTCGTAAGGTCGGCACTGGCGGCCTTTGCGTGTTGAAGGCTTCGACCACTGCGTCGACGAGCTTCGAACTCCTCGTCGACAGCCATGCGGGCCAGCCGATTATCACAGCCGAAAGGCGCGTGGCCGTTGGAGTAGGCTTGACCGCGAGCGGGGACAACCTTAGCGGAGTCCGTCTAGAGTGGGGTAGCCTCACGCCTTGACGCGTCGTTCACGACGCTCGTGCCGCACTCTCGAGGTTCGGCACGAGCGTCTCGAGCTGTTCACGCAACCGCTATTCTGCTTCTTCCCGGTATGCGCGCGCTCACGGAGCTGCCGCGTTCAGGTCGGGACTACCAGGCTTGCGGAACAACGCCTCGGCGCGAAGTGTCGCGTAGTTGCGCTCGATCAAACGCTTGCGCAGAGCGCCCAGCCGCGGCGAGACGTGCATGAACTCGGCAGCGTGATCTTCAGTGTCGGCGATCAACAGCGCGCCCGGAACGAGTGCTTGATCGATCCGATCGAAGTAGCGAACGGGGTCGTGCACGTGCTCGAAAAAATCGGTCGCGATGCAAACGTGGGCGGCGGGTAGGGATGGAATCGGCTGCTCAGCCGTACACGCCAGAAACTCCGTGGGGATTCCGCTCTGCGCACCCGCCCACAACAAGAACTCGCGGCGCAGCGTCGGAATGTCGGCGAGCACGAGCCGGACGCCGCGTTTCTTCTCGAGCAGATATGCACACAGCGCGCGCGACTGGTGGGCGAGCCCGCAGCCAAAATCGATCACCGTGACTTCGGGAATGCCGTCGAGTGCACGCACGATCGGGTGATCGTCGTCGAAGTGGTGTTCGTTGTAGCTCAGCATGCGCAGGAAGTGCATCGGCGCGTGGATCCGATACGCATCGAACACCTCCTGGGCGCCGTCCTGCGCGAACACCTGGTAGAGCTCGTACGAATACGAGTTGAACTCGCGGAAGTACCGACCCTTGTGTCCGTGCTCGATCGCAGCCCACGAGCGTCGATAGCGAGCCTCGCTCTCCGCCAAGCTGAGATTGAGACGCTCGGCGTTCCAAGCGACGAACAATCGCTGCGTCGGCGTCCAGGCCGGCGACCGACTCTTGCCCAGCGCGAGTCCGGTCATCCGCCGCAACCAGCTTCCAACGAATCTGCTGTGGGCCACCGGCACCCCTTTCGGAAGGCGCGCCGTATCACAGCGTTCTACAAAACTCAAACGTTGGCTTTCGCTGCGGACGCCACCGGGCTATGCCTTCTGACGCATGACTTCTGTGGAGCGGCAGCCCTCCGTCCTGTTCGTGGTCCGGGGCGATGACACGGTTCCGAGCTGTCGATTTCGCGCTTTCCAATTTCGGGAGCCGCTGGCTCGCGCCGGAATGCGCGCGGACTATTTGCGGATCGCGCGGAGCCCCAATCCCATCGCACAGGCTCGCTTCCTCGCCAGATTGGCTCGGCTGCCAGCTCAATACGACGCGGTCGTCTACCAGAAGAGCATGCACGCGGGTCGGATCCGGCTCGCGAGCTGGGCGAACGCAAATCTGTTCTACGACTTCGATGATGCGCTCTACGTCTCCGAGTCCGAGGCCAAGTTCGCGCGCACCCTGCGCGCCGCTCCACGTGTCATCGCGGGCAACGAAGTGCTCGCCGAGCGCGCGCGGCTGTACAACCCTCGAGTCTCGATCGTGCCCACCACTGTGCCGCTGCCAGCTGCAGTGCCCGCTGCGCCGGCTGCTACCGGACCGCTGAGACTCTCCTGGATCGGAACCGCCGACAACTTGTCCTATCTCGCACCGGTGCTGGCTGCGCTACCCCGGCTGCGCGCTCAAGGCTTGTCAGCCGAGCTGCACGTATTGACCGAGAAGCCGGAACGCGTCGTGGCGGCGCCCTCGGTGGTCGCGGAGCGCTGGTCACCGGAAGCGGAACGGCTCGCCTTCGCGCGCTGCGAGGTCGGCTTGATGCCGCTGCGCGATGACGCCTGGAGCCGAGGCAAGTGCGCCTGCAAAGCGCTGCAGTACCTGTCTTACTCGCGACCCGTCATCACGTCGCCCGTGGGAGTGAACCGGGACATCTTCGCCGGGCAGTCCTTCGGGCTCCTGGTGGACGGCGAGCGCGATTGGGAGGGTGCGATCCGCGCGTTCGGCCAGCGCCGCTCGGAGCTGCTGAAGTTGGCCGCGCCGGGGCGACAACTCGTCGCACGCGACTACGACGTCGAGGTCTGGGCACCGCGCTTGCGCGACTTGCTTCTCTCGCGTCCACCCGCGCCCGTACACGCGCGCGAAGCCGCCCCTGCTCGCGTCAATGAGCCCCTGCTTTGAACAGTCCGCGGCGATAGAGCCAAAACAAGCCGCCGCCGTACGCTGCCGCGAAGGCCAAACACGCCACGTAGCTCGCCGCGCTCTCCACTGACGTACGCAAGCCGAACCAGACCGCGGCTGCGATGAGGCCACTCGCAGCGCCCAGCACGAGCACCTGACCCACCGAACGACCGTAGAGCCAAGTGCCGGTGAGCTGCTTCGTGAGGAACAGCCACACCAAGTTCGGAGGCACGCTGGCGAGGCCGACAGCCAGCGTGGCACCCACCAATCCCAGCGATGGGATCAGCCAGTAGAGCAGCGGCGCTTGCAACAGGCCCGTAAAGATCACGCTCGCCAACACGAGATCACTGCGACCGAGCGCGCGCACCACATGGCCGTGAAGCCCCGTCACCGTATTGAACAACGAGAAGCCAGCGAGCACGATGATGCCAGTGGCCGCCTGCTCGTAACCGCGCCCGATCAAGCTGAGGATCCGGTCCGAGAACAAGAGCAAGAGCGCGTACAGCGGAATCTGAGTCGAGAGCACGAGTGACGTCGCATACGAGAAGCTTGCGCGCAGCCGCGCCCAATCCTTGCTCGCACCGATCTCCGACAGAATCACGATCACGATCGGGTCGAACGCCGCACGGATACTCTTGAGCGAGTTGCCGACCTGTAACACCGCGCCATACGCTCCAACCGTCGCAGGCGTCGTCAGCGCGGTCAGCGCCAGCACGTCCATGCGTTGCATGAAGGCGTAGAGCAGTTCGCTGAGCCAGACCGGGATCGAGTAACGCAGTAGTGGCCGGGGCAGCCCGCGCGGCAGCAGATCGTGCGTCTGAAACTCGGTCTCGCGATACAGGAAGTACACCGCGCCGATCACCCCGAGCAGTCGCGCGATCACGAACGCTAGCGGCAAACCGTTCACGCGCATGCCGAGCCAGTAGAGTGGCAGCGCCAGCGCAGCGGTCGCGACCGGCACGAAACCATCCTTGACCAGCACCTGAGCCGCCATCTTGCGTTTGCCGAGTGCGGCACCCACTAACACTTCGATCCATGCCATCGGCACGATGCCGAGCGCGAGCCAACGTAACCCGAGCACGGCGTCCGGCTCGTCGCCCCAATCGGCGAGCACTGGTGCACCGACAAAGCAGCCCAACGAGACCAGTAGCCCCAGCAATGTCGTCCAGAGCAGCGCGCTGCCCAGACCTGTAAACGCGCGGCCCGGTTGCTGCTGCGGAACCCACCACCACAAACTCTTGTCGAAGCCGAGCACGCAGATCCGGAAGGCGATCATGACCGTGGCTTGGCCCGCGACGAAGAAGCCATAGTTTCGGCTGCCGTACAGGTACAACGCGGCCCAAGTGAGGACCGGGTTGCCGATCTTGATCGCGTAACCCAGCAGGTTGATCGCGACGCCGCGACGTAGATCGCGCGCGTCGCGCTCGATGTCGTCGCTTAGTCGAGCAGCTGAAGCGTCGGGCGGTGGCTCCCCACGTTCAGGCACACGCCCGCTCATACAGGGCCTCGAACTTTTGAGCTGCGCGATCCCAAGTGTAGTTCTCGCGCACGTGTTGTTTCCCGGTTAGCGCCAGCGTACGCGCAAAGCTCAGGTCCGTGCGCAACCGCTCGATCGCCCGCGCCAGTGCATCGGCGTCATCGGGAGGCACGAGCAAACCATGTGTACCGTCCTGCATGATCTCGGGCGTGCCGCCCACCGGTGTAGTCACGAGCGGCGTGCCGACTGCGAGCGCAGAGAGCATGGCCAGCGATAGGTTCTCGTGCTGCGAAGGTAGGAGCGCGATCGAAGCCTCCGCGAGCAGTTTACCGAGCGTGTGGTGATCAGCCCAGCCATGAAAACGCACCCGCTCCGAGAGACCGAGCGCCTCGATCTGGCGCGCGTAAACCGGTTGATGGTCGCCGCGCCCGACCAGCAGGACCTGCAGATCCGGGATGCGAGCGGCCGCGTCGATCACGACGTCGATACCCTTGTCGTGCGAAAATCGACCGAAAAATAGCAGCGGACGGCGGCGGAACTCTGCGAGGTCCGCCGGCACACGCCAATGATGCGCGAGGAACTCCTCCGGCACCCCGTTGTGGACCGGAACGACCTGCTCGTCCGGTAGGGTAAACGCCTCTTGAATCAACCGGCCGCCAAACGCGCTCGGTGGGCAACACAGGTCGGCGCCGCGCAAGGCGTGGCCGAGCGCGAGGTACTTCGTGTCGCCCCACGCGAGGCGCAGTCGTTGCCAGTTCGAGCGATCGCGCCAGTGCATCAGCGCGTCGGGAAAGCTTGGATAGCGCGGCGTAACCAGGAGCCCGAAGCGCGGGATCACACGCCGCAGCTCAGGCAGGAGTGCCGCCTCCTCGCCTTGCGAATGCACGACCAAAGGCTGGCCGCTGCGGCCGAACGCGGCGACGCGCGCTGCGACGGTGGGCGCCGAGGTCAGACGCAGTGGACCTGGACTGTTCCCGCGAACGTTGATCAATCCTGCCCAGCGCAGTGCATACGCGAGGTCGGCGGGCGGGCGCACACGTTCCCAGGGCGCGCGCGTGAACACGACCGTCACGTCGCGGCCCCGACGTGCCAGCGCGGTCGCGAGGTTATGCGTGGAACGCTGGCCCCCTCCGCTGTACTGCGACCAAGGCGAGTAATTGCACGTCAGGACGACACGCGGGCCGGCAGAAGGGTTGCGCGGGGGGACTTCCATGCAGGCGGCCAATAGCACAGGCGGTCGGCCTTCTCGAGATCGGGTCACAGGCACGGCGCGGGCGGGCTTTGAAGCTCGATTTGTGCTGCGAGCTGCTATACCACCGCCTGGTCGCCTAGTGCCGGCGCGAGCAACTGGGTGCTTCGTGCCTCGGCAAAAGGCACCAACTCGTTCTTCTACTGGAGCTACTTGCGTGAAGGTTTGTCTGCGAGAATGCGATGCGAGGACGCTGAGTGGCTAAGCGAATCTTGGTGACCGGTGCCGCGGGGTTCATCGGCAGCTCGAGCGTGGACGCGCTGCTCGCCCGCGGCGATGAAGTCGTGGGGTTGGACAACTTCGACGACTACTACGAGATTGAACGCAAGCGCGCGAACCTCCGCCGAGCGGAGCGCGAACATCCCGAGCGCTTCAGATTGGTCGAAGGGGACGTGCGCGACGAAGCGCTGGTTCGACGACTCTTTGCGGAGGGGCGATTCGATGCCGTGTTGCATTTGGCGGCGCTCGCCGGAGTTCGGACATCGATCGGCGACGCCAAGCGTTACTTCGACGTCAACGTACAGGGCAGCATCAACCTGCTCGATGCGGCGCGCGACAGCGGTGTCAGCAACTTCGTGTTTGCGTCCAGCTCGTCGGTTTATGGGATGTCCGCAGCCGACGCGTTCGTTGAGACCGATCCGTGTGACCGGCCGCTCGCGCCTTATCCTGCGAGCAAGCGTGCGGTCGAACTTCTCGGGCACGCATACCATCACTTGCACGCTCTGAACTTCACGGGTCTGCGCTTCTTCACGGTGTACGGGCCGCGCTGTCGGCCTGACTTGATGGCTTCGAAGTTGCTCGAGAGCATCGTGCACCACAAGCGCATCGAGTTGTTCGGCGGCGGCGACATGCGCCGCGACTTCACGTACATCGATGACATCACGGCCGGCATCCTGCGCGCGGTCGACCGCCCGCTCGGCTACGAGTTGATCAACTTGGGTCGCGGCGAGCCCCTGGTCCTGTTGGACTTCATTCGAATCCTCGAGCAGCTCAGCGGAGCTCGCGCGCACTTGTTCGATGCGCCCAAACCCGCGGCGGACGCAAGCAACACGAGTGCGAACATCGACAAGGCGCGCAGGCTGCTCGGCTACGACCCGCGCGTCAGCGTGCGCGAAGGGCTCGGTCGGTTGTGGAACTGGTATCGCACCGAGCAGCCCTGACTCGCCTACCGCCCGCTTGAATGCGGCGGGGCCGTGTCACGGCGTTGTCTGTGTCGCCGGAAGCGCGGCAAATTTCAGGTGTACGACTTTCGGCGTCGCGACCGTTCGGATGAGCGTCAGGCCGTGCAGGTCCGGGCCTACGCCGTCGAACAGCCGCTCGCCGCTGCCGAGCAAGATCGGCACGAGATGGATTTCCATCTCATCCACGAGCCCAGCCTTCAGGTACTGAGATGCGGCTTTGGCTCCGCCTGCGAGCGTGATGTCTTTGTTGCCGGCGGCGCGCTTCGCTTGGGCGAGCGCGGATTCGATACCGTCGGTGACGAACGTGAACAGGTTGCCGCCTTCGAGCGTAAGCGGCTTGCGCGCGTGTGAGGTAAGCACGAACACCGGATGCTGAAACGGAGGGTTCTTACCCCACCAACCAGTCCATGGATCGTCTTTGGACCACGGCCCCGGGTGACCTCCGAACATGTTGCGGCCCATGATCGTGGCGCCGATGTTCGCAATGCCCTCTTCGATGATCGCGCTGCTCTCGTTTTCCTCGCCGCCTTCCATGCCGTGTGCTGCGCGCCAGGCGCGAAGCCCGAACACCCACTGATGCAGTTCCATGCCGCCGACACCGAGCGGGTCGTTCACGCTCTGGTTCGGGCCTGCGACGAAGCCGTCGAGCGACATCGATATCTTCAAGCGTAGTTTGGACATGCGGCCTCCTGCGGGTGATAAATCGCGGCGTACGCCTTGCTCGAGCTTTTCAAATGATGCCGCCGTTCGCACGCAACGTCTGACCGTTCACCCACGCGCCATCCGGCCCCGCGAGAAACGCGACGACGCTCGCGATGTCGACCGGCTGCCCGAGGCGCTCGAGTGGCGCTGCTTTCGCGAGCCGGTCGACTAGCTCTTGCGGCTTACCTTTCAAGAACAAGTCGGTCGCGGTCGGGCCTGGCGCCACGACGTTCACGGTAATCTGCTTGCCGCGCAGTTCTTTCGCGAGCACGCTCGTGAGCGCCTCCACGGCGGCTTTGGTCGCAGCGTAGATGCCGTACGTCGGCTGCAACAGCCCCACGACGCTGGATGAAAAGTTGATGATGCGACCGCCATGCGCGAGGCGCGTCGAAGCTTCGCGCAGCGTGTTGAACGTGCCTTTGAGGTTCACGTCCAACGTGCGTGAGACTGTCGCGTCGTTCGTCTCTGCGATCGTCGAGAGCAACATGATTCCCGCGTTGTTCACGAGAACGTCGATGCTGCCGAACGCAGACTGCGTCTGGTCGAAGAGGGTGCGAACGGCAGCCGAGTCGCTGACGTCCGCTTTGATCGCGATCGCTTTCCCGCCCGACTCGGTGATCTTGCGTGCGAGCGCCTCGGCCGGAGCGGGGTCGCTAGAGTAGTTGATCACGACATTGAAGCCGTCGCGCGCCAACCGCTCCGCGATGGCAGCGCCGATTCCACGAGAAGCGCCAGTCACGATCGCGGTCTTGGTAGTTGCAGCCATGAGAATCCTCCAGGCGAGCGGAGTGCTCACGGGCAAGCTAGCCCGAAAACGTCGCGTCTGCAGCAGCAAGCTCGGGGTAGTTGTACGCCGCATCCAACGTCGGATTCGACACCCCGAGCGCACGCAACGTGGCGTCCGCGGACGTCATCAGCTCCGCACCCTCGGTGTTTCCCAGGATGCGGCCGAGCGCCCACTGATCGCGCGCTGCTTCATCGCGCGACGAAGTCGCACTCCAACTCGCAACGTTCTCACGCAATCGTTCGATCGCAACCACGCGCTCACCCGACAGCAGCGCTGCACGCGCCTGCATGCGCGCTGCAAACAGCGTCGCCCACGGCAACGCCAGCCGGCGCAACACGCGAACCTCGCCCCGAATCAAGTCCGCGGCGTCGCCAGTGCTTCGGTCGTGGACATGCCGGTTCAGCAGCAAACGAGCGCGAACAGTGTGCATGCCGAACGCGAGTAACGGCACTCGACTCACGGGCGAACGCCGATAGCGCAGCCACTCGGGTTCGCTGAACTTCGCCGCCCACGTGTACTGGCCAGTCGCGCTCGCTAGGCGCATGACCGCGCCCATGTGCAACATGTGCAAGATTCCGAAGCGACCCCGAGGCAGCTCTAGAAACTGCTGCTCGAGCCGCTCGAGCGAGCGTTCCGGGTGGCCGTCGAGCTCGTCCGCGACCGTCTCGTTCATCGTGAGCTGCAGCAGCGCGGTACGATTGTCGGTCGCACGCGCTTCTTCCAAGGCAGCACCGAGCTCCGCTTTGAACCTCCACTGATCGCCCAACGTGTAGAGCGCGCCGATCCGAGCCGACACGATCGCAAACCGCATGTAGTAATCGGCGCTCGAACTCGCGCGAAAGATGCGCTCTGCCTCGTACGAAGGCGCGAGCACATCGTGAGTTCGACCCTGCATGAACGCGCAGATCGCACGCGAGGCGAGCATCACAGCGTGCTCGCGCGGATCGCCGAGCTTGCGCGTGAGCACCTCGGCACGCTGTAACAACGCCTCGCTGCGTTGATGAGAGTCGGCTGAACCCGAAACCGAAGCCACGATCGCCGCACTTCCGAGCGCGCGCGACACGCGCTTCGGCTCGCCCGCATCGAGCGCCAGCCGCATGCCGCGCAATTGGAGCAGCGCCGCGCGCAGCGGATCATACGACTGCGTCTCGAGGCCCAGCGCGTCGATCGAGTCGATCTGTTCGAGCACGCGCGCTGACACCGCCTGCTCGCTCGATTCGC
The DNA here is from genome assembly GCA_035687405.1 of Polyangiales bacterium. Lineage (GTDB taxonomy): Bacteria > Myxococcota_A > Polyangia > Polyangiales > JAFGIB01 > JADGRF01. The sequence continues at coordinate 11,847 of DASRXR010000710.1, forward strand.
GATAGTCCAAGCCGCGCACCTGCAAGCGCAAGCGTTCCCAGACGATCGCCGCGAGTAACGCGGCATCACTTTCAGGAATGTGCACGTCCATCCCAGCCAACACTTCGCTGACGAGCAGCTCGCCTTCCTCGAAACGGCCGCTGCGCAAGAGGTGCGATGCAGCGAGCCGGGTCCAAGCGGCAGCTTCAGACGGCGGAACTCGCTTGGCCGCTTCTTGATAAGCCTCGGCTGCAGCGACGCCGCGACAGCAACACGCGAGCGCATGCCCGAGCTTCGTCCACAACACGCCGCTGTCCGCTGCAGCGCTCTCGTCCAGCTCGAGGCAGGTGCGATACAGTTCAGCCGCTCGCTCGAACGCGAGACTCGCAAACGCGCGTTCTGCAGCAGCCAACGCGTAGCGCAGCGCAGGCCCGCGCTGATTCGCCCCAAGCGCAAGCACGTGCAACCAAGCCGGATCCGCCACCTCGCGACTCTGCTCGAGCAAGCCGAGCAAACTGGCGTACGCCCGCTCGCGGCGAGCCTGACTCATCGTGCCGTGCACGCGCTCGCGAACTCGGTCGTGGTACATCTCGATCAGATGGCCGCCGGCGACGTCACGCGTGCGCACGAGGTTGAGGCTTCTCAGCGTGTGCACGAGCGCTTTGCCTTCGCCGAGCACGCCGGCGGCAGCGAGCGCGAGCCTCGGTGTGAGCGGCCGCGCCGCCACTGCCAGCACCGCCAACAGCTCGCTTGCGCCCTCGGGCAAGAGCTCACCCATCTGCGTCACTAGCGATTCGATCGACAGCGCTTCGAGCTTCGTGTCGCCGCGTGCGATCCGCGCTGCTGCGAGCGCAGCCAACTGCGAGGCGAGGAACGGGCTACCCTGCGCCTCACGCACGATGTGATCGATCAGCGACGCGTGGTCTTCGGCCTGCGCGCCCAAACGTCGCACGCAGATCGCGCGCAAGTCGGTATCTGCGAGTGAATCGACCGCGATCACGGATTCGAACGCGTGCGACTCGTCTTCGCTCGGCCGATTCGCCAGCAGCTGGCGAAGGCACGGACTCGTGTCGATCTCGTCACCGCGATAGCTGAACAGCAGCATGATCGGCACGTCGGCGACCTGCTTCAACAGACCGGTGAGTAGGCTCGCGCTGTCGAGGTCGCCCCAGTGCAGATCGTCGATCGCGATCACGAGTGTCTCGAACGTAGCGAGGCGCTTGAAAAGATCGCCGAGCGCCACTTCCGCACGCTTGCGATCTTGAAACCGGTCGGCGGCGGGCTTCGATCCGGAAAGCGATCGCTGCACCGCGGGCAAACGTTCGAACGCCGGAAACAACTGCACGAGCGCGGCGATATCGGACGGCATCAACCGACCGATCTGCAGGTCCGGCAAGCGCGAGAGCCGCGTCACGAGCGCGTCGATCACTCCGTCGAGCGCTTTGAACGGCATCGCTTCTCGTTCGTAACAACGGCTGCGGAGCACGAGGGTGGCGCGCTGGTCGGGTTCGCGCGGGCCGCGAGCGAGCTCTTCGAAGAAGCGATCGATCAAAGCGGACTTGCCGGCGCCGGACGGTCCGCGCACGTGGACGACGACGGCTTGGCCTTGATCGGCTTGCACGAAGTTTCGCGTGAGCGCTGCGAGCTCGCCCGAGCGACCGAACAGCGGAGCCGCGGATGGCGGCAGATGCGGCTTGAGAGACAAGTCGACCCCGGCCTGCGGACGGAGCGTCGCGCTGAGCAGGGGCACGATCGTCGCGATGACTTGCTCGCCGCTCGGCCGCGCCGACGGGTCCCGACTCAAGAGCGCAGCGCACAGCTTGGCGAGCGGTTCCGGCACGGCGTCCGCGCGGTTTTCGATCGGCTCCGCGTCGCAACTCAGCTTGGCATTCAGGATCTCGAGCACGGTGCCGTCGAACGGCAGCTCACCGCAGAGCGCTTCGTAGAGCATGATGCCGAACGCGTACCAGTCGGTCGCTTCGGTCAGCGAGTCTCCGCGCGCTTGCTCCGGTGCCATGTACCCGGGCGTGCCGGAGATCACCCGGTCGAACGTGACTTCCGACAACGCGGCGCTGTCGAGTGCGCGGACGAGGCCGAAATCCAGCACGACCACGCGATCCTTTGCGACGATCACGTTCGAGGGCTTCAAGTCGCGATGCAACATGCGCGCGCGATGCAGCGCTTGAACGCCGTGCGCGAGTTCGTGAAACGCCCACAGCCAGCGTTCGGGCTCTGCCGCAATCAGCTTCAGGTACTCGTGGGCGGGAGTGTTCGCGCCACTCACAAGCTTCACGTAGCTCGATAGATCGGTACCCGGGACGTACTCCATCGTCAGAAACCAACCATCGTCGGCGCGACCGAGGTCGTAGAGCCGAACCAGGTTTGGATGGTTCATGTCCGCGAGTGAGCGGAACTCGCGCTTCACCCGCAGGACGCTCGTGGTGTCCATGCGGAAGAGCTTCTTGAGTGCGACCTGCTCTCCGGTCTCACGGTCGCGCGCGAGGAACACGGCGCCGGTGCCGCCCTCGCCGAGCTCTCGCTCGACCTCGTAGCGGTCGATCCCACGCGGCGGAATGGTCGTGTCGACTTCCAGTTTCACCGCTCGACCATCCTTGGGTATCGGACGAAAACGTCAAAAGGTGAGGTGAGAGCGTGGACCGCATCGTGCGACCTTCACGCGGTCACGGGCCCTACTGCTCGTGTTTGGGGACGCCAGCCCTGAGGGTGGACCTCCGTCGGCCCGCCTACTTGGCCGTGAAATGGCACCCTCCCGCCTACAGATATTCTGAGAAAACCCCGGGTGTGCTTACATGGCCGGAAGATGAGTCTCAGGTCGAACCCGGCGTTATTGGGCTCGCCGCTCCTTGTGCAGGCCGCGCGGCCGATGACGGTGGCGAGCACACGGGAGATCTTCGAGACCCACGCACCGTTCGTGGTGCGCATCGTGCGCCGGCTCGGTGTTCGAGCGAGTGACGTCGAGGACGTGGCTCAAGAGGTGTTCGTGATCGTGCACAGGCGCCGGGCCGATCTGCAGGCCGGTGTGTCCGTGCGTAGCTGGTTGTTCGGAATCACGCGACGTGTCGTGGCGAACTATCACCGGCAAGCGAGGCATCGGCACGAGGAGTCGAGCTCGGGTCTGGACTCCGTACCGGTCCACAGCGATCCGACGCAAGCGATCGAGGGTTCGCGTGAGCGTGTGTTGCTCGACCGAGCACTTGCGAAGCTCGATACGGACAAGCGGGCCGTTTTTGTGTTGTTCGAGCTCGAGTGTTTGGACATGCGTGAGGTCGCGCAGATGGTCGGTTGTCCGTTGAACACGGCGTACTCGCGGTTGTACGCGGCTAGGACGTTGGTGCGGACTTACGTCCTGCGTGCGAGCAATCTCGGAGGTCGCCATGAGCGATGACACGAGCCGTTGGCTCGACTCCGAGCTGCCAGACGAGTTGAGAGCTGCATTGAGCAGTATGCGAGAGGATGATGCCCGTCCGGTCCAGCTCACGCGTTTGAGGGCGGGCATCGAGAATGCGATCGGGTCGGCGGCGTTCGGCTTGCGCGATGCGAGCGGCTTCGGTGGTGCAGCCGAAGGCGGCAGGCACACAGCGCGCGAATCGCGCGAACCGTCCACGGCAAAACTGACCGGCGGCTCTTCGAACGCGACGCCGATCGTGTGGACGCTCGGCGCGGTGATCGCGTTGGGTCTGGCAGTGTTGACCGTACGAGTGGCGTTTCCGTTTTCGTCGCCTGCACTCGAAAAAACCGCCGCTACCCAGCAACCAGAACAGCGCGAGTCCGATGAATCCGCAACGCGGTTGGAAGCAGCCGCGAGTGGAACTCAACCGGGAGCAAACCCAAGCGGGCAGGCGGGGCAGGAGCTCGCGCCGCGCGCAGCTGCACCGCTCGTAACCCCGCCGCGCGCAGCTGCACCGCGGGCGGCACAACAACCGGCGTCACGGTCGACGGCCGCCGGGCCGCGCGCTGCAAACGCTGCGCCTGTGTCCGCCCCGACGCTTGCGGAAGAGCTCGCGTCGCTCGATCGAATCCGAAGCAAGATGGCGACTCCAGCCAGCGCGCTAGCGGCGGCGGCAGCTCACGCGACGCGATTCCGAAACGGCGCGCTGATTCCGGAGCGCGAGTTGTTGCAGCTCGAAGGCTTGTTGCGTGCAGGGCGAATCGCGCGGGCTCAGCAGCTCTCGAAGCACATGAGCGCGCCCAGCTATCCGTACCGAGCGCAAGCGTTGCAGCTGCTGACGAACTACGGCGCTACGCCGGCAGCTCGATAAACGCGCGCAATCAATCCCTGCTCGAGCCGCAGCGAAGAGCTTCGGCGCGCGGGCACTGGCAACTGCAGGGTCTGCGACTCGACCCACCAGCGAATGGCGTGCCGCACGTGGCGATGCGCTCAACGCCACAGCCGCCCGATGGACTACGCGATCGTCACCAACACGTCGCCCCACTCGTTCGCCAGCATGGCCAGCGGCGCCAACAGCTTGCGACCATCCTCCACGAGCTCCTTCACCCACGCCACACGCCGCTTCAACCAACTGGTTCCGGTGTTCTCACGTGCCGTGCGCACCGCACTCCGCACCATCGGCGAAAGCAACTGCTTGTCCTCCGCCAACGTCACCAACTTGTCCGCCAACGGAGCCACCTCGGGCCACGCCGTCAGCTCCACCGCATTCGAAATCGTCGCCATGCTCTTGTAGAACGGCGTATCGAACGCCACCAACGGCATCGCACTCGCGAGCGCATCCCAGGCACTCCGCGGCGTATCCGCAGACAACGGACACGCGAGCAACACGTCCCGCTCCCGCAACACCTCGAAAAATGGCTCGCCGTACGATCGCGGCTCGAGCCACTGCACCAAATCCGCAATCCCGAGCTGCTCCGCAAGCTGCCTCAACGCCATCGCTTGTTCGCCGCTGCCCATGATGTCGAACGTCACGTTCGCACCGCGCTTCGACGCAGCAGCCACCGCCTCGAGCATCTTGTCGACGCCCTTGTACGGCACCAGCCGCCCAAAATAGAACAACCGTAGCGGCCGCTCCGGCTCCGCAAGCGCATCGAGCTTCGCGTGCACGAAGGAGTCGTCGACGATGTGCTCCTCCGCAAAGTTCGGATCCAAGAACAATCGCACGTGCTCCGCGCCACGCCCGTAGTCCTCGACCTGCCCCATCTCCTTGAACAACATCAGGTCGACGTGCTTCACGTAGGCACGCTGCAAGAGATCCCGCGCCGGATCGTAGACATGTTTACTCATCAAGTACGTCCGCTTCGACCACCGCCCGGTCTTCCAGTTCATCTCCGGGTCGCGACGCCGATCGATGTCATCGACCGCGATCACACGCTTCTTCATCGCCGCAGCGAAGAAGCAAAACCAAGCGCCGATCGGCCGGAATACATCGTACGAAAAGTGCGAGTGGACGAAGTCACTCTCGCCGACCAACTTCGCCATCTGCGGCAACAGCTTCGGCAGCGTCGCCGCAAACTCGAGCTTGCTGCAACCGTACCGATGCAACGGCACGAACCGAATCTGCTCGGCCGCCTCGTCGATCACGTCGAGCGTCGACTGATGCGCTGCATAGCCGGCGTCGTCGAGATACGGCATCGCGACCACCATCTCGGTCCACGACTCGCCGAGTTCGCTCTTCAAGTCGCGCAGGTGCTGCACGAACGCGCTCTCCGCGGCGAACTTCGTCGCTGAAAGCCGCCGGCCGCCTGCCGGCACCGTGATCAAGTAACGGCGACCGGGACCCGGAATCGGCTCGACCATCGCCGCCTCCTCCGCCACTTCGAGCACCGCTTGAACGTCACTCTTCCGCTGCCGCACCGGCGCGAAGCGCCGCACCTGACTCACCACGCGCTCCTGCTGCACGACCGTGAGATCGGCAAACAACGGCAACCGAATCAACCGCTCCGCGATGTCTTCCGTCACCGGGCAATCCCCCGGCTTACCGCCGAGGCTTCGCCCCATCGGCGATGTGTGCAGCGGAACGTAGTGGAACGTCGCACCGATGCGCGCCGCCTTCAAATGGGCGAGCAGCTCCGTCCGCGCCTGTGCGGTCGGCATCAGCAGATAAAACATGTGATAGGCCTGCTCACACTCACTCGGAATCGTGGGCAGCTGAACACCGTTCGCTTCAGCCCAATCGCCGAGACTCGCTTCATAACGTTCGAAGATCTGCCGGCGCGCCTGCTGAATCTGCTCACGCGCCGCCAACTGCTCGAGTAAAAACGCCGCGAGCACACCGGAAGGCAGAAAGCTCGACCCGACGTCACGCCACGAATACTTGTCGACTTGGCCGCGATAAAACCGGCTGCGGTCCGTACCCTTCTCGCGAATGATCTCGGCGCGCTCGATGAGCGACGGATCGCTGATCAACAGCGCGCCACCCTCTCCGCAGGTGAAGTTCTTCGTCTCGTGGTAGCTCTGCGTCGCGAGCGCGCCAAACGTCCCGAGGTATTGGCCCTTGTACTTCGCAAACATTCCGTGCGCGTTGTCTTCGACGACGGTCACGCGGCGCCGCTTCGCGATGGCCATGATCGTGTCCATCTCGCAGCCCACGCCGGCGTAATGCACCGGAACGATCGCACGCGTGCGCTTCGTGATCAGCGCCTCGAGCTTCGTCTCGTCCATGTTCAACGTGTCGGGTCGTACGTCCGCGAACACCGGCTTGGCGCCGTGCAGCACGAATGCATTCGCAGTCGAGACAAACGTGTACGCGGGCACGATCACTTCGTCGCCCGGCTTGATCCGCAACAGCAACGCGGCCATCTCGAGCGCGTGCGTACAGGACGTCGTCAGCAACGCCTTCGGCACACCGAGCGTCTCTTCGAGCAGCTTGTGACACTGCTTCGTGATCGCGCCGTCACCCGAGAGCTCGCACGTTTGAATCGCACGCGTGATCGAATCGAACTCCGTACCGACCTTGTGTGGCCGCGTAAACGGAATGAACTCATCCGAGTTCGAGTCGTGCACCGGAACAATCGCAGAACGTTCATCAAGGTCAGATTCAGGAGAAGTTTCGACGTTCCGTTCCGCGACGCTCTTGCCCATGTATTCCCCTGAGTGACAGGCGTGACTGACACCTATCAATCGCAGCTACAGCTGCAGCGATGGCCCACTGTGGCCTACACTCCAGCAAACAACAGTTAGCCAAGAGATTTACATGGGCGACACAATTGCGCCAATCGAACTAACAACGTCAGCCCGCGAACGCGCGCTAACTCAGCGAATCGCGTGCTGAAAACCGAACGTAATTTTTCGCAACGCTGCGGAGCAGCGACACGTCGGTTCAGAACCGATAGGCGAACGCGAGTGAGATGACGTCGAAGCTCGCCGTGTACTTGCCAGCGTTCACGACGCGACGCGGCAGATCCGCGCTCTCGAACACAGCCGGTTGCTGATAGCTCGCAACCGCATCCGCTTTATTCGGCGACGGCGCTGCAGGATCGCGCCGAGGTCCGCTCGAGAGCACACCGTCGCGATACACGCGCTGGTCGAAACCGCTCTGCGGATCGTCGGTCGCGTCGTCACGGTTTTCGTGCGGTGGCGGCGCGACCTCGAGCGTCTCCGAGAAGATGTGCGCGTACGCAGCCGACAGATCGATGCTCCCGAAACGCATCTGCAGCCCGAGCCCGAAGCCGTAGCGACCGAATGCGAACGTATCGACGTTCGCGTACGAAGGATCGACCGAACGCGTCTCGAAGAACGCACCGGCTGAAACCCCGAGCCGGCTCGGCAAGATGTTGTAGCTCCCGCCAAGCCGCATCGCGACCGAGTTCTTTTGATGACTGTCGACCGTGAACTGCTCGATGTCTTCCGCTTTGACGCGCAACGGCTCTTGAGGCATGCCGTTCGCGCGCGCGACCTCGAGCACGACC
>DASRXR010000711.1:0-6275 GCA_035687405.1 Polyangiales bacterium
GTTGGCGTCACGTCCGCGCGGCTCAGCGCTGCACGATGAAGCTCATCGCCGTGCCGGGAATGAACTCGCGGGTCTGAATCCCGTGGCGCTCTTTCCACTCGTAGAACGCGCGCTGTTCGCCGCGATCCGGGCGGCCCTTGAAGATCCACCAGTCATCGAAGATCAGGATCGAGCCGTCGACGAGTAGGTCGGTGATGAACTCGAGGCACGGAACCGTCGACTCGTAGTAGTCACAGTCGATGTAGACGATCGAAGCGGCCTTCAAACCGAGGTCCTTCTTCGTCGTGTCGTTCAACGTGTCGTTGAACCAGCCCTTCACGAACTTGATGCGCCCGTCCGCGACGCCTTTGCGTGGCATTAGGTTCGTCACTTCTTCGAGCGAGGCGCAAAAGCCGCCCTCCCCGATCCATTCTTCCTGACCTTCGGCGACGTCGATCGAATTTGCTTTCGGCAAACCTTCGAAGCTGTCGAAACCGACGAAGCGCATCGCTTCGAGGTTGGTCGTCGACGCTTTCGACAGATACGGATCCTTCGCAGTGCGGACGCGTTTCGTCACGAACGTCACCGTCTCGTAGGCCTGTACCAGTCGGTCCCCTCGAAACACGCCGAACTCGAGATAGTCGCCGGGTGTTTGATTGACCATCTGAATGCCGATCGCACTATCTAGCACGCTTTGGTGATTACTGACTGCGCTGGCCCGAACGAAGAAACGGCGAAGGTTATCGAACATGCAACGTACCTTTCGAACGAGTGCGCCCGAGGGCACGCACTCGGCGCAGATCGGTGCCGCCGCGCGCTTTGTCGAAGCACACGTGCGGTCCAAGACTTCACTCGGTCATCCCGCCGCGTGCCTGCTGCAACGCGCGCGATTCGAATCCTTCGAACCGAGGCGAGCGAACCAACCGCGACGCGACGATCGAGTCGTCACGAAGGACTCAAGTTCAACTCCCGCGTCGAGTTGACCATGAGGTGGGCTCGACACTGCCATGCACACACCGCCGTTGCAAGCGGCAAGAACAACAGTTCGCCAACAGCGCGCTCAGATCAAATGCGTGCACGGCCGTAGTCGCTCAGTGCGTAACTCGAGTCCTTAATCTCCGGAACCTGTCCGCTATTGTTGTTAGATCGCCCGAGCTGACACATGACTGACTACGGTTAGCAGTCAGTTGGCTTACCCGGTCGGCTCATCGCGTCTGCATGCTGGCTCCAGCCGGTACCAACACTCCACCCACTTCGAACGTGCTCCCAATCGCGGACAACGAATCTGGGACTCGTCGGATCATTGAACTCAAGGCTCGCGCGGCCGCCGCTCGCAGAGGCGGCTACCTCTTCGCCGAGACGGGCGCGAGCACCGGCGCATCCCCTGGCTGGAACAACCGCAGGTGCTCCGCACGCAACACCGGCTGATCCGGAAAGTACGCGAGCGCGCGTTCGATGATGTTCTTGAGCTCGCGGACGTTACCGGGAAAGCGTTGTTCGAGCAGGGCCGCGAGTGCATCGGGGGCGAGCACCGGTGGTTCGCCGCGTCGCGTCAGGTTGCGCAAGAAGTGCCGCGCGAGCACCGGAATGTCGGCGCGTCGATCGCGCAATGGCGCCACGTGTACCGGAACGACTTGCAACCGGTAGTAGAGGTCTTCGCGAAAGCGACCTTCCCGGACTAGCGCAGCCAAATCACGGTGCGTCGCAGCGAGTACCCGCACGTCGACATGCACCTGCGCGCGCTCGCCCAGCGGAAACACCTCGGAGTTTTCGAGGAAGCGCAGCAACTTCGGCTGGATGTCGAGCGGAAGCTCCCCGATCTCGTCGAGGAACAGCGTGCCGCGGTTGGCTGCGCGGATCACACCCGAGTGATCTGTCGTCGCGCCCGTGAAGGCGCCGCGCCGGTAGCCAAACAGCTGGCCTTCGAACAAATCGCGCGGAACTGCGCCGCAGTTGAATGCGATGTAAGGATAGGCGGATCGATCCGAGAGGTCGTGAATCGCGCGCGCGACGAGCTCTTTGCCCGTACCGGACTCGCCACTGATGATCACGGTCGAACGCGATGCCGAAAGCCGCACGAGCTCGGCGCGCAGCTTTCGCATTTCAGCCGAGGCAGCGACGAACCCCGGCAGCTCGGGCACGGGCGGCAAGCTCGCGCTGACGACGGGCCGCTCTCCGACGCTGCGAAGCACGGCGACTTCGAGCGAGAGCGCTGCGGTCATCGCCAACAGCGATAACGTCGAGCGCTCGTCGCGGTCGAGCTCGCCGTCGACGCCTAGCCGCAACATGCGGCCCGCACCGTCGCTGAACTCTGCCCAGTCGAGATCGGCCGGCGCGTGATCTCCGAAGAGCGCGCGCGATTCGCCGGAGGAGTCCATCTCTTCGACGTAGACGGCGTGACCGGGGAACAACAGGTTCGCCACCGACGTGAGCTCGCTCAAGATCAGGTTCGGTGCTGCGCCTCGCATCGCGACACGTTGAAACGGAACGACCAGCCGCTCTGGGCTGCGGTTGCGACGGTTGTCAGATTCGCCTTGCGCACGCGGGAGTGCGGCGTGGAATCGCGCAACGCCCACGCGCATGGCGCGCGGCTCCGGGATGCTCAGACGGACGAGCGCTTCCTTTGCATCCGCGAGCAGCGCTGGATCCGCATCTTCGTCGACCGCGTCACCGATCAAGCATGCGAGATAGCGCGTCAGTGCCGCATCACACGCATCTTTCGCAAGCTCGAACGTTGCCGCCGCGGACTGCAGGAGCTGCTTGCCTTCATGCCAGTGCCCGCGCGCAGCGGCGAGCCCACCTTCCAGCCTACGCAGGTGCGCGGTGAACCAAGGCGAAGGAAAACCATCGACGAAGCGTTGCGCGCGACGCAGCGCGACTCGGCCTGCCGCTTCCTCGCCCGCGGCAGCGTGCGCGTACACGCGGTACAGCAGGACCTCGCGCAGCAGGAACGGCCAGCGCGCAGCTTTGACCTCCGCTTGTTCGAAAAGCGCGACGGTCGCGCTCGGATCGTCGTTCACGGTGAAGGCGGCGCACGCATCGACGTACGAGGCGTAAGCGTCGCAAATCGTGCGAAGCGACGGCACCTCGCAGCTGCGGATGCGTGCCGCGAGCGCTTGAAGCGCATCGACGCGCCCGGCGATCGTGTACAGACGCGCCTGAGCCGAAATCGCGCTGAACGCAGGCATGCCCGTCTCAGCGCTCCAACTATCGACTTCGCCCGAGATGCCGAGTGCGTCTTGCAAGCGACCGAGTCGTAACAGCGCCTCGATCTCGGCGCGGAGCGCGAGCAGCTGATGTACGCCCGGTGCCGTGCGAGTCACGCGCACAATCGTCTTCGCACGTCGAGCGACCTGGAGGACTTGTTCGGGATCCGTCAACAAGTCGAGCTGACACAACGCGAGTCTGCCGAGTGTCCGTGCGAGCACGAGTGTGTTGTTGGATTCCTCGGCACGTTGCACCGCATGTTCGCAGCTCTGAAGTGAGGGTGAGCCACGACCGGCGTACATCATCCGGAGCGTGCGAAACTCCTCCACGTGCAATTTGAACAACTCGGACAGCGAGTCCCAGCGCGTCTCTTCGAGTTGCGAAAATGCGCGCTCGAGCAACTCGGCGTCCCCGACCCAAGTCGCGGCACACAGCCCAGCGATGCTCGCGGTGCACGTCGCTTCGTCGTCGCCCGAGCCGGGCATGGTCTCGACGCGCGCTTGGTAGGCGTGGACGCGCCCCAAATCGAACAACAAGGCATCCGGATAGGCGTGACACAACGCGGCGACTGAGAACAGTTTGGCCGCGACGTTGGAATCGAGCCGGCCGGCTTCGGCATCTTGCAGCAGCGGAGCGATCGCCATCAGTGCCGCCCGCGCATCCGCTCGCTCGAGCAGCTCGCTCAACGCGATTCCGAAACACGCCATCGCGCGCGCGTTCACGGACAAGCCTGGCGAGCTCGCGACGATCTGCACGAGCTCGCCGTGGCCGCGCCGCGTCTCACCTCGATAGATGCGCTCGAGCGCAGGAAGGATGCGCGCGCCGGCGTCTTCCACCCACGAGTGGTCGGCCGGTGGATGCGCAGCTGGAAGCGGCGGCGCGTGACGCTGGAGGTTGGCAGCTGAAGGCGGCGAGACGAGCGGCTGTGACGCGAGGAGTGCGAGCCGCGCAAGCTGCGCGCCCCGTGGCCGCCGCGCCTCGGTGGCGCTCTGCGGGAGCTCCCAGCGGTATACCGTTTGTGGCGTGACGCCGAGGTTGCGCGCGAACGCTGCGCGGCTGGCGCTGCCTCGCAAGGTGCGGATGCGCTCGGGACCAAACGACCCGGAGGGCATCCCCGGTGGAAGTGGACTGTCCATCTGGATCACTATGGATCCAAACCGGATGGTATCCAATAGGTTATTGGACTAGATCCAGGACGGCTTCTTGGAGCAGTCCAAATGCTGCGCTCCGCTGTAACCCATCGAAATCATTACAGCTGGGAAAGGGCACGGTTCCTGCTCCGGTCGGCCGCCATGACGACCACGACCGCCGAAATGAGCGCAGAGATTCTGCCCCGAGCCGACGCTTCTTCCACCGCAGCGCAAACCAAGCCGCGCAGCCGCGCGATGATCCTCCTGCCGGTTCTCGCGCTCGGAGCCGGTGCCGCGATCGGCGGCTGGGTGCTCGCGACGCGTGGTCACGAGACGACCGACGACGCGTACGTCGAAGGGCATGTCGCGAACGTGTCGCCGCGTGTCAGCGGTCAGGTCGTGAAGGTGCTGGTGAAAGACAACCAGCACGTGAACCCCGGCGATGTGCTCGTCGAGCTCGATGACCGCGACTTGCGCGCGCGCGACGCCGCATCCAAGGCGGACGTCGCCGCGGCGAGGGCGCAGCTCCGAGCGGCGCAGACTCAGCTCGACGTGACGCGCTCGGACGTCGACTCGAGTCTTCAGGTCGCGCGCGGTGGCATGGCACAAGCAGCCGCTGTCGGCGGCACGACGCGCGCCGCGATTTTACAGGCGCAAGCCGACATCTCGGCGGCGACCGCGCAGCGTGGGCTCGCCGCGAGTGAGCTGGAGCGCAGCAAGCGGTTGTTCGGCGAAGGCGCGCTGTCGCAATCACAACTCGACACGCGTCAGAGCGAGCTCGAGCGTGCGGATGCAAGTCTCGCCCAAACACGTGCTCGTCTCGCGAGTGCGGAATCGAACCTCGACAACTCGGCCGGTACGCTCCAGAACGCGCGCGGCCGATTGATCGCGGCAGAGTCCGGTCCGCAGCGCCTCGATGCTGCCGCGGCTCAGGTCGAGCTCGCGCAAGCGCGCGTCGATCAGGCGCAAGCCGCCTACGACCAAGCGGAGCTGAACCTCTCGTACACGAAGATCCGCAGCGAGGTGTCAGGTGTCGTGTCCCGCCGCTCAGTCGAGCTCGGTCAAAACGTGTCGCCGGACCGTCCGTTGATGGCGCTCGTCGCCCTCGATGACACGTGGGTGGTCGCAAACTTCAAGGAAGATCAGATCGCGCACCTGCGCCCAGGCGCACGCGCGGACGTAACCGTGGATGCGTTCGACGGTGAGAAGCTGACTGGCCATGTCGACAGCTTGTCCGGTGGCACGGGTTCGCGGTTCTCGCTCCTTCCGCCGGACAACGCGTCGGGCAACTTCACGAAGGTCGTTCAGCGCGTGCCTGTTTTGATTCGCCTCGATCCACACCCTGGTTTCGAGCTTCGCCCTGGGTTGAGTGCGGTCGCCAGCGTGTCGACGAAGTGATCATTCTCGTAGTCGGTAGTGCCCCGGTCAGTCGTGTGGAAGTGAGTCAGGTCCAGTGAGCAACCGTAGTCTGAGTCGTCCGCCAGTGCGTCTTTCGGAGCGAACGAGAGCGATCATGGAACGCGAACAAGTCGAAGGCTCGAAGCTCGGAATCACCGCTGTCGTGATGACTGGCGCGCTGATGGCGATGATCGACATCACGATCGTCAACGTCGCGTTGAACGACATCCGCGCGAGCTTCGGCACGCCACTCGATCAGATCGGCTGGGTGTCCACCGGTTACATGATGGCGAACATCGTCATCATCCCGATGACGGGCTGGTTCCAGCGCCGCTTCGGCTATCGCCGCTACTTCGCTGGCTCGATCGCGCTGTTCAGCCTCGCGAGCGCGTTGTGCGGCCTCGCCTGGAACCTACCTTCGCTCGTGTTGTTTCGTGCGCTCCAGGGCCTCGGTGGTGGTGCGATCATTCCGACGGCGCAGAGCATTTTGTTCGCGCGTTATCCGAAGAAAGAGCACGGCATGGCTGCAGCCATGTTCGGTCTCGGCGCGATCACGGGTCC
>DASRXR010000712.1:0-5567 GCA_035687405.1 Polyangiales bacterium
TCGGTCGAAGTCGAGTGTCGGAAGGACGCAACTCGTTGTTGGATATATTCCTCTCAGCAGTGCCAAGGAGGTGATCCAAGAGATCAAACCCGACCTGAGTGCCGACTTGATCACAAACCTCGAACCGATCGCAGACAATCGTCCGTCGTCGACAACGCCCCTGCCACAGCGGGACACTTCGGTGGCAATCGGGCGATACGTGACGTTCAGGGACTCCATGGGGTTCGGCCAGGATGCACGTGAGTTTTGGAGAGAGCTGTCCTTGGCTACAGGTGACCTCCAGTTCTCGAACGCCCAACATATCGAAACTGGGCCCCTGCTCTTCGGCACCCGGAAGGATTGGTTCGTCAACAGTGTCGACCTGGCGCTCGTCGAGGCACACGGCTTTCCGTTCGGTTTCATGACTTTCCGGGATACCGACGGCCCGTTCGATGTGCGACTCGACCTTCCGCTCGACGGCTATGGCATGGACGCGAGAGGTCGACTCAAGCACTGGGTGCTGCACTCATGCCGAGCAGTTCCCGGAGGCGTCGATTACAAAGAGTGGGCGCTGCCGTGGTGGGACGTATTTAGTGGACTCAGCAGTGTGCTTGGCTACCGCAGCTCGATGTTCGTGGAGGATGAAGCAGGAGCCACGTTCGCCAAAAGCGTTCGCATCAACAGTGCAATTGTCCCGGCGTGGCTCAGCGTCGTGGCATCGCTGAATGTGTACGGCCCCGACGGTTGGGTTACGAAGACGGAGTGTACGAACAATGAGCCCATGGGCCGCGCCGCTGCGATCGCGGTGTGCGATGAGGGCAGCAAGGCTCGCGTCACTGATGCGAGCCGGCCACGTCCAGATTGTTTGGAAGCCTGGTGGTTGAACGATGCTCTCGTGACTCCGGGTGCAGCGTCCGCATCTTCACCGACGACATCGCCAGCTAGTGATTGCCCTCAACAAGGCGGCCCCAAAACACCGTACGTCCTGTCGAGTCCAAAGTAGCCGCGTGCACCCTTGCGAGAGCTGTAGAAGTTTAGTCATGGTCTAGAGGTCGCGTGCGCAGCGGAAGCCGATCCAAGGTCGCGCCCGCACCGCGATCTCATGGCCGCGACTAACATTGCGCAAGCGTTCGCTAGGGTCGCGGTACGATCCGCCGCGGGTCACGCGAAACTCCGTGCCATCGAGTTGAAAGCACTCCGACTTTGCTGCGGAGGACTCATTCGGTGAACATTCGGTCGGCAGCGTTTGCTGGAACACGTCCGCGACCCACTCCTCGAGGTTGCCCGCCAAGTCTTCGTGCGCGAACGCGCCTTTCCCGGCAGCGTGTGTTCCTACGCGTGAAGGCGATCCGTTGGAGAGTATCTCGTCGCTGTATTGAGCGAAACTGTGGTCGATGTTCGGTTCCGAGCCGTTTCCCCACGGGAAATCGCGATCTCGCGAACCGCCGAATGCCGCGTACGCCCACTCGGCCTCCGTAGGCAAGCGGCCTCCATCCCAAATGCAGAACGCAAATGCCATGTACCAGGTCACCCCGCGTACGGGAGCTTCGCCGTCAGCGTCGTCCGACAGCGTCTGTTCATTCTGGTGCAGTACTCCCTCGAGCGCGTAGCGTGACCCGGGATATCGACTGCTGCTCTTGTTCCAATCTGCTTTCCACCCTGAGTCGCGAAACGCTGGATGCGCTCCAGCGCCCTCTGCGGGTGGACGCAGATCGCCATACGCCCACGAAAACTCTTGGAAGCGACTCGTCGATACTTCGAACCGGTCTAATGCGAAGCGTTGGATCCTGCGCGGGACGGCGTCTGACCTCAGACTCATGTCCTCACTCGCGGGATCCGGCGATTCGTAGCGCAGGTCGAAAAAGTCCGCTCGAATCTCAATCGTCTCGCAGCATGAAGCATCACCCGCACAGGTAGGCTCTATACGGCTACAGCTCTTCGGATACCCGCATTCTCCATTGCTGCAAGCAGCGTCGCACGTTCGGGTTTGCCAAACGTTGTTCATCCCGCAGCTGAAAGCTTTGAGCCCATTGCAGAGCTTCTGCCCATTGCACAGAAGAGAAAGGCAGATCGAATCGATACACAACTCGCCCGGTGCACATTCTCCGTCGCTATCGCAAGAAGCGCTCGCGCGTCCCTCGCGAAGCCCGATCAGATCACTGCACTGAGCGTTCGCCAGAAGCAATGTCAAGCACGCCATCGATCGCAAGAGTTGCGGTCTCACGGAGATCATTCACGTGCTTGTTCAACGATGAACCGCGTTCGGGTGTCGATGGCGTAGTCGTCATCAGCCCAAGTCATGACACCACCGTACTGGAGTTCGTGAATTCCCGGGTCGGGTGGTGGAAACACCGCAACGTACCCTGACATGAAGCTTGGATTCACTGTCATCTCACCCACGTCGTCCGTCCCGTTGCACGAATACCAGTTGGGTGCTGGCGGAAGCTTGTAGTCCCACGCTATCGGACCGAACGCTCGCTCGGCGAGATCGCGAACGGTTCTATTGTCGACCTTGAGCTTCAAGTCGCGCATAGATTCCAGCGTGACTTTGGTGGCCCCGCGCAACTCATCTTCCCCGACCGGATCGTCCACGCCCGCGTTGTCATATGAGAACGTCAGGATGGGCACGACAATCGCCTTGCCGGCTGGGACTCTGCATTTGGTGCGCATCCGCTCCGTAGGCGAATAGTCAAAAAAGAACACGGGACTCTCGGGATCTTGGTAGAGCCCACACAGCGAGCCGTCCTGATCGAATGCCGGCGAATCGCAGGAGGTCTGCGAGTACGACCAGCGGCCATACTCGATTGCCCATTCTCCTAACGTCTTTCCTTCGTACGTCTGATCCGCCGCTAAGGGCGCCCAGCTCGATACGATGGGTGGTGGATCATTGGGATCAGGTTCTTTGTCGGCGTCACCTGAGGCGTCAGCGCACGCTGACCAAGTCACAACCGCGAGCAAAATGGTGCCAGCTTTCCTCACGAGATCCTCCTCATCCTGATGAGTGCAGCGTTCGCGCGCGAAGGCGGCCCCGCGCTGGAGCACTGCTTCCAAGTCGCCGACGGCAGCATACGAGCCGCAAGAACGTCGGCGTATGACTTAGCTAACACCTCAACGCGAACACAATCGCAGGCGCACGGCGCGATTCGCCCGTCGACTTGTGCGACATCTGTATTTCACGTCTTTCGCGATGGGATCAATGTGCCCGAGTCGCCGCCAGCTGTCCGGGCATCACCGCAGCGCAATGGTCTGGGCTAGATGCACAAGCGGCGCCGGCTTGGATCGACGAGGAGCGGCCTCCCTCCTCTCGCGAAGGAAAGCACTGGTACGGATGGGGACGCTCACGACGTACGGGGTCGCGCTCGCAGCGATGCCGCGGCGGCAGCGCTTGGTGCAGATCGGCGCGGTGGTGTAGTCGTACTGATCGGCGCTGCGTCGTATACGTTTGTTGCGCCGATCGTGCATGCGGCGCACGGGCGTTGGCGTCCTGCGTTGGGCAGCTTGGTGCTGCGCGTGGTTCCCTCTGTGTTGGCAGGTGTCTCGATGATTTGTTGGAAGGCGTTGGATAGTTCGCAGAGTTGAGTTGATAGACGACTAAAACTGTCGAACCGACCTGCACTTCGCGCCGAGCAGCCTGCACGTGCGTCGTTCCGAGCGCCAACAATGGCGCGTGCGCGAGATCGACGCCTACGTTCCCCTCTCCCCACCGATCAATTCGCGGTTGATCGGCAATCCATAAGGTGTGCACCCTACCGGACCGGGGCCGGACGAGCGAACGTGACGTTGCCTGCGAAACTCCGCAGGCAAAAGTGCACGTGGTTGTCACGGGGCGGGTGAGGTGGGGAGTGCCTGAACCAGAATGGAGCGATTTCAAGATCTTGATTGCGCTCAAGCGGGGCGGATCGGTCACGGGGGCGGCGCGCATCCTCAATGTGGATCACTCGACCGTGAGTCGAAGGCTGGTCGCGCTCGAAACCGCGGTAGGAGCTTGCCTCATTGTCCGGAACGGCCGTGAGTTTTCGTGGACGGCTGCGGGACGAACACTGCTGGCAGCGGCAGAGGCCGTGCAGCCGATCATCGAAACAGCGACGCGTGACGTGCAGTCCCAACGGCATGGCGCCGAAGGGACAGTCCGCGTCTCGTTACCCCCAGCGTTCCTATCAGTCATTTCGCGCCTTTTGCTGGCGGAACGAGCACGTCACCCCGAACTAACGATCGAGCTTCTCGGCGAAAACCGCTCGGCTGACCTCGTCAAAGGCGAAGCCGACATCGCCCTTCGGATGTTTCGTCCGACCGAACCGGGTCTCGTCCACCGGCAGGTCCTGGAGTTCGCGTGGGTGGCTTGTGCAGCCCAGATTTACATCGACGCCCACGGACTCCCAGAGTCGCCGGCGGATCTGCCGAACCACAGCATCGTTCGCTACGTCGACACGATGCACCGTGTCGCCGGACCGCGCTGGCTCGAAGACAATCGCGGCTGCGCTCGCACGGCAACAGTCGTCGACGAAACCGAAATCGCGGGACAAAGCATCGCGAGCGGCGCGGGCATCGGCGTGATCCCGCTGTTCGTTGCCGAAGCGCGAAAGCCCGACATCGTTCAAGTCTTTCGCGAACCGGTGGCTTACACCACCGGCTATCTCGTCTATCACGAAACCTTGCGTGATGTTGCGCGTGTCAAGGGAGCAGTCCAAGTCCTCGGCTCCATACTCGAGAACAACGCGAAGCTATTCTCCGGTGATGCGAAGGCGAAGGCGAACGCGGTCCGAGCCCGCGGCGCTCGGACCAGCGAGCAGCCGACCTGAGCTCATTGCGCGGCTTCGCCGGTTACATTGTTCACGAAGCGAACTGCTCCATCACCATGTTGTGATTGCGACTCACGTGCATGATTTGCATGACGAGGATGCATTGGTGCAATGGCGGATTGCGCTCCACAATGATTGCTCGAGAAGGAAACTCAGCATGGAAAAAGCACTCGAGAAGAACCTGGATGCCGTTCTCGATGCCGCTGTCGCAGAGCAGCGCATCGTCGGCGGCGTCGTCATCGTTTTGCGCGACGGTGCCACCGTGTATCGCCGTGCCGTCGGGCTCGCAGATCGCGAGAGCAAGGATCCGATGCAAATCGATACGATTTTCCGCTTGGCGTCCGTCACGAAACCGATCGCGGCGGTGGCCGCGCTGCGGCTCGTCGAAGCAGGGAAGCTCGACCTCGAAGCGCCGATCACGCGCTACCTGCCAGACTTTCGGCCGAAGCTCGGCGACCGCGAGCCCACCATCACCGTGCGCCAGTTGTTGACCCACACGTCAGGACTCTCGTACTCATTCATGCAACCGAGCGACGGGCCGTATTCGAAGCTCGGCGTTTCGGACGGGCTCGCTGACCCGGGGCTGTCATTTGAAGACGAGCTTCCTCGGCTCGCCAGGGCCGAGCTGTTTTCCGAGCCGGGAACGCAATGGGGATACTCGCTCGGGATCGACGTGCTCGGTGCAGCGATCGAGAAAGTGACGGGCGCGCAGCTACCAGCGGCGATCGCGGAGCTCGTCACAGGTCCGCTCGGCATGACGCGCACCACGTTCGAAGCGCCGACTGACAA
>DASRXR010000713.1:0-2802 GCA_035687405.1 Polyangiales bacterium
CACGAACCTCGACGTAACGCCGCATCTGTCTTGCATTGGCTCGACGCGCGACCAAATCGCGGCGCAGCTCGACACGTATCGCGCGATTGGGGTCAAGCGGGTGGTGGCGCTGCGTGGCGACGTGCCGGAGGCCGAAGCACCGCTGCCGCGTGCGTTCGCGTACGCGAACGAGTTGGTCGAGTTCATCCGCGACCACGGCGGCTTCGAGATCTCGGTCGGGGCATATCCCGAGTTCCATCCGGAAGCACCGAGCCCCGAAATCGACGTCGCGAACTTCGTGCGCAAGGCTCAAGCCGGCGCGACTGAAGCGATCACGCAGTACTTCTATTCCAATGATGCGTACTACCGTTTTCTCGACTGGGTGCGGCGGCTCGGGCTCGAGATCCCGATCGTTCCGGGCATCATGCCGCTGACGGATTTTGCGCAGGTCGAACGCTTCTCGAAATTCTGCGGCGCCGATATCCCCGCGTGGATCAGAAAGCGCATGTGTTCGCTCGAAGGCGACGCTCGCGGTCAAGAAGAGCTCGGGATCGAGCTCGCCACCCGCCAGGCCGAAGAACTGTTGCGGAGTGGCGTGCCAGGGCTGCATTTCTATACGTTGAACCGGGCCGAACCCACGTTGCGCATCTGGCACAGCCTCGGGCTCTCGGACACTGCGGTGCAAGTGTTGACGCAACCGTCTGCGAATTGAACGACTTCGGCTCGATCGCGAGTGAGGTCTTGGCGTGGATCGACGAGCAGTGGCCTGTGCTGCTCGAGTCGATGTCGACCTGACCTATCGCGTCGCGCGTCTGTACGCTAACGTGTGGCCGCTCGATGGGTAGACGTTCCACGCGTGCTGCGCGCTGTTCGCGGTGCAGAGTTCAGCTCGAGAGTTGCCTGTGCGCGCAGTTGCCTCGCATCGACCTGGAAATGCGTGTGGCGCTCGTCATGCACTATCGCGAAATGGTCAAGGCGAGCGCGACGGGGCCGCTCGCGCTCGCCTGTCTGACGAACAGCACCCATCATCTGCACGGCCTCCCCGGCGCGCCGCTCGATCTCCGTCACCTGCACGAAGGCGGTGCGCGCCGCGTGTTGGTGCTGTTCCCCGTCGAAAGGGCACGACCTCTGAGCCGAGCGTTGAAAGCAGAGGACAGCCGACCGATCACGCTGGTAGTTCCGGACGGTAACTGGCATCAGGCGCGGCGCATCCCGAAGCGCGTCCCTGGCCTCGAAAACGCCGAGTGTGTTGGGCTACCTGTTGGACCACCCACTGCATGGGGGCTGCGTCGCGAGCATATCGTCGGCGGCCTTGCCACGTTCGAGGCCATAGCGCGTGCCATCGGCGCGCTGGAGAATCTCGAAGCACAGGCGCGCATGGAGGCCACGTTTGCTCGCATGGTGCAGATCAGTCTTGCAGCTCGCGGTCAGCCCAAGCTGAAGGCCGTGTCCACGGCCCTGCAGCCGGTGCAGCGAGTCGCTGCAGCCATCAGCGGCGACGAGCGCGAAACTTTGGAAGTCGCCTGGTGAGTGCACTGTCGTGCACCTGGGGGTCGATCGGCACGGACGCTGTTGCGGGTCGCACCAAGTGCGCGGCCGCGAATCGCGCGAGCTCGTGGCCTCGCGGGCGCTGGAACAGGTTTTCGGGATCGCGGCGTTAGCGTGCTAGCCGCGCGAGTGCGGCGACGAGTCCTTGAACGACGAGTGCGCCGAGCAAGCCTGCGATCGCGAGGCCCACGCTCGGCGCCGCTTTGTTTGCGAGCTCGGCGCGGATCGCATCGGCGGCGAGACCGCGCTGCTTCAGCTTGGAGTACAGGCTGTTCGCGCTCGTGAGCAGCAGCCCGCGCGCCATGAGCGCCATTGCAATCAGCCCGCCGCCGAACGCTCCGCCCGGAACGTGGACGTCGAGCAGTGCTGCGCCGGCTGTGATCACCGCGATCGAAACAGTCAGTGTCGCCCACAATGCCCATTGGCGCCGATACCCGAGCCAGGCGGGAAGCACGAAGAACGCAAGCCAGTCGAAGCTGAACACGATCGCCTTACGCTTCGTTTTCGCCTTGTCGTAGTAGGCGAGCATCGACCCCGACTCCTCGCCGCAATACGCGGCGAAGAGCTCGCGTGGCACCCACTGTTCCGGATCGCGAATGTTCGGGCTACTCATGCGGCACATGATTGCAAATCGTGAACCGGGTACCAACACCCGACACTCGCGAAGCCACTTCGAGCCACCTGCGTGCCACGCGAAAGAGTCCTGTCGCCTTGAAAGTCCGCCAGAGGGCAGCGCGCGCCTACGTCCCGGTGCTCGACCTCGGCGTCCCGCGGAAACGGCTACACTCATTGCGCGATGACTCTCGATGGTGCCGCGCCTGACTTGACCCTTCGTCCCGCTGCGGCAGGGGACAGCCACGCGATCGCGACTGTGTGGCATGCGGCGTGGCGCGACGGTCACCTCGGCCATGTTCCGGACCAGTTGCATCCGTATCGGACGCTCGAGCACTTTCAGCGAAGAGTTCCCCAGCGCATTGCGAACACGACGGTCGCGATGGTTGCAGGTCGAGTCGTCGGCTTCGTGACGGTCCACGACGAAGAGCTAGAACAAATCTTCGTGGTGAGTGCGGCGCGTGGTACGGGTGCTGCGGCCGCGTTACTGCGCTGTGGCGAACGCCTGATTGCCACCCAGTTCGACAACGCTTGGCTTGCGGTAGTCGCGGGCAATCGACGCGCGCGTCGCTTCTACGAACGAGAAGGTTGGAGCGATGCTGGTCCGATTCGATACGCAGCGGAGATCGTCGGGGGCTCGCTCGCAATCGACACACATCGCTA
>DASRXR010000714.1:0-3988 GCA_035687405.1 Polyangiales bacterium
GGCTTCGGCCAATGCCCGCAGTATCCAAGCTGCGCGCCGACGAAGACTGCGGCGCAGGCACAGCGGGTTTGCTCCAACAAGCCGACCAGCTGTCCGCCGAAGCTGTGGCCGATGATCGCGAGTGGAACGCCGGGATGGTGCGCTTCGAGGTAGTCGTGCATCGCACGCGCGTCGACGAGCGCCCACTCCGACATCGTGACTGTCGTGCCGCGCAGCGATCCCGAGCGCGACTTGCCGATCCCCTCGTAGTCGTAGGTGAATACGCGCAGGCCGGCTTGCACGAGATACCGCGCAAACGCGGCATAGAACCCTTGTGGACACGCGGTGGCAGAGTGAATCAACACGTTGCCGTGGATCGGGCCTTCGGGCTCGTAGATCAGCGCTTCGATCGTGCGGCCGAGCGAGGTCGTAACTTTCAGGCTTCGCGGAGGATCGGTTGCGATGCGCGCGAATGCGTCGGGCTTGCGCTTCAAGTCGTGTTTCTGGTGCGCGTGTGATGCGGCCTGCATGGAGAAACCACCGTCCGACAGTCTTGGTTCCGAGACCGGTCGATGTCCTGCGGCAAGCTCGCAGACGATTGCGGCGGATTTGCAGCCGCCAGGTCGCACTCCCTGACGCGCGCGGCGCAATCTGCGATGTAAGATAGAACGAATGCTCGACTGGGACGATTTGCGTTACTTCCTAGCCGTGCAACGGGCGCGGACTCTCGCGGGGGCGAGTGCGAAACTCGGCATCAACGCGACGACGGTCGGCCGGCGATTGGCGGCATTGGAAGAGCAGGTGGGTGCGCGGCTCTTCGATCGCACACCGACTGGATATCTGCTGACGGCGGCGGGACAAGATCTCGTCGAGCGAACGGAGCGAATGGAAGCCGAGGCACTCGCGGCGGAGCGAAGCGTCGTCGGTGCGGATCAACGGCGTGGTGGCATCGTGCGTGTGAGTGTCACGGAGATGCTCGCGACGCGTTTCGTCGCGCCGCAGCTCGCGCGGTTTCACGATGGGTATCCGGATATCACGCTCGAGCTCAACTGTACGAATCGAAGCGTGCATCTCGGGCGGCGTGAAGCAGACATCGCGTTGCGATTGTCGCGACCGCACGAAGACAACGTCGTCACGCGGCAGCTCGGAAAGATCCCGCTGTGTTTGTACGCAGCGCGAAGTTACGTCGACACTTGGGGCGCGCCCGCCGATCCGGAGCGCAGCTTACGTGGACATCGCGTGTTGATGTTTGCGGATAGTCGCGGCTTTCGTGTCGAGAATCAGTGGCTCGATCAGCGGCGCGATGGTGCGCGTGTCGTGCTGCGCTCGGACAGTGTGAGCTCGCTCTACTCCGCTGCCGGTGCTGGTGTTGGGATCGGTCTATTGCCGCGCCGCGTTGCGGAGCGCGATGGACATCTGATCCAACTCGAGACTGAGAGTGAGCCGGAGCCGCGCGTGATCTGGCAGACGGTGCACGTCGATCTGCAGCGGAGCGCGCGTATCCGAGCGGTGCTCGAGTTTTTGCAGAGTGTGCTGAAGCCCGGGAGCGGCGCTGAGGCGGGTGCGAGCGCTGAGAAGGCTGAAGACTAAACGCCGTCAGGCGCCGAACGCTGCGACGTAGAGGTAGACGACGCCGGCTGCAAACACGAGCGCGTCGACGCGATCGAGGATGCCGCCGTGGCCCGGAAGTAGAGTGCCGCTGTCTTTCACGCCGACGCTGCGTTTGATCAGCGACTCGCAGAGGTCGCCCGCTTGACCTGCTGCTGCGGCTGCGATCGAGAGAAGGATCGCGTTTAGGAGTGGCAGGGTGGGCAGGAACCAGAAGTGTGCGAGTAGGCCGCCGAACAACAGTGCGCCGAGAAGACCGCCGAGCGATCCTTCGACCGTCTTTTTGGGCGACACGACCTCGTACAGTTTGTGGCGTCCGAATGCGCGGCCGACGAAGTAGCCCATCGTGTCGCTGCCGAACGCGTAGATCAGCACGAGCAGGACCCACTCGCCGCCGTGGTCGTGGCTGAAGAGGCGTGCGATCACGCCAAAGAGCCCGCCGAGGTAAAACGGGCCGGCGACGACCCATCCCATGCGGATGCTCGCGTCTTCGATCGGGGTGACACGGACGAGCGATGCGAGGAGGCCGCCGCATGTCGCGACGATGATGCTCGGAACGAGAAACGGTTCGGGAAGAATCCCGCTCATGGGGGCGAACACGATCATCGTCGCGATCACGCCCCAGATCCGCAGCAGCATGTGGGCTGGTGCGGTCATGGCGAAGAGCTCGATTGCGCCGAGGAGGCACACGCCGACGGTCAGCGACGGAAATAGCCAGCGAGGCCCTGAGAAGAGCGAGTAGAGGAGAAGTGGGACCCAGACCGCGGCGGTGACCAACCGCAGGGCTAAGTTGCCGACCTTTGGCTTTTCAGACATGCAGGAGGCAGATCTCGGAAAGCCTAGCGACCCGCTCGAATGGCTGCACGGGTTGCGCGACCTCGAGCAAGACGAAGGAAGCAAGCTCAGCTCGCGCTGAGTGCAATGTAACGCCAAGTTGGGCGACTAACATACGCGGGCTTGGCGCTTCAAGCGCTGCTTGCATACACGTAAACTCGGCATTGATTGCGGCCATCGGGCTCGATGCGTGCCGCGGCGAACGTGATTAAGCTCAGCGTTCGATGGCGCGCGCTGGGAACGATGGGCGCAGGTGAAGGACGACGTGATGGCTGATCGCGACTTCTATAAAGTGCTCGGGGTTCCCCGCACTGCGACAGAGAGTGAGATTCGGAAGGCGTACCGGAACCTGGCGCGCAAATACCACCCGGACAAGAACCCCGGGAACGTGCAGGCCGAGGAGAAGTTCAAAGATGCGTCGCACGCGAGCGACATCCTTCTGAACAAGAAGAAACGCGAACTTTACGATGAGTTTGGAGAAATTGGACTTAAGGAAGGGTTCAATCCAGACGCGTATCGGCAGTATCGGGGTGGGATGAGTGGCATGGGTGGTGGGGGATCGCGTGAGGTTACCGACTTCGAGGACCTGCTGAATGGGTTGCGGGGCGCCGGCGGTCCACGTGGTGGGGTCGGGGGTCCGGGCTTCGGTGGGTTCCAGGACTTCATGGGCGGCGAGGCGGTTCAGGAGTTGTTCCGTCGCGGGAACCGAGGGCGGTCTCGGGCTGCCGACGTGATTTCGGAGATCACGCTTGGGTTCGTGGAGGCGATGCGGGGCGGCGAGCGGGAGATCCAATTGGTGATTCCTGGCGAGGCTGAAGCGCGTCGGATGAAGGTTCGGATCCCGCCGGGTGTTAAGGATGGCGGTCAGATTCGGTTGCGGGGGCAGGGGATCGAGGGTGGGGATGCGGTTCTGAAGATCCGGGTCGATGAGCATCCGGTGTTTCGGCGTGATGGAGATGACTTGTTGATGAACCTGCCGGTGACGGTGGGTGAAGCGTATTTCGGCGCGAAGGTGACGGTTCCGACGCTGGACGGTGGAGTGTCGCTGACGGTTCCGAAGGGTGCGAAGAGTGGGAACAAGTTGCGGCTGAGAGGTAAGGGGGTTCCCAAGTCCGATGGGGCGGGGGATCTGATTGTGATGGTGATGATTCGTCTGCCGGAGAAGCAGGGCGAGGAAGTCGAGAAGGTCGTGCGCGAGCTCGACAAGCAGTACGAGGGTGATGTTCGGGCGGACTTGAAGGTCTAGGGTCCGGGCGAGAGTGCGTCGTCGTTTGCGCGCTCTGGATACACCGGCGTGTGGATGCACCGGGCGAGCGGATCGAGACCGTGTACCGGTGTGAGTCGGAGCTGCCGTTGGTCCCCTGGGCCGCTCGTAATCTGCGTCGCTCGAGGCTCGCTTCTGGTTCTCTCGCGGGCGGGAACATCGCGCTCTGGACACGCCAGCTTGCGTGCACCGAGCGACCGGATTGAGACCGTCCACCGGCGTCAGTCGAAGCTGCCGATTGGCGCCTGAGCCGCTCGTCATTTACGTCGCTCGGGGCCCGCCTACGGTTCTCTCGGGGGCAGG
>DASRXR010000715.1:0-8202 GCA_035687405.1 Polyangiales bacterium
GCGCTGAGTGCTCTCACTCGAGCAACGCGGCGCCGGCACGAGGCTGGCGCCGCGTCCTCACAACAGCTTGCGAAGCGCGGGACCTGCCTCGGGGTCCTGCTCGAGAACGCGCGCGATCGCCGGTCGCCTGAGCAAGCGTTGTGCGTGGGCAGTGAACGCGTGGAGCTCGTGCACGGGCAGCTCCTGGCGAATCCCGCACCAGTAAAACATCAGCGCGTACGGATCGGCGACTGTGAACTGACCAAGGAACCACTCGCGCCCTGCGAGCAGGCCGTCGATCTCTTTCAAGTAGTCGTGGAATGTCCGGCGCCCCACCGCTTTGATCGCAGGCTGTGCAGCCTCTTCGGTGGTGTACAGGCGCGGCTGGCGAATGTGCCGGTGCGCGACGTGTACGCTCGACGCAAAGAAGGCGGCGAGCGAGAGCGCCCGCGCGGCGCCAGCCGGATCGGCTGGAAGTAAACGTGCCTCCGGGAAGCGCGTGCCCAGATAGTAGAGGATCGCGACGTTCTCAGTGATGACGCTTCCATCCTCGAGCTGAAGCACGGGGACACGTCCGCGTGGATTGATCTTGCGGTAGTCGGGCGTGTGCTGTTCACCGCCGGGCAGATCGACGCGCTGTGTGTCGTAGCGAGCGCCGCTCTCCTCGAGTGCAAAGTGGGATGCGAGCGAGCTCGAGCCAGGAGCAAAATAAAGCTTGAATGCCATGTCAGTACCTCGAATGAGTGCGTAGTTACTCAGCTCGCGTTTGCCAAACGCAGCGCAGCGCGTTCCCACGCGGCTCTGGTTTGGTTTCGCGGATTCAGCGCCGGAACGGGCCCGGCAGCGTCCGCAGCAAGTGAGCCGTGTCTCGCTCGCTGTTGCTCGTGCGTCCTGGGCCCCAACCGAGCAGCACGCGGTACTCGCCTAGCCTGCCCGCCGCGCTCAACTCGTGTTCGTCGACCGGCACCGAGTGGCTCGATTCCGGTGCGACGTACAACGCGTCCGCCGGACAATAAGCCTCGCACATGAAGCAGGTCTGGCAGTCTTGCTGGCGGGCGATCGTCGGCGCTTCACCGTCGCCAGGATCGAAGACATTGGTCGGGCAGATCTTGACGCAAATGTCGCAGCCGGTGCAGCGGGAATCGCTGATGAGCTCGATCATCGTGCCTCGTGAACACGCGCGTGCGCTTGCGTCGCCGCTGTTGGCTGCAGGCTGCGAACCGGTTCGGAACGCGTCCAGATCTCGTCCAGCCCTCCGGTGGCCTGGTAATGGCATTGGGCGGGATCAGTCTGCGGAAAGTCGGTGCGCCGATTCAGGCTGCGGGTTTCACGCCGGCGCAGGCTCGCGCGGTACGCCCAGCGCGCACTGGCCGTGAGAAACGCGGCCGTACGCGAACGTTCGATCTCGCGCGTGTTCTCGACGTTCGGCTGTCGCTGGAGTTCGCTCCACGCCGCGTCGAGCTGCACGAGCGAGCGCGTGAGGCCCGGTTCGTTCCGGTAGTAGTTCTTTTCGAGCGGGAACATCTCAGCCTGGACCGCACCGATGATCACATCCGAGTCGAAGCAACCGGCCGCGTGCTCGCGCCCGTCGAGCCCGACTCGGCCCGCCGGCTTCACGCTGCGCGTATTGGCCTGTGGGCCGAGGCCGCGGGCAAACTTCGCAGCGCCTGCGCCCGCCCATTGGCCGCTCGAGATCGCCCAAGCAGCGTTGGGCCCGCCGCCGCCAGTCGCTGCACCCGCGATCAGCTCGCGCGTGGCCGCATCGCCAGCTGCATACAAACCCGGAATAGTCGCGCCGCAATCGTCAGTCACGATACGCACGCCGCCCGCGCCGCGCACGGTGCCTTCGAGCACGAGCGTGACCGGGAAGAGTTGGGTGTAGGGGTCGATGCCGGCTTTGCGCAGCGGCAAGAACGCGATGAAGTGCGACTTCTCGATCACCGCGCGCACCTCGGCAGTCGCGCGGTCCAGCTTCGCGTAGACCGGGCCCTGCAGGAGCGCCTTGGGCAAGAACCAATCCTCGCGGCGGTTTTCCATGAAGCCGCCGAGCGAGTGGCCCTGCGCGTCGTAGAAGGTGGCCCATGCGTACGGCACGCCGCGCGTGGCCGTCGCGTTGAGTGCAGACGAAATCCCATATTGACTGCTGAACTCCATGCCGGAGAGCTCAGCACCGGCTTCGACGGCCATCAAGAAGGCGTCGCCCGTGTTGACGTTACTGCCGAGTGCCTTGCTCAGAAACGCACAGCCGCCGGTCGCGAGCACGACCGCTCCCGCACGAACTTCGTAATACGTGTGGGCTTGGCGGCGCAGCCCGCGGGCTCCCGCGACCGCGCCGTCCTCGCTGACCAGCAGCTCGAGTGCGGGGCTTTGATCCAAGATCTGCACGCCGCTGCGCAACAAGCGCTTGCGCAGCACGCGCAGGTATTCGGGGCCGTAGTAGCTGTTGCGGACGGGTTTGCCATCCTGCTTGGGAAACGCGTAGCCCCACTCTTCGATCAACGGCAGACTGCGCCACGTGGTCTCCAGCATGCGCTCGAGCCAGAGTGTGTCGACCAAACCGCGCCCGACATCGCTGCGCTGCGCGATCACCGCCGCGCGCTCGTCCGGTGGCACCGCCAGCACACCGTTGCCGCTTGCAGCTGCAGACCCGCTGGCGCCCAGATAGCCCTTGTCCGCGACGATCACGCGCGCGCCGGCGCTGGCAGCGGACCAGGCGGCCCAGCACGCCGCCGGGCCGCCACCGAGCACCAATACGTCGCAGCTCAGCTCGAGTGACATGTTTGGTCACATACGAGACGTCCATCTTTTAAACAAGACAAAGTTTACTTGGCATATGGGTTGAAGCGGTTCGTGTACGTGTCTGCGGGTCTGACGCTGCCGCGTGCGAGCTGGCCGTCTTTCACGAGCCAATCGATCCAGACTTGAAACTGATCCTCCGACAACAACCCTCCTGGCAGGTTGGCTGCTGAAGGGAGCCAGAACTTGATGACCGACGTGTCTTCGTTGCGCTTGCGCTGCTTCACGATCTTCTCGAGCCGCGCCAGCACGTCCGGCCGCGGCGTGGCGCGCGACCATTCGATCGCGCGTGCGACGGCATCGACGAACTTGGCTGCGCTCTTGGGTCGTTCGCGCAAAAAGTCCTCGTGCATGGCGTAGCTCGCGGACGTGAGGCGGCCGAACAGGTCGTAGTCACGAACCAACGGATGGATGCCGCCACGCTCGAGCGCCTTGTCGCGCAAGATGCCGCTCAAGGCCGCCACGTCGACTTGCTTCTGGCGCAACGCCTGCTCGGCGTTCACCGGCGGAATCACGACGAGCGTGACCTGTTCGATCTCGTCTCGACGCAGGCCTTCGCGCATCAGGTACTCCTTCAGCATGAACTCGCTGTGTGCGCCGATGGTGTTCATGCCGATCTTCTTGCCGATCAGGTCTCGGCCCCGGCGGATCGTGCTGCCGTCGGGCACGAAGAAGCCCATCCACGATTGCTCGTCGATGAAGCTGATCGCGACGACCGCTCGGATCGGCGCCTTGGCCGCGACTAGGTTGACGATCGCGCCGTTGAATGCGCCCCCGAAGTCCACGTCGCGCGTGGCTACGGATTGAATGTCTTGCGGTCCGCTGATCGTGTTGCCGACGTACTTCAACTTCAGCGGCGCGAGATAGCCGAGCTCTTCGGCCAGCTCGGGAAAAACCACCTGGCTCGCCGAGCCCTGGTAGCGAAGCTCGAGCGTCTCGTAGCCATCCGGATGGAGCGGAGCAGCGGCGCGCGCGCGCTCGCCGCTGCAAGCTGCGAGCGCGAACAAGGTCGCACTCAGACCGAACGCAGTGGTGCATCGGTGCATGGCCTGGCCCTCCTGCGTTCAGTTCGCGCTCTTGACTGCGACCGGCGAAGTGCCGCCGGGCGTGTTCTGCGACGCGGGTCGATCGCTCCAGTAGTTTTCGAGCTTCTCCTCCTTCAACACCTGCTGGAGAAAGCTCGGGTCGAACCAAGTCTCGACCGCAAACGGCTCGCGCAGCAACCCGAACTTCTTCTCATCGGCGATGGCGCTGCGAAAGCTGGCGGTGAAGTAGCGGTCGAGCAGGGGATTGCTGCGCTCGAGCAGGTTGTCGCCGACGAAGTCTTCCTTGAAGTTCGAATACGGGAAACCCGACTTGCTCCAGAGCTTGTAGACCTCGGTGGGCGGAGCTTCGGTGAGCCACTTCGTCGCCTGCACGTATACCTTCACGACGCGCTTCACGATCGACGGGTACTTGGTGGCGAACGCGTCGCTCACGACGAGCGCGCCGTTACCGGCAAGGCGCGCATCACCTTTGGTGGAGAAGATAATCCGCGCGGCGCCTTGGTCGCGCAGCTGGATGAGATCCGAGCCGCCGACCACTGCGTCGACGTCCTTCGTGATCAGCGCCGCCTTCGAGCTGGCGGTGTCCATGTTGATCGTTCGCACATCCTTTTCCGTGAGCCCGTAGCGCTCGAAGATGCGGTTTGCGCCGAGCTGATTCGCGGTCCCCTTGAACACTGCGACACGTTTTCCGCGGAGATCCTGGATCGAGCGTATGCTCGAGTCGGACGGCACCGCGATGTAGAAGTTGAAGCGCGTCGAGCCGGCGATCACGCGCGTCTTGAGGCCACCGGCGCGACCGATCGTCGAAGGCAGATCGCCGTACGACGAGACATCCGCGAGACCGTTCGCGAACAGCTCGTTTACGGCCGGGCCGGCGCCGCGCAGAAACGTCCATTCGACGCGGATCCCGTCGGCCCTGAACTCCTCTTCGAAGAGCCCGCGGATGTGGGCCACGCTCCACGAACTGCCGCCGACGACAGGGCGATTGCCCGCGCCGACGCCGGGATTGCCCAAGCGGATGACGCTCGGTTTGTCTTCGGCGTGCGCGCTTGCGGAGATCAAGCTGAACAGAACAACGGAGATGGCCAGAGGCCAAGAGTGACGCATGTACGGCTCCTCAGTTGAACCGCGGTAGCGGTTCGGTTCAGGGACAGACCGAGAGCGTCAGCATGGGCAGAGCATGCTGGCCGGGAGCCGCCCTGTCTATAATAAAAGACATACGTCTCCACGAAGCCGCGCGAGATGCGAAGTTTGGCAGCCGCGTTGGTCGGCGAATCAAACGCTGACGGCACGCTGCGACGCGGCCATAGTGTCGCGATGAGATTCGTGAAAGAGAGCTTGATCGAAGCGCCGGTCGAAGCCGTCTTCGCATTTCACGAACGCCCCGATGCGTTCGCTCTGCTGCAGCCACCCTGGGAACATAGCCAGATCATGCAGCCGCCGCGCAGCCTCGAGGTGGGCACGATCGTCAAAGTACGGACGCGCGTGGGACCGCTCTGGATCAACATCGTGGCCGAGCACGTCGCGTACGCGAAGAACGAGCGCTTCGAGGATGTGATGCAGAAAGGGCCCTTCGCCAAATGGCACCACAAGCACCTATTTCTCGCCGATCCCGCGGGCTGCTTACTGCGAGACGAGATCGACTACGAGCCACCTCTCGGTCCGCTCGGACGCCTGTTCGCGCCGTGGGTCGTCCAGCCGCGCTTACGAAAAATGTTCGAGTACCGACATCGAGTCACTCGCCGTGAAGTCATGGCTTCGGCCGCGAGGCGTTGACTATCATCCTGCAACAATTCTTCGAACCGGCTGCGTCACCAAAACCGCCACGTATCACAGAAGCCGAACACGAGACCGACACCTTCGTATAGTAGAAAAGCTGCGCACCCCGTAGGAAGTCTATCCCGCGGAGATTTGGCGCAACGATGAGTGCTGTAACAGAAGACACACGTATCAGCTCAGCGTCGCGCGAACCCGCGAAACACAGTGACACGAGAAAGTATCCCGCGATCGTCCGCTATGGCGTCGCAGTCGGCGTCGTCGCACTCGCATTCGCTGCAAACGAACTCATCCCGCTGGGCGCGTTCCCAGATTCGTTTCTGATCACGGGTGTCATGATCGCTGCCCAGTTCGGTGGGCGCGGCCCGGCGTCGGTCACGTTCCTGCTGTCCAGCCTGGTGCTGGACTACTTCTACGTTCCGCCCTTTCACTCGCTGCACATCCGGCCGGACCTACTCCCCTCAATCGTGCAATTCGTAGTGCCCTCGTTGCTCGGAGTGTGGTTCATCGAGAAGCGCCGCGAAGTGACGTGGCTCCTCGAACGCGAGACCGAGATCGGAAAGCGGTTGCAAGGGGAACTATCGCTGCCAGAAATCGGCGACGCGGTGCTCCAGTACCTCGCACCCGAGCTGGGAGCCCCCGTCGCCGCGTTTTACTCGGTCGAAGCCGACGGCACCGCCGTACGCCGCGCGTCGTTTGCATTCGACGTCGAAGGAGCCCCCGCAAGCTTTGCGCCCGGTCAAGGCGCACTCGGACAAGCGGTCAAAGACCGGCGCGCGCAAATCCTCGAAGTGCCCCCCGACTATGTGACGGTGGGGTCGAGCCTCGGCCGGCGTCGCGCATCGCGCGTGTTGATCGTTCCCGCGACGGACGACGAGCGCGCTCGCGCGGCGCTCGAGATCGGCTTCTTCAAAAAGATTGGACAGATGGAGGTAGCGCTCCTCGAGCGCATCTCGGAAACGCTGGCGATCGCGGTCCGCACCGCGAACTACCGCACGCAACTAAAGAACCTGCTCGAGGAGACGACGCGCCAATCCGACGAGCTCAAGGTGCAGGACGAAGAGCTGCGCGTAGCCAACGAAGAGCTCGAAGAACGTGGCCGTACGATGATCGACGCGCAACGCAAACTGGAACAGCAGCAAGCGGAGGTCGAATCGGCGAACGAGACACTGCGCGATCAGACACGTTTGCTCAGCCAACAAAATGAAGAGCTGGCCCAGGCGCACCAGACAGTACGCTTGCGATCGAACGAGGCGGAGCGCGCGAACCACGCCAAGAGCGAATTCCTGGCGAACATGTCGCACGAGCTCCGGACTCCGCTGAACAGCTCGCTGATTCTGGCGAAGCTCCTCATGGAGGACCGCGACGGCAATCTCACCGCCGAGCAAATCCGCTTTGCCGAAACGATTTATTCGGCCGGCAACGACTTGCTTGCGATGATCGACGAGATCCTCGATCTGGCGAAGATCGAATCCGGGAAGCTCGACCTCAACCTAGAAGACGTCCCGTTTGCGAAGTTCCGTGACGATCTAGTGCGCACCTTCGAGCCGCTCGCGACGGAGCGCCGATTGCATTTCGACGTCCGGCTCGCGAGCAGTCTCCCGAACGCCATCCGTACGGACGCGCAGCGCGTCGGCCAAATTCTGAAGAACTTGCTCTCGAACGCCTTCAAGTTCACGGAGAAGGGGCAAGTGTCGTTCGCCGTCGAGTCCGCGCATGATCGCGTCCACTTCGTGGTTCGCGACACTGGCATCGGTATTCCCGCCGACCAGCTCGGCTCGATCTTCGAGGCGTTCCAGCAGGCCGATGGAACGACCAATCGCAGATACGGCGGCACCGGGCTCGGTCTCACCATTTCGCGAGATCTCGCACGCTTGCTCGGCGGAGAGATCACGGTCACCAGCACGCAGTCACACGGCAGTACTTTCACGCTCGATTTGCCGCGCGTGCTGGTCGCCGAACAAAAGCTGTCCGAGGGCGTATCGCGTCGAGCCGCTGAGCTCCCCGCGGAGAATCTCACCCTCACGGCGAACCTGTCCGTCACGCAGCCTGCCGCAGTGCCCGCCCCGCCGGTCTCTACTGCTCCGCAGAAGCGCACGATTCTGATCGTCGAGGACGACTTCCGATTCGCCGACATCGTGGCCGAGCTCGCGCGCGAGTTGCACTTCGTTCCGACGATCGTTGCGACCGCCGACGAAGCGATCGCGAGTGCGATCGAACAGCGCCCAGACGGCATCGTGCTGGACATCAAACTGCCGGACCACTCCGGGCTCTCGGTGCTCGATCGGCTGAAGCGCGATCCTCGGACGCGCCACATCCCCGTGCACGTGATCTCGATGGCCGATTACATGCGGACGGCGCTCGAGATGGGGGCGATCGGCTACATGCTCAAGCCGATCGAGCGCGAGCAGATCAAGGCCGCGCTACAAAAACTCGAAAAGAAGTTCACCCGCACCGTGCGCCGACTTCTGGTGGTCGAAGACGACCTCACCCAACGCGACGCGATTTGCCAGCTGCTCGGCGCGGAAGGTGTCGAGATCATCGCAGTCGGAACCGTGAGCGAAGCCCTCGAACAACTTCGCGGGGGCTCCCTCGACTGCGTGGT
>DASRXR010000716.1:0-9653 GCA_035687405.1 Polyangiales bacterium
CCTTCGCGCGGGTTTGCAAGTCGAGCCGGCGGGTGCAGCTGGCGGCGGCGGGCGAGCAGGGTTTTCGCCGGGTCAGTCCGGCGGTGACGGCGTCGATGGGCCGTCCGGCGACTTGCTCGTTCAATGAAGCCTGGCGCCACGTGCGTACAAGCGCGCCACGTGCGTACAAGCGGCCCACGCGCGACACGTGCGACAAATATTGGTGGACTTACGGGGTTCAGCCTGCGGGCGGCTCAACCGGACTCCCGGATCGTCCGATACCCCACGGTAGTGGTGACATCTGCCGTGAATCTTGCGTTCGAGTGGCTCCCCGAAGAGCGCGTCATCGTGCTGTACCAGGGACTGCACGAGGCTCTCGACTCAGAGTGGGACGGCTACCTCGAGTCGCTCACTAGGTTTCACGGCACCCACCCCGGTGGCATCCTCGTCTACACCGAAGGTGGCAGGCCGACGCGCGACCAACAGCAGCGGCTGATGAACGTACCGCCGCTGGGTTGGCCGATCGCCGTCGTCTCGCCTTCGACTGCAGTGCGTTTCGTCGTCTCGGTGTTTGCGCTCGAGCTGCCGGCGATTCAGTTGTTCGCGCCCGAACAGATGGAGCAAGCGTTCGCGTTTCTCGGCTGCGGTCCGGACGTGATCCCTGCCATTCGTGCTGCGATCGATCGCTGCAAGCTCGTGCTCGCGCCGGCCGAACAGAGCGCAGATGTTCCGAATCGACTACGCGGCGGCACCGGTCCTGTCCGCACCGGGACGGGTCCTCTCCCCACCGTCACGCGCCTCAATCGAACCGATCGGTCGATCTCGCCAGGCCGCCGCAACGGCAACTCGTAGCTCACCAGCCGAGCTTCGCCTTGAGCTGCGTTTCGAAGAGCCCGGCCATGCGCGCGTGATCAGCGGCGTTCGGGTGCCAATCGCAGCCGGTCGGCGTCTCGCCGTTTGCCCCGAGTGGTTGGATTCCCAGATCGAACATCACGACCTTGGTGTCGCCGGCTGCGGCGCGCGTAGCTACTACCGCTTGCAAGCGCGTCTTCACTTGCGTCAGCGCGGGGTCCGAGAGCATCGAACCGATCGTCACGAAGATGAATGCGTTCGGATACTCCGTTCGCACGGTTTCGAGGAAGTCTACGTAGGCGTCTTCGTACGGCTTACCGGGATCGCCTTTGGCCCAATCATTCGTGCCGAGATTGATGACCACTGCTGAAGCTTTGGGTTCGAAGGCGAATGCGGGTTCCGCTGCAGTTCCGAGCTCGTGATCGTACAGCGCAGCCAACACTCCGCTCGTGTCGCCGCTTCCGTCGCGATACATGCCCCAACCCGATCGCGCGATCGTGCTGACTTCGGCGTTGAGCTTGCGTCCCGCGACGCTCGCGTACGTCTGAAACCAACTCGAGTTTGCTGCACTCCAATGGCAGGCGGGATTCGCAGCCCAGTTCGGTGCGGGATGCGGCTCGCTGCCGAGGTTGCCGTAACCCGCGCTGATCGAATCGCCGACCACTTCGATCAACCGACCGGAGCTCGCCGGCGGCGCTTTCAACGTGCCGCTGGTGAACCCCAAAAACGTGCTCACGCCGTACATGCCCTCCGTGTCGCGATACAGCTCGACGAGGTGATCGCCGTCGGTGAGGTTCGAGCCGAGTGCGATCGTTTTGTCGCCACCGGACTTCACTTCGAACCGCGTCGCCAGCTTGCCGTCGATCACGGGTTGGAAGAACACAGTGTCTGTGCCCTCCGTGCGAAGCTTCACTGCGACCGACTTGCCTTGGACGTTTGCAACCAAGCCTGCGCCCTGCCACGCGAACTTCACTGCGTTCGGATCGGTCGCATCGACGCGGCCGACCCAGCGGACGCCCGGTGTTCCGGCAGTGCCGGCGCCACCCGCCGTACCGCCTGTGCCGCTGGTGGCTGCCATGCCAGCGGCGCCGCTCATGCCAGCGGTACCGCCCACGCCACCTGTGCCGCCTGCGCCCGCGCTTGCGCGACCCGCAGCGCCGCCGCCGTCACCAGCTGCGTTCACGCCTGCGCCGCCGGAAGCACCGCCGCTACCGCCCGCGAGCATGCCGGCGCTGCCCGCCATTCCACCGCTCGAGCCTGCGGCGGGCGCACCGGCGGTCGCCGCGTCCATGTCGCCGCCAGCGTCGTCGCTACACGCTACGAGCACGCAAGCCAGAGCCAGGAAGCTCTGAAACCGCAAGCGGCGGCCGGCCGCGCGCAGGTTTGAACTCGCGGTCCCGTTCATGCTTCGACCTCCGGCACCCTCATCCGTGCCGCGGCGACGAATATTCGTCTCAGAATTCGCCGTGCTGCGGCAAGCTGGATGCAGTCTTTGCTGAGTCCGCCGCGAGAAGGTCGAGCCATGCTCGCGCATCGGCGCGCATCCGAGGCGTCTCGGCGTGCTCGCTCAACCATGCGAGTGTTGGCTCGATGTTCGGCGCGTGCCGTGCAGCCGCGCGCAGTGCTTGAAAGCGCGCGCACACGGCATCGGTTTGCTGGACGCAAATCGCCGCGAGCATGGCGCGCGTTGCGGGCTTCGCGTCTTCACCGCGCGAGCTGATCGCTAGTTCTAGTAGCTCGCGCGCGCGAGCGAGATCGAGCGTGCCCATTCCGGGCGCCAGAATGAACCGCAGCACGCTCGGGTCGCCTTCGGCCAGCGCGTCGCGCATCCGCAGGTATGCCGAATCGATCCGTCCTGCTGCGACGTCGGCCGCGATGCGCGCGCGCCGGTGGGGAACCAAGTACACGGGCGAGGCCGAGCGATCGAGTAGCGCCGTGACCTGCGCCGCGTTTACCTCGGTCCCGAGCAGTAGGCGCTCGGCGCGCAAGAGATCGAGAAACGGTGCAGCTCCGAGCTTCGCAAGGCGCGCGATGCTGCGATCGAGCGGCGCGAGCTCGGCTGGTGGCTTCGGGCGAACGAACTCGGGACCGCAAGGTTCGACGCCTTCGAGCGTCGCATCGCGCTCCGGCGGCACGAACGTGGTGTACATGCCTTCGATCACGACCGCGTGCCAGCGCTTTGCGAGCAGGTCGCAGACGCCGTGCGCGCGTTCCACGACTGCAGCTTGAACAGCGTAGCGACGAATCGCGAGGTCGAGCGCAGCCTCGTTGGTGAACACTTCGCGTTCGAGTGCGTAGTCGGCGTCATCGAAGTAGAGCGGCGTGCGTCCGTCGACGAACGTGCGCAGCTTGCCGTGCGACCAGAAGCCGAGGGCAGGGCCCGCCCCAAACGCGGAGAGCACGCGAGACCCTGCGGGTAAGCGCGTGAGGTACGCCGCTGCCAGCTGCGGGTACGCCGCGGACTCCAGGCCGACGCCGCGACGTCCGCCGGGGCCGCTCGCCGCAAACGCACTCTGCGCCAGCAACACCGCAATCGCACACGGGGCAGCGATCGCGAGCGGGCGCAAGACGCGCGGCTGCACCACACGCGCCGCCCACTCCACTAGGTTTCGAGCTCCCGTGAGCGCGAGTGGCGCACACAGGATCGCGTCTTCGGCGATGAATCGATTTGCGCGCGAGAGCACGCAGTGCCCGAGCACCGCGAGCGCAATCGGAGCCCACTGCCAGCGTCTGTTGCGAGTCAGCCCGGCGAGCGAGAGTAGCCACAATATCGCGAGCGCTTTGCCTTGCGGTCCGGTGAGTGCGGTGAGCTCCGACCACGTCGGTGGTCGCATCTCGGCGATGAAGCGGACGGCGTCACCGTAGCCGTGGCCCGCGACATACGCTGCGACACCCGTGCCCGCGGCGCTGCTGAAAAGTGCGAGTAGCGTGGCCGCAAACACGAGCAGATCGATCCGACGCTCCCGGATCGACGACGTGCGTGCGAACCATGCTTCGACCTGAGAGATGCCGAGCACGATCGCGACGAGCACTGGCGCGAGTACGAAGCTGCCGTGCAGTTGTGCCCAGACGACGGCGAGTCCGACGAGCGCCACGCCTGACTTCGCGCGCGCGCTGCCTGTGCGAGATACATGCGACTGCAATGCGAGCAAAAATCCGGGGAGCACTGCGAGCGCGAGCGTCTGCGGCCGAAGCTCGAAGCGAACTGCGACGCAGATCAGGCTGGCAGCGGTCACGACGCTCCAAGCGACGAACCCGCCAGGGTCACTCCACGCGTAGAGCCAGCGCGCGATCAAAAACGCCGCGACGAGCGCGGCGATGAGGTTGAAGATCGAAAGCCCGGCCCAACCGGCTGCGGAGTAGATCGCGTACGCCGCAATGTCCCAAAGCCACGCCGGCACTGTGCACTCCGGCTCGAACTCGGGAAACGCGTGGGGCTCGGGTACGACGCGCGCGTGATGCTCGAGCACTGCCCGGCCGAGCTCCAAGTGGAAGAAGACGTCGGCTTCTCGCGTCGGGTGCAGCGCGGTCACGCCCGCAGCTATCAGCAGCAGGACGGCCCAGAGCCTGTAGGGGAGCGCCATACGTGTGGACGCGCGCGATCCGCGCAGACGAGGATATCGCAAGCGCCGCGACCGAGATACGTCGCGTCGCGTCAGGTGTCGGAGCACCAGCTCAGAACACGCCGATGAGTCCGAGCTGAAGCTGCTCCGAAGTTGCAGTCGCGATCGGAAGCAACTGCAGACCCGAATGCTCCGCCGAGTCGTTCGAAAACCCGTAGTGGATCGCAGCTGGAAGTACGTAGCCCGTCAGTGCGCCGATGCCCCAGCCGATCACCACGTCCGAAAACCAGTGCATGTCGGCGACGAGGCGCGATACGCCGGTGGTGATAGACACGCCGACCATGATGACGCACGGCGCGACGTCTGCGGCGCCACCGCCGAAGATCGGCAAGCGTTGATGGGTGAGGCACGTGAGCCCGGCGCTCGCCATCGTTGCAGCGGCGTGCCCACTATAGAAGCTCTTGGCTTCGTAGCCTTTGCTGCAGTGATTGACGAGCGGGCGACCTTGGGCGTCGAGAACGGTTCCGTTCGGCTGGCAATCGGCCACGAACGGTCGGCCGCGGCCGACCGAATGTTCACTGGTGAGTGAGAGCAAACCCGCGACTGCTGCGGACTGCAGATCGATCAGCAGGATCTGCAACGCGATGTCGGGTTCCTGGTGCACGGCCAGCGTGACGCCGACGTCGACCACGATCGGGAGCACCGAGCCGACCATGAACAGCATGTCGCCGATACTTCGCGCGGTCCTTTGAACGTCGTACGATTTGCCCACGAGCGCAGTGCGGACCCTGCCGTCGAAGAAGATCCCACCGGTCCAGCGCGGATACTCCGGCGGCGGCCACGCGAGCTCGATTGCGATGAGCGCGCCGCCCATTGGGATCAGGCTCAAGCCTTCGAGTAAGCCGACCTTCCGCCACTTTGGATTCCACTCGAGCGCGCTTGCAGGACTCGCGGTTGCGTACAGTAAGCTGAGCACTGTCGCGACGAGCAAGCAGAAGCGACTGCAACTGCGGTTTGGTGCACACCACATCGAAGAACTCCACGTTTGGCCATATCTACACGATCTCACTGCGGCTGTGGATTGGACCAAGGGATCATCGCGGGGCCTCGAGGCGAGCCGTTCGGAACGATGTTTCAGCCGTGCTCCCCGCGCTACCGCACCGAGCTCAGGTTTCCGGCGCCAGCACTCGCTCGAACAACTTGTTTCCCGGTACGTCACGGAGCGCGACCGTCAGAGTTTTGTCGCGACCACCGACATTGATCTCGCCAAAGAACTGATAATCGGAGAGCGGAGAGTAGTTCATGCGCGGCGGCGTCTTCTGATAGACGACCTGCAAACCGAACGTCGGGTCGGGTTCGTTTGGACCGAACACGCCGGCGTTCAAGGGACCCGACACGAACTCCCAGAACGGCGCGAAGTCCGTGAAGCTGGCGTGCGCAGGGTCGTAGTAGTGCGCGGCCGTGTAGTGCACGTCGGCAGTGACCCACACCACGTTCCGGATTTTCTCGCGCTTGATGAAGCGCAGAAGCTCGGCCAGCTCAAGCTCGCGCCCGCGCGCGGGACCGGCACTGTTCGAGATGCCGTCGAAGCGCAGGCGATTTTCGCGATCGCGATTGTCCGGCACGATCAGCCCGAGCGGCATGTCGGCTGCGATCAGCTTCCAGGTCGCGTCCGAAGTCTTGAGGCTGTGTTTGAGCCATTGCAGCTGCGAGCGGCCGAGGAAGTCGGTGTCCGGGCCTTTAGCTGCTTGCAGGTTGTGCGTGTTGGGTCCGCGGTAGGCGCGCATGTCGAGCGTGAACACGTCCAAGAGCGGCCCGTACGGAACGCGGCGGTAGACGCGACCGGCATTCACGCCGGCGAAGAGCTTCGTCGGCGCGTACTCGAGAAACGCGCGGCGCGCTCGGGCGGAGAGCAGCGCGATGTTCTTCTCGACGTACGCAGGCGTTGTCGAGAGGTCTTTCGAGCTCGACCAGTTGTTGCAGACCTCGTGATCGTCCCAGAGCCAGAGCTGCGGTACTTCTGCGTTGAAGCGCTTCACGTTGTCGTCGAGCAAGTTGTAGCGAAAGTTCCCGCGAAACTCGTGCAGCGTCTCGGCGACTTTGCTCTTCTCCGGCGTCACGACGTTGCGCCAGCGCTTGCCGTCCTCGACGACCACCTCGTGCGGAAGCGGGCCGTCGGCGTAGATCGTGTCGCCGCAATGAATGAACAGATCCGGGCGCCGAGCTCGCATCGACTCGTACGCGCGCATGCCGCCGATGTCCGGATTGATGCCGTAGCCTTGGCCCGCCGTGTCGCCCGACCACACGACGCGCACGTTGTCGCGCCGCTCGGGTGCTGCTCGAAAGCTCCCGAGGACGGGCTCGCTCTGCACGCGCGAGCTCTCGAGGCTTTCGAAGGCGACGCGCAGAAAGATCTCTCGGTCGGCCGGTAAGTCGCACAGCTCCAAGCGTGCGGTGAAGTCGTGCGATGGTACTGCGAGCTCACCCTGCACGCGACGCGGGGCGGTAAACCCAGGCGAGGTGTCCCACTCGACCTGCAGGCGACTCGGGCGATCTGTTCTCGCCCACACGAGCGCGCGATCCGCGACGACGTCGCCGATCGAGATCCCGTGTGTCAGTTGGGGTCGATCGCGAACGGACCAGGTCGTCGCGCGCGCGCTGCTGAGCCCACATGCCGAGGCTGCGACGAGCGCACCACCGCGAACCAGAAACGTGCGTCGATGCGATCGAGGTCCGAGAGTCAAAGCCGCGTCCCGTGAACACTGCGCTGTATCAAATCGCGCAGCTTAGAGACACCGGTTTAGTACACAGCTAGCTCGAGAAGGCTCGAACTAAACCTGGTTCAAAGCCCTTCGAGTGGGTCGTCACTCGACTCGTCGTCCACGTCTGCTGCCGACTTTTGCGGAGCCGGCGCAGCCGCGGGCGCGGCCTTGGTCTTTTCGGCGCGCTTCGATTTGCTCGAGTCGGCACCGTACGTCTCGGCTTCGAGGGCTGCCGTCGCCGCCGCTGCAGCCGATCGTTCCACCTTCTCGTCCGCTTTTTCATCGTCGGCGTCGCTGCTGCCACGTGAATCGGATCGTTCAGCACGGGCCGCCGCACGTGCTTCCGCACGCTCGGC
Source organism: Polyangiales bacterium (assembly GCA_035687405.1). Taxonomy (GTDB): domain Bacteria; phylum Myxococcota_A; class Polyangia; order Polyangiales; family JAFGIB01; genus JADGRF01. The sequence goes on from DASRXR010000716.1 coordinate 7,513, forward strand.
CGACTTCGCATGCCGCTCGGCAGCCTTCTCGGCGCGCTCTGCCGAACGCGCTTCATGCTCCTGCGCGCGCACTTCCTTGGCAGCGGCGAGATTCGCTTGGCGCTCCGCGGACTTCTCAGCGCGCTCCGCGGCAGCTTGTTCCTTGCGCGCGATTCGCGCTTCCTTGCGTGCCAGTGCCTTCGCCGCACGCTCTTCGCGGGACGCGCTCACGTCATCGGCATCGTCCGCGTCGTCTGAGGAGTCGTCTGGGATCGCGATCGTGCGAGGCGTCTTTGGCGCGGGCGATGTGGCCGGCGGTTGCGGTTCGGAGGAAGGCTTCGTCGGCTGCGCAGCCGCTGAGAGCTGCTGCTCCAAGTCGGCGCGCTTGCGCTCGAAGTCCGCGCGCATGCTCGCGAGGGCCGCGGTGTGCTCTTGCACTTGTTTTGCGTTTACTTGCTCGGCCGTCGCGAGCTCGCCGCGCAGCGGTGCAACTCCGATCATGTACCAACCGATCGTAGCTACCAGCAAGACTCCGGCTGCCGCCCAACCGATCCAGCCGTTCGAACCACCCGAACGCGAGAGCGCGAGCTCGTCGTCATCGAGCGCGAGCCGCGGGCCGCTCAGGACGACCGGTGGGATCGAGCCCGACGCCATCAGCTGCCGCTCGGCATGTTCGGCTCGCTCTTCACTCAGGCGCGCGCGCTCGAGCAGCTCGACCACCTGCAGACTCGTGTCGGCATGGGAAGCTTGCCCGCCCAAGACCCTCGCGCCGTTCGCGCGACATGCGACTGCAATCGCCGGTGCACCGGCTGCTGCGAGCGCCAGCACGAACAACATGAGGAACGAGTCGCTCCCGAAGCTCGCTTGCGCGTCGGTGTTGAACGCATAGCCGATGCTGAGCAACGTGAGCGGCAACAGGCTCGCGGCGGTGCCGATCAGGTTCGACACGCGCGAAGTCGACTCGAACAACACACCGCTGCTCACGAACAAGAGCGCGCTGATCGCGACGAACGCCGAAGTCGGAACGGGAAGGGGAAGTGGCGTGTGCAGGCGCGCGATCGCCAGCATGCACGCGCACACCCAGACCGGCGTGATGCACAAATACGGTGCGGTGCGCACGCCGCGAATGAACACTGCGAGCGTGGTCGCCGAGAGCGCGACTCCGCCGACGATCATCGCTGCCGCTGCGAGCGCCGACGACGTCGTGCCGCCGCTGGCTGGGGCCGAGAAGTACGCGCGGAGCGACTGCAAGATCCCGGGTTGCAGGGCGAGCAACGCATCCACGCCCGCGACGACGATGAACAGGCTGATCAATACGATCGGCAAGTTCCGCAGCGGCTCCATGTACAGAGGCATCGGCCTCGCTCGCTCGGTCTCCATACGAACTCCTCCTGTGATGACTACGGCAGGGCCGCTGCTCACTCTTCGAGCATCTCGGCGCGCGTGACGATTTCGTCGGCGGCAACCGTGACCTGGAACTTCTTCGACATGCCGAGCTGCGGGTTCACGAGCTCGATCTGATGTTTGCCCGCGCGTAAACGCAGACCCATTTGCGGCGTATTACCAACCAGCTTGCCGTCGACGAATACTTGCGACCACGGGCGGCTGTTGAGCCGCAGGATTCCGATGCCGCTCGTAGCCGCTGCCGCTGCCGGTGCAGCGTCGTCGGCCGTCTCCGCTTTTTCGCTCTTCGTGCTGCGAGCTGCCGGTTCGGTGTCGAACACTTCGCGCGTACGCGTTGCGCGTGGTGCGGACGCTGCGATGTCGCTGCTGTCATCTTGCGTCGCGCGCGATCTCGAGCGCGTGGACTTCGAGCGGCGCTCGTTCGCTGCCGGTGCGGCCGCGGTGGGAGCCGGCTCGACCGGCGCAGGCTCGGGCGTGATCGCCGGAGCGGTTTGCGCGGGCGCGACCTCTGCCGTGGGCGCAGGCGTCGGTGCGGGTGCGGGGCCTGACAACAACACGCGCCCCATCAATACGGCGCCGAACAACGCGATGCCAGGAATCACACTCCGCAGCGCGAGCCGCTTGATCTCGGATTGTGCAGCCGGCTGCTCAAGCTCGAAATCATCGACTTCGTACGTCGCGTGCACGCCGCCGAACTCGGGCATTGCAGCTGCTGGCGGCAGCATTGCGGCCTCGCCATACGCTTCGTGCGCGGTGGG
>DASRXR010000717.1:0-3326 GCA_035687405.1 Polyangiales bacterium
CACATTGCCGCTGTTGCTCCCAGGGGGGCCCGCGTTTCCGAGTGCGATGGCGCCATCGGGCGAGAGGGCCGCCCAGCCGAACTTGCCGTTGTCGCTCGCGGGGTAGATCGTTGCTTTGTTCATGTCGCGCAAGTCGTATGCGCTACTGACCAGATTGTTCGTCATCTGGACGATCAACTTTGAGCCGTCCGCAGCGACCGTGTGACACACGCGACAGCCGGTGTCGTCTTTGGTCGTCGCACCCGCGATGAGCACCGGATCGAATGCATCCCGCTGGATCGCAAGCGTCGCGCCACCGAAACGACCATTGCCGCCTTTGGCGCCGTCATAGTTTTCAGCGAGCTTCGTGCCGTATGAATTGTAGTAGACCGTCCCTCGCAACGTAGTAGGCGCGATCGTCCACGTCGGATTCACCTTCGCGACATACGCCGCATATCCTCCCGCTCCATCGCTCGCTGCGATCGTGAGCGTGACTTTCATCTTCGCTCCCGACTGCAAGCCGTTCTTCCAGATCGCTTGCGGGATCGGCAATCGAACGATCGGCTTGTCTGCTGCGAGCGCAGGTGGCCGACCCAAATACAATTCGACCTTGTAGTTAGGCTCGACCTCGACCGTGATCTTTGCCGCGACCGGGACGTGCGCGCCGTGCTTCCACTGCAACAGCGGCGCAGGCAAGCCACGGGGCCACACCGTGCCGTCGTACGGATAGAGCCACACGAGCTCAGCATCTTCAGTTGCGGCTTTGTCCAAGGCATCGCGAACGGCTTTGTCCGCGATCTTCGACCCACCACCTTCACCACCGACTCCGCCCAAACCACCCGCACCGGCCGGCATACCACCGGAATCCGGATCGCCGTCCTGCTTCGCATTGATGGCAATTGTGACTGTGACAGAAGTCGTGAGGCTCCCCGCCTTGGCCGTGATCGTGACCGTGCCCGCGGCCCCATTGGGCTTGAACATGCCGGTCACGGGATCGATGACACCGAGATCGCGATGATCGCTCGACCAGCGCACCGGTACCTCGGACGATCCACCCGTGGTGAGCGTCGCGGAGAACGGTATCGCTGCCGGAACGGATTGATCGAACATGATCGTGCCGTCGCCCGGCGTGACGATGAGCGATGTCGACATACTCGCGTCATCGGCCTGGATGCCGCTGGCATCGATCAATCCTGGATTGAAGCCGCCGTCAGGAAACAGCGGGGGCTGCGCCTTGGTGCCGGAGTCTTGACCGGCATCATCCTTTGCACCCGAGTTATCAGTCGCAGGCTTGTCAGAGCTGCAGGCGACGAATGCGATACAGACTGGAATCAAACTTACGCTCGCGACAATTTGGCGCGGCATTCGAAGAACACGGTGAACTGCGTGTTGCATTGGTCGACTCCAACTCAAGGTGCGGTCACGATTGCATTGATGCCAAACGTGCACGAATGATGACCCCTGTAAACCTCGAACTCGACCACGAATTCGACACACGACCACATCTTGGATTCGGACACGCGGAACAATGGCAGGCAGACTCACGAGGTGTGCCGTGCGCGAGCAGCCTGCACACACCGAATTCAAGCGTGGGCTCGCGGATATTCGCAAAAAGTCGCCGCCCCCCGCCCCCCGAACTATTCACTTGCCCTACCTCAGCGATTTGAGATCATTGGCTTTCCACTCGGGAGGCCTTCGCTTGCAAGACTCGAACATCGACGAACAGCTGTCGGCACTCGGGCAAGTACCTTCCAATCTGAGCGAGCTCGTCAGTCGCTTCGTGAGCGATCGACCTCTCACGTTGGTCGAGGTGGACGCGCTGCTAGCGAATCTGACCGAAGGGCGGGATCTCCCCGCGCCTGCAGGGCCGGTGCGCCCAGCAGCATCCGCTGGGCTGGGCACTACCGCAGCCGCGGTTGTTGCAGCAGCGTCCGCTGCTGTTTCGAACGCGGCGTTTACACCACCCCCCCTCACCGAATCGCCGCTCACCGCGTCCGCCGCGCCGCTCTTCGACTCCCGCCCTCCGCCGCCCAGCGCACCACCACCAGTCTTCGAAACGCGCTCAGCCTCACTCCCTCCCGACAGCGACCTGTCGAGCGTGTTCGATGACAAACCCGAAGCCGAAGCGACCGCACAAGCGATCGAGGCCGCGTTCGACGCGCCCGAGTCAGCGTCGGCGCTCGAAGACGCACCCGATCCGCTGGAATCTTTGGCGGGCGTAGTTCGTGAGCTCGCGCAGGAATCGTCGATCCCTGCCGCGTCCGGTCGTTCCGGCCGCCGGGACGATCTGCGGGGCGCTCGCCGCCCTGATCTCGATGAGCTGCTCGATCAACCGCTCGATGCACTGGACTTCGAGCGGACCGAGCCTGTGAACGACGACGAGCCGAATGCCGAAGCACGCAGCGAAGCCCCGACGGGCGCACCGCCGCCACCAGCTTCAGGCGACGACTTCGAGATCTTGGTGGACGACGAGATCCTCGAGATCGCCGAAGACGACGTCGAGATGGTCGATGACGAAGGGTCGAACTGACCTGTTCGGCGTTCGTGACTAGCTAGGCTAGCTCGAGTACAAGCGCTGCAAGGTGGGTCCCCACATGCCCCAACTTCGCCGCACTCCCGCGCCTTCGGCACTTCGCCGAGCTGCGTTCGCCATCACGCTTTGCTTCGCCGCGAGCGTGTCCCCGAGCCACGTAACCGCGGAATACACATCACTCTTGGCTGGAAAGTCGGCGACGCACAGCTCCGGCGTGCGACGCGCCGATGTCCTCACGGATGGGCGCGCTGCAGAAGACGGTGGGTTCTGGAAGACGCGTCTGACTGCGTCTCTCGAGGACACAAGCTCGTTCGCCGAATACGACTTGGGCTCCGTGCGGCACGTGAGCGCGGCCTGGTTGCAAGGCGACAACAACGACACGTACCGGGTCGAAGGCTCGCTCGATGGACGTGCGTTTTCGACGCTGTGGGATGCGGAGCCGGTGCCGCACTCAGGGCTTCAAGCCCGGAGCACGAAGTCGCTGTCAGCCAAGGCTCGCTACGTGCGCGTTCGGCCGCTGCAAGGTGACGGGCGCTTCACCATCTCCGAAGTGCAGTTGTTCGACGGCGCAGCGGCCGAGCTGCCGCTCCCAGCGGCAAAGACGGGGGTGCCGCTGAGCGAGCGCTTGCGCGATCGGACGCTGTTGTTCGGGCTGAGCCTGCTCGCACTGCTGCTGGTGCCGGCTCGACCGCGACGATGGTTACTCGGACTGGGCCTGGCACTCGTTGCCGTTGCGGGCGCGCGATTCGTCGATGGTGTGTGGGAAGATCTGCCGGTCGAGCCGGCACCAGCAGCAGTGCGAGCAGGCTCAGCC
>DASRXR010000718.1:0-7718 GCA_035687405.1 Polyangiales bacterium
GCCCACGCGCGAGCGGTTGGGAGGGAGGCGGTTGCGTCTCCGGAGATGCAGCGGGAGGCGTATTCGCCACCGTGCTTGCACAGGCGCCTAGAGCCGCGCTCAGGCCGATCAATCCAAGTGCTGCCAAATTGGCAAACACGACCCCGGGACGAAGAGTGATTCGCAACACGCGGTGTATGTAGACCCGCGCGCGGCTTCAGACAATGCGGGCGCGGGCCAGCCTGAGCCGGCCCGCTGCCCAGGAGCATCACGCCTGAAGCGTGCGGTAGCGCTCCAAGTGGTAGTCGCCGTTGCCGAGCATCAAGTCGAGCATCGTCAGCCGCTTGAAGTAGTGACTGATCGCGAGCTCTTCGGTCATGCCCATGCCGCCGTGGTTTTGAATCGCAGACTGCGCGACGACGCGGCCAGAGCGACCGAGCAACCACTTGAGACCCGCGGCGTGTTTCGCGAGCGGACGCGCTGAGGCTTGCGCCATCGTCGCCATGTACGTGAGCGATTTGAACTGCTCGTACTCCATGAACATGTCGACCATGCGGTGCTGCAACACCTGGAACGAAGCGATCGCCACTCCGAACTGCTTGCGCTCTTTCGTGTATGCGACCGTCGACTTGTACATGACCTCCATGATGCCCGTCGCTTCCGCGCCGAGCGCCACGAGTACCTCGTCTACGACCGACTCGAGCAGCTCGAGCCCGCGTTCCGCATCGCCGACGATCTGATCTGCGCCGACCTTCACGTTCGTGAAGGTCAGATTCGCGCCGCGCAGGCCGTCGACCGTCGCGTAGGTCACGCGCTCGATCCCGGCACTCTTCGCATCGACTGCAAACAGCGTGATGCCCGAGCGGTCGTTCACTGCACCGCTCGTGCGCGCCGATACGATCAACAAGTCGGCTGCATGGCCCGCGACCACGGCGAGCTTCTTGCCGGTGAGCACGTAGCCGTCGCCATCCTTCTTTGCGGTCGTGCTGACGCGCGAAAGATCGAAGCGCGACTCAGGCTCTGCGTACGCGACCGCGGCGATCAGATCGCCGTTGATCAGGCCGGGCAGGTACTTGCCGCGAAGGCCGGCACTCGCGCGCCGCAACAATCCGCCTGCAAACACCACGGTCGGAAGGTATGGCTCGACCACCAACCCGCGACCGAACTCCTCGAGCACGATCATCGTGTCGACGGCGCTGCCACCGAGGCCGCCGTCGGCTTCTGAGAACGGAAGTGCGGTCCAACCGAGGTCCGCGAAGCCCTTCCAAGTCTCCCGGCTGAAGCCGAGATCGGTCTTGAGCAACTGCCGGCGCGATTCGAACGCGTAGTCTTTTTCGATGAACTTGCGAACGCTGTCCCGGAGGAGGTTCTGCTCGTCGTTAAATGTGAAATCCATCTGCGATCTCCTTCGGCTCAGCTCAGATGCCGAGTACTGCCTTGGTCATGATGTTCTTCTGAATCTCCGACGAGCCGCCGTAGATGGTCACCTTGCGAAAGTTGAAGTAGTTCGCCGCCGCACGCGCAGCGAACTTCGCTCCGAGCGCCTTGCCACCTTCGGGCACGAACGCAAAGCTTTCGTAGCCTGCCGCTTCCAGCAGCAGCTCAGTCAGCACTTGTTGCAGCTCGGTGCCGCGCACCTTGAGCAGCGAGGATTCGGCGCCCGGTGCACCACCGCGCGCGACCTGAGACAAGATCCGTAGCGACGTGAATTCGAGCGCAGTGATCTGAATCTCGACCTCGGCGACGCGCTTTGCGAACGTCGGCTGTTCGAGCAGCACGCCGTCGCCGACCTTCACGTTTCCCGCTTCGCGACGCAGGCGGCGCAAGTTGCGCTTCAAGTTGCCGACATTCGCCACACTGGTGCGCTCGTGCGTCAGCAAGTACTTCGCGCAGGTCCAGCCCTGGTTCTCCGCACCGACACGATTTGCCACCGGCACTCGCACGTCTTCGAAGTGCGTCTCGTTCACCTCGTGATCACCTTCCATCGTGATCACCGGGTGCACGGTCACGCCGGGCGTCTTCATGTCGATCAGCAAAAACGAAATGCCCTGCTGTTTCTTCGCGTTCGGATCCGTACGGACCAAGCAGAAGATCCAGTCGGCGTGTTGCGCGAGCGTCGTCCAGGCTTTGATCCCGTTCACGACGTAGTGATCGCCATCGCGAACCGCGCGCGTCGACAACGACGCGAGGTCCGAGCCCGAGCCCGGCTCCGAGTAGCCCTGACACCACCACACGTTGCTCGCGAGGATGTCCGGCAAGAAGCGCTGCTTCTGCTCATCGGTTCCGAACGTGTAGATGACGGGCGCGACCATCTTCAACCCGAACGGCACGACGGGCGGTGCACCTGCGGCGCCCATCTCGTCGTCGTAGATGTACATCTGCGTCGGACTCCAGCCCGTACCACCGAGGTCGACCGGCCAGTTCGGCGCGATCCAACCCTTCTCGAAGAGGATCTTCTGCCAGCGCACCGCGTCGTTCTTCGACAGCGGCTGACCCTGATCGATCTTCTCGCGGATCTCGGCGGGTAGCTTCGCGGCGACGAACGCGCGGATCTCGTCGCGGAACGCGAGCTCTTCTTTGCTGAATTCCAGGTCCATGAATCTCTACTTTCTAACTGTGCCCGTAAGGCGCCGATCGGCCGGTCCCGGCCAACATATCGGATGGTTCCGTCGCATGGCAAACGCACTTCTGCATCGAAAGCCTGCGATTCCGCAGCCATCGGCAGCAGTTTAGGCTGACCTGCCCAGTTGAGGCCGGTGGGAACGCCGGCGTAAACAGCGTCGCATGGCTCGCGAGACATCACGCGAGGCGCCGCCGGGACCGAGGAGCGCGCGGAGCGTACGCTTTGGTACGTGAGCACGCACCGCAGGGCGCGGTGGCGGATCGCGCGATGTCTCGCGCTCCAGGCGACACTGTTTAGAACTCGCCGGCGCCGCTGGCCGAGCAACTTTTACATTCCGCTCGGTCCGGTGTTTCCGCGCAGCTCGGGGGGCAGTAGCTCGCGCGTTTGAACACATACGGGGCCCCCATCCCGTCATCGACCGCCTCACACTCCGAGCTCAGGCCGCGCACGGACATCTCGCCGTAGCCGCCCTTTTCGACGAAGCGCTGCGCGCAGGCTTGGTCGTTCGCAGACCAGCCGCCGAGGTTCGGGAGCTTTTGATCGGAACCGGCCCGCGCATACCAGATGTTCACGCACGAGTGCACCAGCACGCAGTCGTTTGCCTGCGGCGTGTTCACGTCGCCCGACTTGATCGTGTAACAAAGCTCGAAGCGGCCACCGCAATCGATCTTCAACGAGCTCGTGGTCCAATCGGCCGAGGGAACGGGCGGCGGCGTCGTGGTCAAACCATCGCAGACGTAGCCCGCGTCCTTCGATGGCCGGCTCGAGTACACGTAGTACTGCTTCATCGCGTCTTGCGCGATGCACGGCACGAGGTTGTCGAGCTTCCAGGTGCCGCTCGAAAAACAGCGACACGCATTGGCACCCTCGGTGGCACCCTCTTTCGGCAGCACGTAGCCGTCGCACGAGCCCCAGCGATTTCCGAACTCGGTGCCGGGAATGCACCGCGTCATTCCGTCGCGACATACGCCGTGGTTGCGGTTGAGGCGTTGACCGGGCCAACACAGCGCTTGTTGCCCGGGCGTCGTACACGAGCAGCCCTCGCGGTTCTTGTCGTCCGGGCACTCGCGCGTACCGGAGATCGGCGAAGAGTCCCGCATCTTGCCGTCTTCACCGCAGTACGGCGGCGGCGGATCGTTCACGAAGAACGCGTCGGGTGAGAGCGAGCCCCCATCGGACATCGGCGCCAAGTCCGGGTTCGTGAATCCGCTGTCTCTGAATGGATTGGTGTCCGCCGCTTCGGCATCGCGCTGGCGGCGACTCATCGCGGCACTGGTGTTGTCTTCGGCGCAACCCGCGAGTGCGAGCGCGACTGCGACGCTACCCGAGCTCCAAACGCGCCGTGTTCTGCGGCTTTGCGGGTACGGGATGCCGCTCGATCGATGGGGGCCGGATCCCGGACGCACGTCAGCTCTAAGCCACATGCGCCTCAGATACCACGGGCATATAGGTCCTTGGGAGTGGACGGCTTGCCTAGCACTACTGCGAGTCAGCCCAGACGGGCGAGCGCTGGCAGAGGTTCTCCATCTCACCGAGGCCCGTGATTTTGCTGTGGATCACGTCACCGGGCTTCAGGTAACGGCGCGGCTTTTGAGCCGAGCCTACCCCGGCTGGCGTGCCCGTGAAGATGAGGTCGCCGGGCAGCAGTGTGCAATATCGCGATAAAAACGCGATCAGCGTGGGTACTCCAAAGACCATTTCGGCGGTCTTGCCGTTCTGCATGCGCTCGCCGTTGATGCTGCAAACGAGCTCGACGTTCGACCAGTCGACGGCTTCGCGCGCGACGACGCACGGTCCAACCGGGCCAAAGCCTGTCGCCGACTTGCCGTAGCTGAACTGCGGCGGGACGTCCGAGAACTGCGTGCGCCGATCGCTGATGTCTTGGCCGATGCAGTAGCCAGCGACGTAGTCGAGCGCATCGGCTTCGCTGACCAGATGGGCGACGTGCCCGATCACTACGACGAGCTCGACCTCCCAGTCGACCGTGTCCGAGGTCAGCGGCACGTTCGACCGCGGGCCGGTCAGACAGCTTGGAAACTTCGTGAACACCATCGGTTGCTTCGGTTCTTGAAGCTCGGCTTCGCGCGCGTGATCGCGGTAGTTGAGGCCGATCGCGAAGACTTGCTGCGGGCGCGGCACGCACGGGCCGAGCTGCGTCACGTCGAGCTCGGAGTCGCCCGGATCGACCTGCACGAACTCGGCCCAGGTACAGAACTGCTCCCAGCGCGTGAGCGCGTCCATCGGATCGCTGTTGAAGCTTCCGTGCGATCGGCGTTCGACGTCGAGAATGCGCCCTTCGACATGAAGGCTCGAGCGACCGTTGACGTTGCAGAGTTCGATCTGAGCGCGAGCGACCATGACTGTGCGTTTGCCACAGAGTCGTGGTCTCCGGCAAGCCCGTTACTCTTTGAGCTTGGGTGGGATCGGGTAAAGGTCGTTCAGCATCTGATTGCGGCGAAAACCGCACGCCTCGCGGTGGATCAACAGGTTGCGCAGCTTCGATTGCGCCACGACGCGCTGTGCATTGAATGCTTGCGCGTAGCCTTGGCGTTCGCTCGGAGTCGCGCCCTCGCGAACCGCCTGTTCGTAGCGCGCGCGATGAAGCTCGAGCTCGGCGAGTGCGACGTTGACGTGGTCTTCGCTGCGGCCGAGCGCGGAGGCGATCTCGCGCGCGATCTCGGCTTGCAGCTGGTCCATCTGCTCGTCGGGGGAGACGCGGGCCATCACGCGGTCGAGGTATTTGCTCTCGATGCCTTGCGCCACCAGCTCGGCGGCGAGCCGCTTTACGGAACGAGGTGCTGCCACCCGACTACTTTACCAAATCGTAGCCTCGATGCAGCGTGCGGCCCGGTCTGCAGCCATCAGCAGCGGCTTGGCATCGTGCCCTGCCGCCGCTTGAATCATGCCCCCATCGAGGGCTGCGAGCGCGAGCGCGGCGACGCCAGCCACGTCTTTCACGCCGTCCTCGCGCAGCGCTTGCTCCAGCAATTCCCGGCGCCGCTGATACACCCGGGCGAGCGCGCGCGACACGTCCGGTGCGTCGGGTAGAAATCCTTGGGCGAGGACGGAAAACAATCCCCCCTCGCGCCACTGCGTGTCCTTCAACCACTGCGCTTGAGCGGCCGCGAGCCCGCGCACGATGTTCGCGGCGCTGACGCCGCGCGCGCGCCGCTTCGCAAATAATGCTTCGTAGTCCGCAGCGACGGAGTCGACTGCAGCGACGCCGAGCTGCGCCTTGCCTTCGGGGAAGTGGTGGTAGAGCGAGCCCTTGGGTGCTTCGGCGTCCGCGAGAATCTCACTGAGGCCCGTGCCGTGATAACCGCGTTGCTGAAACAGCCGAATCGCAGCGCGCAAAATTCGCTCGCGCGTGGGTGCGACTGCACTGCTCATGCGCCGGTACCTGCCGCCCCCGCTGCCCCCGCCGCGCGCGCTTCGACCACGCGAAACGTTGCATTCGCACGCGCGATCGTCTCGCCATCCGCGGTCACGAGCGCGTCGACGAAGCCGAGCTTGCCTGCGGCGCGGATCACGCGAGGCTCGATTTGGAGCCACTGGCCCGGCCCCGCACTTCGCACGTAGTCGACTGTCAGGCTGACCGTCACGGCAGACGAACCGGTCGAGCGGGCGAGGGTCAGCCCCATCGCGTTGTCTGCGAGGCTCGCGATGACACCGCCATGTAAGAAGCCGCGCGCGTTGCAGTGTGCGGGTGAGATCCGCACCGCCAACTGGACGGCCTGGTCGACTGGGCGCACCCAGATCGGCTCCCACGGATCCGTCACCGCGCTCTTGCGATCGTGCCGAACGAAGCCTTGCGGCGTTTCGATTGATGAATCCGGCTGCATGTTTTTCGAATTAGACCGATCGGTCTAACGAGTCAAGCAGGGGGCGCGCCCCCACGCGCGACTACCCGCGCCGAACCGGGCCCACAGCCGGCCTTTTGGTGGTCGAAGTCGCGCGCGTAGCCTGTTTTTTCAGTTGGTTTTCCTGCGCCGCGCCAGTCGCGCGGCCCAGGCAGAGGGGACGCGTCATGACGAGTCGTCGGGCAATCGGGGTGATCGCGCTGGTCGCGATCAGTGTGTCGGGGTCGATCGCTTTCGCGAACCCGAAGCAAAAAGAGTGCAAGCCGAGCGGCGTACCGAATGCGATCGGACAAACCGGTGCAGTCGAAGTCGCACAGCCGGTGGACTACTGGTCGAAGCCGTGGCTACTCGTCACCGACAAACAATCGCGACCCGACAAAGTGCGCTTGGTGAGCGCGACCGGCGAAGTGATCGAGATCGGCAAGCCGCCGATCACGGTCGATCCGGTGCAATGGCTCGCGCGTGGTCGTGCTGTCTACGCACTCGGTCGCGGCCGCAGTCAGATCCAAGGCAAGACTGACGTAACGCTGATGCGTTGGGGCACCGATCCCCGCCCGCGTTTGACGATCCTGCGCACGGTCGATGCGCTCGAAGGTCAACTGAGCGCCGCATTCGAAAACGAGTTCTTGGCAGTCAGCTGGGCGGAGAAGGGCAAAGACGGGAAGCTGCATCGCATGGTGAGCTTCATGGACAGCGAGGATCTGCGCGTTCCGGAGCCTAAAGATCTCGGCGTCGATGCGGGCGCTGCGGCACGCGTGCAACCCGTGACCAAGGGTTTCGTCATCTTGTGGACTTCGGCAGCGGGGCTGATGCGCGCACCGTTCGACCAGTGGGGCAAACCGGCGGGTGCGGTTTCGACGCAAGCCGTGTCGGGCTCGGGGAAGGCGATCGCCGTGCTGCAGTGTGCGGATCGCGCGTGGTTGATGCGTGAGTCGGGAAGTGAGCTCGCGCTGGCTTCTGCAGCTGGGAGCGGCGCGCTGAGCGAGCTTGCGAAGCTGCCGTCGGCCGAGGGGCAGCAGCTCCTGGCGTTTCAGTGCGTGAATGACTCGGTCGTCGTCGGGCGGCGTACGTTCGATGCGAAGGCGGGCAACATCACGTTTTGGGTGTCGACGATCGATCAGAACGGCAAGGTTCACGATCGCCGGGTGAAGGATACGAAGGGCACGCTGGACGACATCCGGATGCCTCAGTTCTCTCAGATCGGGGCGAAACTGACGAGTTGGTGGATCGAGGGGCACGGCGTCGAGGCGAAGGTG
>DASRXR010000719.1:0-6918 GCA_035687405.1 Polyangiales bacterium
GACTCGCGGGAAGTCTCGTTGGTGCGCGGAATGATCGCGTGCGTCGGCGCGGCTGCGATCGCCCGCGAGATGTTTTCACCGGCACGCTGGCCCGCATCGCGTGTGCTCTGCACGAGCGTGCTCGCTCTGTGCGCCGCACTCGGGATCGGCGCTTTCTACAACTTGGGTCACCCGCAATTTTGGAACGACCATCAAGGCCGGTGGTCGTTCGCGCATCTTTTTGATCTGCGCCAGTACTATCCGACAGCGAAATACTTTGCCGAGCTCAGCTATGTCCACATCTACGATGCGGACCTCGCCGCCTACGCGGAGCAGTTCGGGGATCAAGGGCTCGATCGTCTTGCCGAACAACCGGTGCGTGACCTCGAGACGTTCGAAGTCGTGTCGGTCGCAGATCGCAGGGCCGAGATCGGCTCGATCCGCACGCACTTTACGCCTGAGCGCTGGGCGGCGTACCGCGCCGACACGGACTGGTTTCGGCGCGCGATGGGCGATCACAGCTATCTCGACACGCTGATCGACTACGGTGGAAACGCGACTCCGGTGTGGATGGCGATCGCACACGGACTGTTTTCGGTGGTCCCGCCGAGCCAAGGCGCGTTCACGTGGATGGGGTTGATCGATCTCGCGCTGATGCTGGCTGCATTCATTGCGATCGCTCGCACGTTCGGGCTTCGGACCATGCTCGCGAGCGCGCTCGTGTTTGGCGCGAACGACTTCGTCATGTACGGGACGAATTGGTCGGGCGCGACCTTGCGTCACGACTGGCTCGCGTATCTGGCGTTTGGGCTGTGCGCGTTGCGGCGCGGTCACACGCTTCAGGGGGGCGCGTGGCTCGGCCTCGCGACGATGATTCGAGCGTTCCCGATCCTCGCACTCGCCGGTGCAGCACTACCGACCGTGTTTCGGGTTGGGACGAATTTGGTTCGCACACGGCGATTGCCCCGCTGGTCAGAGCTGCAGCGCGACGAGGGAGCGATCTTGCGGGTTGCTGCAGGCGCACTCGCAGCAGCTGTGATCAGCGCTGGCGTTTCGGCGCTGATTCTTGGACCGGGCTCGTGGATCGAATGGTGGGCGAAGGTCGCAAAGATCGAGTCGGACCCACATCCGGCGTGCGTCGCGCTCCGCAACCTGATCGCCGGCACCGACGATCAAGCCCGCGTGCTTCGTGCGCGTTGGCCGCTGTACGTTGGGGTGATGGCGGTGTGCTCCGCAGCCGTAGCGTGGCTCGGCCGGACTATGAGCATCGAGCGCGCAGCCGTGCTCGGGTTGTGCCTCGTGCCCGTGCTGTTTTACCCGGCGAACTACTATTTGCACTTCGTGTATCTGTTGCCGCTGTTGGCTGCGGAGCGGAAGGAGAACGCGCCGGTGCTTTCCGCGCGCGATGCCTGGGTGTGGCTGATCGTGCTTGGGATGTGCGGCTTGCAGTACTTCACCACACTCGAGCCGGACGTCGCTTTGCACTTCTATTTGTCGACGGTGGTGCTGTTCGCTGCGCTGGGAGCGCTGCTGGGAGTGCTGCTTGCCCATGATGAAGAGCTGCGGGCTTGGTTGGCGCGGGCGCAGACTTCGCGCGAGAGGGAGGTGCGGGAGCGGTAGCGTTGACGATCACCGCTGTAGTAAGGCGGCTCCCTGTTGCTTCCGCTGCGCGGAGCTGTTTTCACTCTTTCAACACGAGCGATCGGCGCGGATTACTCGGCTTCGACTCGCCCGGTGGAGGGCTGTCGTCTTCGAGGAGCCAGACCTCGAATGACTCGATCCGATCGCGCGCCCGATGTGTCCGCTTCGGGTACGCGCGAATGAATTCGGCGAGCGTGCCGTAATAGTCTTCACGCCCGACGATGTTCGTCGTGTAGTCGCACCAGGTGTCGTCTTGATCGAGGTACTCCGGAATCCCGCTCACGGGCACACTCGAAACCCGACTTGCGAGCTCGTTGATCGGATCGACATGGCGCCCCTCCACAGTGATGGCATCGACGATCAGCAACGAGTCGTGTTTGGGCGCTTCGGGCGCAAACATGCTCCAGCCTTCCATGAAACGTGGATATTCGACGAGCAGCCGCAACGCGAGCGGCTGGTGGCGAACCCGCAACGCCTCGGGCAGCGACTGATTTTCGACCATCATCTGACTGCCGAGCGCAATCGCGAACAACACGACGAGGGCTTCGCGGCCTTGCGTTGCGACCGCTGCGAAGCGCCGACGCAAAGGCGAGGGTGGGGCCTGCGGGCGACAGCCCCAAGCGTCCACCCAGCGGCGGACGAAAGATTCGATGCGCCGCGTCGCAGCATGCGGAAGCCGTGCGAGCCACGCCCAGTCGCGATCGGACAACAACAACAAAAAGAAGCCGAGCATGTTGAACGAGAACATGCCGAGGTTGAGGAGCAACGCGAAGCCCGCGTGCAATCCGATCGCGAACATGATCGCGACACGGCGCGTGAGCTTCGTCGCGATCGGCGACAAAATGAGCAGCGGCAAGACTGCTTCGGTCAAGACTGCAGAATACGTCATGAAGCGGCTCGCGCCGAGGGTCACGAACGGCCGCAGCTGCCAACCGAGCCAAGTGACGATGCGGTCCTGGTGCAGGACGTAGTGGACAGCCGTGCCATCGCGCCACGTATCACCCGTCTTGTGCAGGACGTTGAACGTGTAGAGCAGGGCGACTTGAAGCAGGATACAGGGAACCGCCAGCGAGATCGCAGGGCGGACATCGCGCGTCTCGACGCCGCTTACAGCTGCAGCGCGCACGGCATCGAACGAGAAGCGCGCGCCCAGCGGCAGAAACAGGGTCCAAAACGTGAGCAAACGCGTCGTGACTTCACTCCCGTCTTCGAACATGGCGACGCGGTTGTGCAAGCTGCAGATCGCGACGAGCGACAGAAAGTGCATCAGGCGCGTGCGATAGCCGGCAGCAAACAATGCAAAGACCAGCCCGCACAGCACGAACAGAAACACCGCTTCACCGCGGTGCGTGACGAGAAAGAAGAGCGAGAACTGATACTCGGCGATCGGCCGCCACAACAATACGTGATTGGGAAGCGGCCCGGCATTCGTGTACCAGGTGCTGAGGTGGGGAATGCGTCGCAGCAAGTCCGCGAGCAGCAAACACCCGAGATAAATGCGAACGAGTCCAAGGCTGCGAGGATCGAGCGCGAGATAGCGCGCGGTGAACCCCGGAAAGCGCTGCGAGAAGCGAGCAAGCCACCGCGGCAGCGGGTTGCACGCAACGAGCGCACCCGCAACTTCGGTCCGAGCTTCGCGCGCGGCGACGCTTGCGCTCGGCAGAGCAGCAGGTTCCGTGCTCATACGCGGATCGGTTCCAGTTCTTCGACCACGGCTGCAGGTGGAATCTCGTCGTAGCTGAGGACCCTGACGTGCGGCAGCTCCGGCGCCAGCAACTCGTACACAAAACGCCGGATGTCGGTTTGGGTCAGCAGACTGGCACTCGTATCGCCGGTCAGCGCGAGTCTCACCGCCGCCACGATGTCCTTCGCGAGGTTGGGCGCGAGCGCCAGAGCCCGCTCCGCACCTCGGGTCACGATCGATTCTCGCACCGCATCTTCGATCAACGGATCGAGCCGATGCACCTCGAGCTCGCGCGGGTGCAAGTCGTGAATGATCTGCTCCCGCAGCGCGCGCCGCACTCGCTCGAGTTGCTGGTGCTGCGGATGCTCCGCCGCAGCACACACGGCCTCGAGGATGCGGTCCCACGCCTGCAAGCCGACCGACTCGTCGAGCAGTTGCCTCAACAACGTCGTCAGGCTCGTGAGCGAGATCGCCTTTGGCACCACACTACGCGCGAGCTGCGGCGTGCGCAGCGCCGTCTCGTCGAGCTTCGTCTGCACGTCGTGCACATCCAGCAACTCGCGCGCATTGCGCGACAGTACGCCGGCAAACTCGCGGTCGACCCGATCCACGAGCTCACTCGCCACCAGTACGTAGCCCCGCAACACGGGCGCCTCTCGTAGCTTCAGCGTAAACGCGTCCGGCTCGAGCGCCGCGTCGAATGCGACCGCAACGCTCGGCCTCGGCAACCCGAGCCGCCTGCTGCAGCCCTCAGCGGCACGTACCAAGGCTTGCTCCAGCTGCCCGCGGTCCGGATCGCTCGGCACCCGTCCGAGGTCGAGCTGCACTCGGCCCCGAACCACCGGAGTCGGGCGAGTATGCAGATCCGCAGCGCGTTGGGTCAGAAACGCGGCGCCACCCAACAGGACCGCCAGCAGCACGAATGGCACCGCCGGCAACCCCGGCGCGATCCCGAGCGCGAGCACGAACACGGCTGTACCCGCGAGCACTTGCGGCGTTGCCAGCAGCTGCGAGGCGATGTCCTCGCCGAGCGATCGTGGTCGCTGATGCTCTGCGACGCGCGTCACGACCAGACCGGCTGCAGTCGAGATCACGAGCGATGGGATCTGCGACACGAGCGCATCGCCGATCGTCAACAGCCCAAACACGCGCGCACTGTCGGCCCAGCTCCGATCCTGCACGAACACGCCGATACTCGTGCCGCCGATGAAGCACACGACCGCGATCGCGATGCCGGCGATCGCATCACCTTTCACGAACTTCATCGCGCCGTCCATCGCTCCGTAGAACTGGCTTTCGCGTTCGAGGAGCGCGCGCCGCTCGCGTGCCGCATCGGGCGACAACGCCCCCGCGCGCAGGTCCGCGTCGATCGCGAGCTGCTTACCCGGCAAGGCGTCGAGGGTGAACCGGGCGCCGACCTCGGCGATGCGCTCGCCACCCTTTGCGACGACGAGGTACTGAATCAGCGTGATGATCAAAAACACGACTGCGCCGACCGCGTAGTTGCCGCGCACGACGAACTCACCGAACGCGCGAATCACCTGACCGGCATCGGCTTGCAGCAAGATCAATCGCGTCGAAGACACGTTCAGCGCGAGCCGGTACAGCGTCGTGAGCAACAGTACGGTCGGAAGCGTGCTGAACGCGACGCCCGAAGGGATCCGCAACGCCGTGATGAGCATCAACATCGCGAGCGCGAGGTTCGACGCGAGCAGCAAGTCCATGAGCCACGTCGGCAGCGGCACGATCATCAACCCGACGATCGCCATCACGAGCGCGAAGAGCCCTGCGTCCGCCGGCTGGATCCGCAGCAGTCCGCGCAAGTGATTTGTAGCCTTGGTCGGCATGTCCCCTCCAGCAGGCGAAACCTGCCGCAGAGTTACACGCGCCCGCGGTTCTGAAAAAGCCCGATCGACAGGCGGGCAGCCAGAGCAGTCAGACGTTCAGAGATCGCGCCGGCCGTCGAGAGCGCGCGCGAGCGTGACCTGGTCGGTGTATTCGAGCTCGCCGCCGTGCGGTAAACCGCTCGCAATCCGCGTGGTCTTTACGCCCAGCGGCCGCAGCTCCTGCGCCACGAACAACGCAGTCGCTTCGCCTTCCACGCTGAGCGGGGTCGCGATGATCACCTCGGCGACGCCGTCTTCGCGAATCTGCCGTTCGAGCGGGGCGATTTCGATCGTCTCGGGCCCCATCCCGTCGAGGGGCGACAACATTCCGTGGAGCACGTAGTACCGGCCGCGGAACACGTTGCTCCGCTCGAGCGCGGCGAGATCCTGCGGCCGCGCGACCACGCACAACAAGCTGGGATCGCGGTGCGTGTCCTGGCAGACCCGGCACAGTGCTTCGGTGGTGTAGTTGCGGCAGCGCTCACAGCGACGCACGCGCGAATGCAAATCGCGCAGGCAGTCTCCGAGAGCGCGCGCGTAGTCGGGTTGAGCGCCGAGCACGTGGTAGGCGAGCCGAAGCGCGGTGCGTTCGCCGATACCCGGCAACCGAGCCAAGAGCCCCATCAACTCCGCGATCGGATCGCTCATACGCGTCGCTAAACGAGACCGGGGATCGAAACACCACCCGTGACTTTTTCGATCTCGGCTTCGACCATGTCGTTGCTCTTGGTCATTCCCGCGTTGACCGCGGCGACGATCAAGTCTTGAACCATCCCGAGATCTTCTTCCTTGAGGAGCTCAGGATCGATCGCGATGCTGACGAGCTCGCGACCGCCGTTGACCACGACCTTCACCTTGTCGTTGCCGGCGCTCGCTTCGACCGTTTCGGTCTTCAGCTCGTCTTTTCGCTGGGCGACTTTGCGCTGCAACCGGCTCGCTTGCCGCATCAGCTCGCTCATTCCGCCGCGAAACTTCATGTTCGTGTCTCCTTCATCCGCATGTGCGCTCATTCCATGTCGACTTGAATGTCGACGCTCTGCTCCGACTCCTCGAACACTTCCATCGCTTCTTGGACGCGCGGATGTTTCAGCGCGGCCTCGCGACGCCCATCTTGACGCGCTTTCTTGTTCGATGCAGCAGCCGCGGCGAGGGTGAGATCGCCTGCGCCGTCCGAAGCTGCAGGGTCGCTACGCCCGAACTGCAATTCGGGTCGTGAGCCGAACACTTGCTCCGCCGCGCGCAAAATCCCCTGGCGGGCGCTCGAGCTTTGCGCTTGGCGGCCGAAAAACGAGCCGTCCGGAAAACCGATCTTCAACAGGCGCGCGCTCACTTCGAGCGGCATGCCGTGATCGAGCACTGCAGCCAACGCGGGTTGGCTGTGCTTCAGCGCAGTCACGATCTTGAGCCAGTCACCGCCGAGGATGCCATCGACTTCGAGTGGCGGGTCGACCGGCGCGGATTGCGCAGCCGGGGCGGGTTGTGCGGCCGGAGCCGATGCGCCTTGTGAGGTTGCTGCCGCGCGTGGCTGCGGGGCCGGAGCCGGTGCGGCTTGTGAGGTTGCTGCCGCGCGTGGCTGCGGGGCCGGCGCAGCTGCGTGCGGCGCGCTCGAAACCGAAGCTGCCGGCTGCGAAGTCGGCGGCGCGCTGCTGGCCGAAGCCGTGGGCTGTGGAGCCGGCGGCGCGCTGTTAACTGAAGCCGCCGGCTGCGGAGCCGGAGCTGGCTTCGGAG
>DASRXR010000720.1:0-2950 GCA_035687405.1 Polyangiales bacterium
GCACTGTCGCCGGCTACGGGTGGGATGTTACCGAGCGATCGCACGCTGCGCTTCGAGCTCGAGGGTGAGGCGGCGGATTTGATCATCGTCGACATCGCGGATGGCACGGGTTTCCCGGTCTGGTCCGAGATTCTGCCGGGCGATGCGCGCAACGTCCCTGTGCCTGACTTCTCGATGATCGACGGGCAGGCGGACCTTGCTTCGGGCTTTTTGAACTGGACCGTGACGGCAGTGAAGATCGACGAGTTCCAGTACAACCAGTTCCGCTACGCGCAGTTGGCGCCGCGTTACTTTACGCACACGGCGATCAATGTTTTGACTGCCCGTCGCTGACTAATTCAACAGTTTGCCGTGCGTGACAACGCGAAGATTTCAGGCTACGCGTGGTTATGCGCCTCTGGCTGGTCGCGTTAGGGTTGATGCTCGCGGGGATCGGTTGCGATCTGAAGCCGCGTCAGATCGGGTTACCGCCGCTCCCAGATGCGGGCGATCGCGCTAACCAAGCGCCCGTCCAAGTCTGTAAGACGGGCGACACGAGCGTGTGCGCCGGCAACAAGCACTACCGTTGCATGGCGTCGGAGGAGTTCCTCGAGTCGGTCGAGACCGACTGCAGTGCGATGGGCCTCTTGTGTGACGTCGCGCGCGGTTGCGTCGCTTGTTCGCCGGGCGACATGCGCTGCAAGACTTGCTCGGATTCCGATGGTCCCGATTGCAACGAAGACGTAGTTCAGTCGTGTGCCGACGACGGCAGTGGTTGGAAAGACGTCGCGCAATGCGACCTCGAGAACGCCGGTGAGATCTGCTCCAACGCGCAATGTCAGAAGGCGTGTGAAGTCGCGGAGCAGTTGCGTGGCTATGTCGGTTGCGAGTTCTACGCGGCCGACCTCGACAACGCCGCTCTGAGCGACATGAACAACGCGTCGGCGCAGCAATACGCGGTTGCAGTCGCGAACCCGAATCGCGTGCCGGTGGAAGTGCGCGTCGACCTGAACACGGGGCTGTGGGGCGAGCCGGCGAACGTGCAGCTGGTCGAGCGTCGGCGCGTTGCGCCGGGCGACCTCGAGGTGTTCAAGCTGCCGCGTCGCGAAGTCGATGGCTCGAGTGCGACGGGGTTGAACGACGGCACGCACACGGCAGTGAGCTCGACTGCCTATCGCGTGACCTCGGTGCTGCCGATCACTGCGTACCAGTTCAATCCGCTCGAGAACGTGAACGTGTTCTCGAACGATGCGTCACTGCTGTATCCGACCTCTGCGCTCGGTTCGCGGTACACCGTGGTCGGTTGGCCGCAGACGATCGGCGACTCCGACAATCCGGAGCAGGACTTCGACAACACGACGAGCAACGATGACCTGCGCGCGTTTTTGACGATCATGGGCACCGAAGCGGCGACGAAGGTCGACATCGATCTCGGCGCCGAAGTGGTGCGCGTCGTCGGTGCGGGTCCCGTGCCGGAGTCGGGCCCAGGCGGGAAGTTCAGCATCGATATCGGTCCGTTCGACGTGATCAACTTGGAGACGCAGGGCTTCAACGCGGACTTTACCGGGACGCTGATCTCCGCGAATCACAACGTCGTGGTATTCGTCGGCAGTGAGGCTTCGGACGTGCCGATGTTCGGTACGTATGCGAAGCGGCAATGCTGCGCCGATCACCTGGAAGAGCAGCTGCTCCCCGACTCGAGCGCCGGCAACGACTACTTGGTCGGTCGTATGCCGCAGCGTACGAAGGTTTTGAATGGGGCATCGGTGGACGGCACGATGCTCGTCGCAAACGTCGAGGAGCCCGAGTGGATTCGCGTGGTCGCGACTTCCGGTCGGACGCGCGTGCGAACGACGCTCGCGCCGCCCGATGACGACTTCATTCTGCTAGAGCGCGGCGATCGAACCTTGCGGGCGGATCGCGACGTGCTGATTCGCGCCGATAGTCCGGTCCAAGTGCTGCAAGCGCTCGGCAGCCAAGGCGTGACCGGCATCCCGCGGCAGTATCCCGGTGGCGATCCCTCGATCATCGCGGTCCCGCCGATTCGGCAGTACCGGCGCGACTACATCTTCCTCACACCGGACAAGTACATCTTCGACTTCGTGAACATCATGGCGCCGCGCGATGCGCGCATTCGCTTCGATGGTGGCGACTTGCCGGGTACATGTGTGACGTCGTCGGTGCCCGGTTGGGATGCTGCAGCCAACAGCGGCGTGACCGGTGGTGACATGGAGCCATCGCCGACCGAGATCGACTGGGTCGTGCATCGTTGCCAGCTCGCGTTCCCGCAGATCAAGGGCGGTCAGATCCCATCGATCCTCCCGGGCAACCAGCAGGACGGCGTGCACACCATCGTGTCCGACCGAGAGGTGGCGATCATCGTCTACGGGTTTGACCGGTTCGTGAGCTACGCCTACGTGGGTGGTCTCGACTTCGATGTATTGCAGTAGCCCTGCAGTAGCCGAGGTCTGACCCAACCAGCGTTGGCCAATCCAGAACGCACACAAGCCTCCAGAGACCTCCCTATTTACATGAATAGGGCATTCCTACACTTTCACTGCTACATGGCCCCGAGTTAGGCTGTACAGACGAGCTGTATAAAAAGTCGTAACCGGGAGCTTTAGCTGAATGGGGTCACGGAGTGTTTGGTGGTGGACCGCAGTCTTGATCGTGGCTGTTGGAAGCGGATGTACCGGTGACGACAAGGACCCCAAGGGTCCTCTGGGAACGCCGACGCTCGATGGATCCGTCTGGAACACGGATGGTGGCTTCATCGATGTCATGCAGGACTCCGACGGGGACGGGGTATCGGACTTCCTCGAGCGAGCGAACGGCGACGTCGACCTGGACGGGGACGGGCTCGCCGACTACCTCGATGCCGATGACGACGGCGACGGGATTCCGACTGCCCTCGAGAAGAACCTCGATAGCGACGTCGATGGCTCGCCGGATTACCTGGATACGGATGACG
>DASRXR010000721.1:0-6687 GCA_035687405.1 Polyangiales bacterium
ACCACGAGCTCGGCGAGTCTCGATTACGGGGACAAAGCGCGCCAAGCCTACGCAGACGCACTCGATCACTTCTACGACGACGAGTGCATTCAGGCCGAGCCGCAGTTTCGCAACGTGCGTAGGCTCTATCCGTACACGCGATTTGCGGCGCTTGCGGAGCTTCGCGCCGCGGACTGCTTGTTCAAAGACGGCAAGTACACCGAGGCCATCCAGTCCTACGAGCAGTTCGTGCGTTACCGGCCCTCACACGTGGAAGTGCCATACGCGCGCTTCATGGTTGCGCTCAGCAACTATCAGCAGATCCCGAGCGAGTGGATCTTCTCGCCCTCGACCTTCGAGCGTGAGCAACATTACACGCGTGAAAGCTTGCGCCTGCTCAGTCGCTTCGTAGTCGATTTCCCGCACGATCCGCTGGTGGCGCGCGCGAACCGCATGGCGCATCACGCCATTCGTCTGCTCGCCGCACATGAACTCTATGTGGCCCGCTTCTACCTACGCCGAGATTTCCCTCAGGCGGCGATAGGGCGGCTACGCACGCTGATCACTGCGTATCCTACTAGCGGCTACGAGCCGGAGGCATTGTTGCTGCTCGGCGACACCTACGTCGAGCTCAAGCAGTGGTCCGAGGCGAAAAGGGCGTTTGCCGAGATCACGCAGCGCTTTCCGAAGAGCGCTGAGGTCGAAACGGCGCGGTCCCGCCTACAGCGGCTAGGAAGCTGAGATCGTTGTGCTTATGTTGATCGGGTCTGGCCGTGCACAGTACGCTTGCCATGCCCAATGGACGTCGACGACAAGCTAAAGCAAGCGATCGCGCTCGGCCGGGAGCACTACGAGAAGCGCGAGTACGACAAGGCCGAGCACTTTCTGTTGAAGGTGATCGCGCAAGGCGGTCACCGCTTCGCCGACGTTCACAACATGATGGGCGTGATCCATCACGACAAAGGTCGGCTCGAAGAAGCGCGCGAAGAGTTTCGTCGCGCGCTCGATCAGAACCCGAACTATACGGAAGCCGCGCTGAACCTCGCGGTGACCTATAACGATCTCGGCGAGTACGACAAGGCGCAGCAGGTGTATCGAAGCGCGATCCTGCGCGATGGTCACGGAAGCGATCAGGTGGACGCGTTTGCCAAGGGCAAGATCGCGAACATTCACGCCGACCTCGCGCAAGCCTATTTGGACGTGGGAATGCCGAACGAAGCGGTGCAGGAGTATCGCAACGCGGTGCGCTTATGCCCGCAGTTCGCGGACCTGCGCGTGCGGCTCGCAAACGTCTACCGGCAGATGGGTGATCTCGCGGCGTCGCGGTATGAGCTCGAAGAGGCGATTCGCGTCAAACCAAAATACATCCCGGCGCGGATAGCGATGGGCGTTTTGTTATTGGTCAGTGGTCAACGGACGCGCGCGATCGAGCAGTGGCAAGAAGCGCTCAAGATCGAGCCGGCTGACAAGTCCGCCCAGATGTATTTACGGATGGCGCAGAGCCCTTCGAGTGCGACCGAACCGCCGAAGACTCTGTCGTAATCGCACCAGCGGGATCAGACCCAGCCCCGCGATTGCTTCCTTACACTCGCTCGATTCGCACGCGACGCGCAGTCTTTGCATCCGATCGCGGTTTGACTCGGATCTGACACCCTAACCGCTCGTTGCGCTGCGCACCGCACAGGTCGAGCAAGTTTTGTTCTGCAGCTGTGGGCTGCGCGAGTGCCGACTCGCCTTCAAGAACGCGCACGCGGCAAGCGCCACAGTTGCCAGCGCGGCACGCCAGCGGCAGTCCGTGGCCCCCAGAATCGTCCAAGACGTCGAGCAGTCGGTCGCCGTCAACGGCGGCGTATTCCCGCCCACAGAACTCGAAAATGACGTGTGACATCAGTTAGTTACGCGCTTGCTCGGCGCACGGATAGCGCCCTAATTTGCAGGCATGTGTAGATTCCGTACAGAAACCCAGATAAAACTACTGCCGTTCGGTCGGTCGGCATTGCATACACTGCGCGCACGCGTAGGGACCCGCCCGCCGCGCGTCTTGACGTTCTTCGCTTGCATGACACTGAGGTAGCCCTGTCAGGAAAGTCCATGAACAACTCCGCTCTGAATCTCGTTCAAGGCGAGCTCGAACGTCGTTACGACCTCGATGACATGATGCGACTGAGCGCCGACGTACTCGGATTCGATCCGACGCTTGTGGGCGGCACTGCGAGTAAGGGAGCTTTCGCCCGGTCCCTGGTCGGATACTGCGTCCACGAAGATGCACTCGCTGCGCTAGTCGACGCGATCTTGCTGACTTCGACCGAAGCAGACACGGGCATGCGCACCGCGCTCAGGGGCATGGCGAATGGCGAGCTCGCCCCGGGAACTCAAGTCGGTCACCTGAAGGTCGTAAAGAAGCTGGGCGAAGGTGGCTTGTCGGTCGTGTATCTGGCTGAAGCTGAGAGCGGCAGCCAGGCTGCACTCAAAGTGATACGTCCGGAGTTCGCGCGCGATCGCGCGGCAGTACATCGCTTCACGACCGTCTCACGTGTCATGCAGTCGCTGCGCTCCGAAGGGCTCGCGCAAATCCTGGGCGTCGGCCAGCTCGATGACTTGCGGCCGTGGGTCGCTGCAGCGTTCGTGGGCGGGCAGCCGCTCGGCGAACGTATCAAGCGCACCGGGCCACTTCATATCAATGAAGCACGCGCGATTTTCGAAGGCGTACTTCGCGGTTTGATGGCGCTCCACAAGCGCGGCCTCGTGCACGGCGACGTGAAGGTCGAAAACGTGTTCGTGATGCGCTCGTCCGACGAAGAGGGCCAAGACGCCGACTTCACGGGCGTGCTCGTCGATGCCGGCGCCGAACGGTTACTCTCGCGCGCCGAACCGAAAGTCGACGTGACGACGGTGTTGCCGATCATCGGCACCGCCAAGGCGATGGCGCCCGAGCAAGCGCGCGGCCAAGAGCCGGATGCACGCAGCGACGTGTACGGCATGGGCACGCTCATTTTCGAAACGCTGACGGGACGCGCGCCGTTTTTGGGCGAGAGTGCGATCGACGTAATCGCGCAACACGTATCCGCCAGTCCCGAAGCGCCGTCGACGTACGGTCGCAAGGGTTGGATCTCCGAGTCGCTCGATGCGCTCGTGCTCAAGTGCCTCGAAAAGGATCCGGCAGAGCGATATCGGAACTCGGAAGAGTTGCTCGAAGCGCTCGACACCGCCGTCCGGCGTCCTGGCAAGCGTCGTCCGCTCGACGAGCTCGCGTTCGCGCAGGCTCGGACGGAGTTGTTGTCGAACCCGACCGACGAGCACGCCGCTGACGGCGTCGAAAGTCTCGCGCGTGAGTCGGGGGCCTGGGATCGCGCGGCGACCGTGTTCCAAGAAGCCTCGCGCGTCGTGCAAGACGGCGCAGAACGTTTGTCGCTGCTGTTCAAGGCGGCACGGATCTACGAGAGCGACCTGAAAGATCCGCTGCGCTCTGAAGCGGCGTATCAACAGATTCTCGATCTCGACTCGGGCAATGAGATCGCGCGTCGCGGCTTGGAAGTCGCGCGGCGTGCTTCGGGAAACTTTGGCGGCCTGCTCGAGCTGCTGCTCGATCGCGTCGAAACCGAGAACAACTCCGAGGCGCGCACCGGGCTCCTGCACGAAGTTGCGACCGTCTACGAAGAGAAGCTGCAAGATCCCGAGAACGCGACGATCGCTTGGGTCCAGGCGCTCGTGCACAACCCGAACGACGGGCGCGCGCAGCGTGCGATCGAGCGCTTGATCGCAGGGCATCCGGATCGCGCGACCGAAGCGCTCGAAGCACTGAGCGAAGCGGCGCAGCAGAGTCACGCGACTCTGTTCGGAGACCAAGAAGTGATTCGGCTCGAGGCCGAAGCGGCTGTGAGCGTGGCGCGCGAGCGGCTCGTCGAGGTGCAGGCGGAAGTCGCGGAAGAAGCAGAGGGCCGTGCCGCGCTCGATCGCGCCCAGCGCGAAGAGCAGCTGGTGCAGGTCGGTGAGCTCGAGCAGCGCCTCGCGGTGCTGAATCGCGAGCTCTTGACGCTCGAGTCTCACGCAGCCGAAGCGACGCAGCAGGTGCGCGAAGCACGTGCGCTCGCAGACGAGCGTCAGGCGCTGCACGAGGACGCACACGCCGAAGCTGAAAACGCGGTCGAGCAGTACGAGCTCGCCGAGACGCGTGCCGGTCAGCAACCCACGCCGGCGCAGCAAGCCGAGCTTGCCGCGCTCGCACGCCAGGCTGAAGTGCTCGTAGACGCGGCGTCCGCGATCGAAGCCGACCTCGAAGCGCTCGCACAAGACGTCGCGACGACGGAAGCCGAGCTCGAAGATCGCGAGCAACAGTTGGCTGATGGGCGCGCGAAGCTCGAAGAGCTCGAAGCCGAGATCGAGAGCTTGCGCGGCGACGAGCTGCTCGAAGACGAAGCGGATGCGGCGCTCACCTTGAGCGACGACGAAGCGGCGCGGCTCGCAGCGGCGGAAGATGACTTGGCGGCCGCGGAAGACGCGATCGCAGCGCAGCAAAACCAAGACGAAGCGGATCGCGCGGCGCAGCGCCGCAAAGATCTGCAGGATCTGTTGCAGCTGTACGTGATGATCGGCCGCTGGTACGGAACGCGCCTCGGTCGAGGGGACATGGCGCTGCAGTGGTTCTCGCAGGCGCTGTCGGTCGAGCCTGAGCACGATCCGGCGTTCGATGCGACCGCGGAGATCTACCGCGCCTCGCAAGCATGGACCGAGCTCGCGCAAGCGTACATGTCGCGTGCGGAGCGTTCGCTCAATCCCGTCAAGGCGCGCGGTTTCCGCACCGAAGCGGCGATCGTATACGCCGAGAAGTTGGACGACGAAGCGCAAGCACGGGCAGTGCTCGATCGCGTGCTCTCGGAAGACCCGGCGCACGATGAAGCGCTCGAAGCGCTCTCGAAGATGCTCGAAGCGCACGAAGAACATCGCGAGCTCGCGACGTTGCTCGAACGCCGCGTGACCGCGCTCGACGGTGAGTTCAAGGCCGACGCGCGGCTCAGACTAGCGTCGTTGTACGAACATCAGCTCGGCGACATCGATCGCGCCGAAGCGCACTACGCGGCCGTCGCCGAGGTCGCTCCACGCAAGCTCGACGCGTGGAAGGGCCTCGAGCGCGTCTACACCGAGCGCGAGTCGCACGAACCGCTGCTCGAAGCATTGCGCGCGCAGGTGGACCTGGCGCCGACGCCGCGCCAACGCATCGCCTTGTTCGAGCGCATCGGCACGCTGCTCGAAGACGAGTTCGTCAACTACGAGGACGCGATCGTCGCGTTCGAGGAAGTGGTGCGGATCGATCCGGGCCACGACGCAGCGAACACTTCGCTCGCGCGGCTCTACCGGCAGGTCGGTCGTTACGAGCAGGTCGTTCAGGCGCTCGAGCGGCTCGCGAATGCGGTGCCCGACATCGGTCGCAAAGTGGCGCTCTTGCTCGAAGCCGAGCGCGTCATGACGACCGAAATCGGTTCGCCCGAGCGTGCGATCAGCTTGTGTCAGCGCATCCTCGAGCTCGATTCCGAAGAGCCCGAGGCACTCGGGGAGCTCGCGAGGCTCGAGAGCACGGTCGGCGACATGTCGTCCGCACTCGATGCATTCGAGCGCCTCGCCGATCGCGAGACCGATCCGCACCGGCGCGCCGAGCACCTGCTGCGTGCCGGCAAGTTGCTCGAGGAGCACGGTGATCGTGATGGCTCGATCTTGCGCTATCGCAAGGCACTCGACGCCGATCGAACCAACGCTGCTGCGGTGCAAGCGCTCCGGCATATCTACTCGCGTCGCGGCGATACGCACGGCGCGATCGAGATGCTGAACCACGCGATCGAGCTGAGCGAAGGTGATCGCGAGCGCGCGGAGCTCAACGGCGAGCTGGGCGACCTGTACCTCTCCAAGCTCGAAGACGAGACGGCGGCGGCTGAGGCGTTCAACACGGCGCTCCAGCTCGACCCGACGTGCACGCTCGCGCAGGTCGGTCTCGGTGAGATCGCTTGGCGACACGCCGATCACGAAGCAGCGGCGCAGCACTTGGGTGCGGTGCTCGGGCGGCTCGACGATCTGCCGCGCGATCAAGCGGCCGAAGTCGCGCAGCGCGCGGGTGCGAGTTACGAGGTGCAAGGGCAGCTCGACAAGGCGCTCGATGCATTCAAGCGCGCACGGGATCTGTCGCCGGACGATCTCGCGGTCAACCTGCGTCACGCCGCGAGCGTGCGTAAGACGGGCGATGCGAAAGCGGCCGAGCGCCTCTACGAGCGGCTGTACACGAAGTTCGAACCCGAGCTCGACGTGGCCGCTCGGATCGACTTGCTGAATGCCTGGGGCCAAACCCAGCTCGAGGCAGGTCAGACACGCGCGGCGATCAGCACGTTCAAGCGTGCGCTCGAACTCACGTCGGACGACAACGCTGCGCTCGACGGTCTGACGCGTGCGCACGCGGATGCAGGCGAATACGGCGAAGTGATCAACCTGCTCCAGCAGCGTTCGCGCACGGCGAGCGATCCGGAGCTGCGGTTCGAGCTACTCGTGCGGACGGGCGACGTGTTCCTCGAGAACATTCGCGACCGCGACGCAGCGGCCGAGACGTTCGTGATGGCGCTCGATCAACAGCCGAACAACCGCAATCTGCTGACGAAGCTGATGGCGGTGTACTCGGACAACCACGACTGGTCGCGGTTGATCGAAGTGATCTTGCGGATCGCCGAC
>DASRXR010000722.1:0-12515 GCA_035687405.1 Polyangiales bacterium
ACGGCGATCTCGAATGCGCGAAAATACAGCGCAGTCGACGCGTTTGCGACGCTGCACCGACTGAGTGAGCTGCAGGTCGTAGCGCGCGAGACCTTAAACGGTGTCGCATGTCTCGTGACGCCGACCGTCGGCACGCTCTACACGGTCGACCAGGTCGAAGCCGATCCGTTCGAGCTCAACACGCGCATGGGCTACTACACGTACTTTGCGAATCCGTTGCGCCTCAGCGCGATCAGCGTGCCGGCTGGCCACCGCGAAGATGGTTTGCCGTTCAACCTGAGCCTCGTGTCGAACGGCTTTCACGAACTCGCCCTCGGACGCGTCGCCCGTGCGCTCGAAGCGGCTACGGCTGGCGCTGCGCCTCCAACACGTACGCCAGCCAGACCGCGCGCAGACACGTAATCACGAACGCTGCCGACTGCGTCGTCACCAGCACCACGAAGTCTGCGGCGGTGCCAGGCCCAAGCGTGAACCGCGGGATGGCCCACGCTGCAAGTGTTAGCACGATCTGACCGAGCAACATCAGCGCGCGTAGTCCGACCAGCCGCACCGTCGCGCCAGACAGGGCCGCTCGACCGATCTCGCGCCAGCCTCGCAGGTTGCCGCTCACGGCGGCATAGCCCGCGTCCTGCACGGTCACGAGCCAGACTGCACCGACAACTGCGGGCACGAAACACGCGAGGCGTGCGAGGTCGAGCGCGCGCTCGTCGAGCCCACCTGCAAACGCCGCGCGAACCCCGTGTGCCGCCAGTGCACTCGCAGCCGCAAACACACCCAGCCCGACCACCACGCTCGCAGCTACGCCGACCGCCGCCCGATACCGGCCGAGCGCAAATCGCGCGTGCTCCGTAAACGGCTCTTCTTCGGCTAAAGCGCGCAACCACGCGACGCTCAACCACGGATAGTTCAGCGCGGCGAGCGCGAGCGGCAAGAGCGCTCGCCTGCTCGCCCCCTGATCGAACCCATCGACGAGCCTCAAGATACCGACCCACTCCGCCACCTGCGGCCGCAGCAGCACGCCCGGCACCGAAATGCTCTGCACAAACGGCAACGCAAACGTCGCTGCGAACAAGCACTGAAACACGTACAGCCCGATCGTCACCGGCCACGCACGCGAAACTCGAACGAACACGCCCGTCTTTACCGTCATGGCCCGAGCACGTGCAGCACGACTTGAACCCAAAACCAGACGTCGGCGAAAAATCGCGTCACTGCCGGCCGCACCGTTCCGGCATCCACCATGTCCAGCTTGCCTTCGAGCGCCGGTGCGAGCTCGCGCGCGCTCCAGCCACTGCCGAACTGCTGATCGAATGCCGCATAAAAGTCTTCGATCCGCGGATGCTCGAACCGCCCCGCGAGCGCATACCGCCGCATCGCCGCCATCAGCGGCGCCCGCCCGTGCCGCAGCTCGATCTGCTCGAGCACGCGCGCGGGCCGCATGTAGATCGCCCGCTCCAAAGTGTCGTAGTTGTAGTGGTACGCGGGCAGGAGCGAGCTCGGCACGGGCTGCCCGCGATACAGAAAGGCCGCTTCGAGTAACACGAGCGGATCCAGCAGAGTACCGCGCGTTCGCGAGTGCGCTCGCAAGAACTCGAGGCTGCTCCACTCGGCGAGGCCTTCATCGAGGAGCGGAATCTCGACCTCGTTCGTCGCGATCATACCCGAGAACCACTGATGGGCGAGCTCGTGGACTGCGACGATGTCCTGGTTTGCATCCGGCAACCAGGCGGGCAACGCCCACCACGGCCCGCCGGACAAAAACAGCGTCGGATACTCCATCCCAGCGGCGCCACCGCCGGCGCGTGGCGGAATCACGACCGTCAGCTGCGGATACGGATACGCGCCGTACGCAGCCGAAAAGTATCTGAGGCCCGCCGCCATCAACTGCAGCTGCCGCTCGGCCGCAGCTCGATACCCGCGCGGCGCGTACACCTCGATCGCGACTGCATCGGAGCGCCCCAGGTACCGCTCGAACTCGGGGTAGCAGGCCGCTGCGATGTCGTGCACCCGCGGCGCGACGAATCGATCCTCGCGCAGCGAACCGACCGTGCGCGAAGCGACGCGCGTGCCTCCCGCTGCGGTGACGTACGCGCGCGGCACGCGCAACGTCAGCTCATAGTCGGCAAAGTCCGCATAAAACTCGCCGAACCCGTGGTACGGAAAACTCGCGAACGTCCCGTCCGCTTCGAGCTTCGCCAGCTTCGGAAACCACTGCCCGAGCATGTGAAACTGCCCGGCGTAACCGCTGCGCGCGACGATCTCGGGCAGCTGCGTGCGAAACCGCGCGTGCAGCTCGAGCGCCGCCCCCGGCTGCACCGGAGCAGGCAGCTTCACCCGCAGCTGAGTCTTGTCCCTCGACACGAGCTCGGTCTCGGCCCCCGCCAGCAAATCAGCCCCACCGGCGATCTCGAGCACGGACAACGTGATGCCGCCCCTGGCGGCGAGCGACTTCGAGCGAATCTGCCCGCCACCCTCGCGAATGAACACCGTGTCCTCGCTCGCGAACGCGTTCGGATACAGGTGCAGGTACAGCTCGGACACCGCGCGATTCGCCGTGTTCACGAAGGAAAACCAAGCCTCGCCGTCCACGCGATGTTTCGAAGGATCGAGCGTCGCCTCCAGCCGGACCCAGTGCCGCGGCATGGGTTCGCTTGGCGGTGCAGCGAACACCGGCGCGCACACCCAAAGCGATAGGACGAAAGCGAGCTGGCGCATCGCGCCAAGCCTACGCGCCATAGCCGCGCGAAGCATCGCGGCCTAAGCGTGGATGACGAAAACTCGCAGATGCCGCACAATCGTCTTCATGGCTTCTGATCAGGTTGCTCCCGAGATCCGGCGGGTGCTCAAGTCCCGGCGAGCCACGCAGGTCTTCGGCCGCACGCTCGCACGCGTGCTCGAGCCGGGTGATCTGGTCGTGCTCACCGGTGATCTCGGCGCCGGCAAGACGACGCTCGTGCGTTCGATCGCACGTGGCCTCGGCGTGCCCGCGTCGGTCCCGGTGACCAGCCCGACCTTCGAGCTGGTGCACGAGTTTCCTGGCCGCATGCCGGTCATCCACGCCGACCTCTATCGCCTGGCACCCGGCGACGACCTCGCCGAGCTCGGGCTTCTGCCTCGGATCGGCACGGACGCGATCGTGCTCGTCGAGTGGGGCGACAAGTTCGCCGGCGAGCTCGGCAGCCACGGTCTCTGGATCAACATCGACCTCGGCAAAGACGAGCGCACGTGTGTGGTGAGCGGCCGCGGAGAGCGCGGTCAGGCGCTCGTCAAGGCGCTCCTGCCTCTGCTTTCCGACAATCCGGCCGACGCGGCAGACTAGTCCTGCGACCGAGGCGAGCGACGTCGAGCCGTGAGCCACGAGCGCAGCGGCGCGAGGATTTCTCCGGCTTGCGGCGGGGGACCGGCTCTGGTAGCACCACGCCGCAGCATGCCCCGCCGCGATGATATTCGAAGGATCCTGCTGATCGGCTCGGGTCCTATCGTGATCGGACAGGCGTGCGAGTTCGACTACTCCGGCACGCAGGGCGCAAAGGCCCTCCGCCAGGAAGGCTACGAAGTCATCCTGGTAAACTCGAATCCGGCCACGGTCATGACCGACCCGGAGTTCGCCGATCGGACCTACATCGAGCCGCTCGATGAGGATGTGCTCGAAGCGATCATCGCGCGCGAGAAGCCGGATGCGATTTTGCCGACGCTCGGCGGCCAGACGGCGCTCAACTTGGCGCTGAAGCTGGCGAAGTCGGGCGTTCTCGAAAAGCACGGCGTCGAGCTGATCGGCGCGAGCGTCGAAGCCATCCGCAAGGCCGAGGACCGCGCGCTCTTCAACGACGCGATGCGGAAGATCGGTCTGTCGGTCGCACGCTCCGTGCTCGCGCGTTCGCTCGAAGATGCTGAACGCGCGGTCACGGAACTGGGTTTTCCATTGATCCTGCGGCCCTCGTTCACGATGGGCGGCTCGGGCGGCGGCATCGCGCGTGACAAGTCGGCGTTCGACCACGCGATTCGCTGGGCGTTTCAGCAGAGCCCGACGCACGAGTGCTTGATCGAAGAGAGCCTGCTCGGCTGGAAAGAATACGAGCTCGAGGTCATCCGCGATCGCGCAGACAACTTCGCGGTCATCTGCAGCATCGAGAACTTCGATCCGATGGGCGTGCACACCGGTGACTCGATCACCGTCGCGCCTGCGATGACGCTCACCGACAAAGAATATCAGCGCTTGCGCGATGCTGCGCGCGCCGTGATCACCGAGATCGGCGTCGACACGGGTGGCTCGAACATTCAGTTCGCGGTGAACCCGAAAGACGGCCGCGTGATCGTGATCGAGATGAACCCGCGCGTGTCGCGTTCGAGCGCGCTCGCGTCGAAGGCCACCGGTTATCCAATCGCGAAGATCGCAGCGAAGCTCGCGGTCGGCTATCGGCTCGACGAGTTGCGCAACGACGTCACGGGTACGAGTGCCGCGTTCGAGCCTACGATCGACTACGTCGTCACCAAGGTTCCGCGCTTCGCCTTCGAGAAGTTTGCCGGTGCCGATCAGCGGCTGACCACGCAGATGAAGTCGGTCGGCGAAGTCATGGCGATCGGCCGCACGTTCAAGCAGTCGCTGCTGAAGGCGTGTCGCTCACTCGAAGTCGGTCGCGACGGCCTGACCTCGTTACTCGACCGCATCGACTACGTGAAGCTCGCCGATGTGCTGTCGAAGCCGAATCCGGACGGCAGCATCACCGCAAGCCCGCCTCGGCTCGACGAGCACTCCATCAAGCCCGACGCCGCGACGTTGAAGAGCGCGATCCTCGAAGCGATCAAGACGCCGCTCGCCGATCGGCTGTTTTACATCATGGATGCGTTGCGCGTCGGCGCGACCGCGGAAGAGGTCGTCGCATCTACGTCGATCGACCCGTGGTTCGTGTCGCAGCTCGAAGACATTCTCGTCGATGAGCGGTTGCTCGTTGCAGCCAACGGCGTCGGCCCGATCGACTCGACCCTCTTGCGGCGCGTGAAGACCACCGGGTTCTCGGACGGTTCGATCGCGCGCCACACCGGCCGCACCCAGGCCGAGGTTCGCAAGCAGCGCATCGACGAAAACATCACGCCGATCTACGCGCGCGTCGACAGTTGTGCTGCGGAGTTCGAAGCGCTCACGCCGTACCAGTACTCCACCTGGGGCGACCGCACCGAAGCCGATCCGACTACCCGCAAGAAGGTGATGATTCTCGGCGGCGGTCCGAACCGCATCGGGCAAGGCATCGAGTTCGATTACTGCTGCGTGCACGCATCGTTTGCGCTGCGCGAGCTCGGCATCGAGACCATCATGGTCAACTGCAATCCGGAGACCGTGTCGACCGACTACGACACGAGCGACCGGTTGTACTTCGAGCCGCTGACGTTCGAAGACGTGATGGGCATCGTCGACGTCGAAAAGCCCGACGCCGTGATCGTGCAGTTCGGCGGGCAGACGCCGCTCAAGCTCGCCGTCCCGCTCGCGCGCGCGGGCGTGAAGATCCTCGGTACGCAGGCGGACGCGATCGACCGCGCCGAAGACCGCGAACAGTTCGAAGCGCTGCTTGAAAAGCTCCAGCTGCGCCGCCCGCGCGGCGTGATCGCCGTCGGGCTCGAACAAGCCAAGCGCGAAGCCGAGCGCCTCGGCTTCCCCGTCGTCGTGCGTCCGAGCTACGTGCTCGGTGGCCGCGCGATGGAGGTCGTTCGTTCGCGCAACGACCTCGAGCGCTTCCTGCGCGTCGCCTTCGAAGCGATCGAAGACAGCGAGCGCCCGACGATTCTGATCGACGAGTACTTGGCCGACGCGATCGAAGTCGACGTGGACTGCCTGTGCGACGGCAAGGTCGCGGTGATCGGCGGCGTGCTGCAGCACGTCGAAGAAGCGGGCGTGCACTCCGGCGATTCGACGATGTGCCTACCGCCCCACGCACTTCCGCCCGAAGTGCTCTCGAACATCCACGCATCGACCCGCGCGCTCGCGATGGAGCTTGGCGTCGTCGGCCTGATGAACGTACAATTTGCAGTACGGGGCAGCGCGGTCTACGTGATCGAGGTGAACCCCCGCGCGTCACGCACCGTTCCGTTCGTGAGCAAGAGCATCGGCATGCCGCTCGCAAAAATCGCGACGAAGATCATGGCCGGTAAGACGCTCGAAGAGCTCGGCCTCGGCCGCGAAATCGTGCCTTCACACTTCGCGGTCAAAGAGTCCGTGTTTCCGTTCGTGAAGTTCCCGGGTGTCGACATTCTGCTCGGGCCCGAGATGCGCTCGACCGGCGAGGTCATGGGCATCGGAGAGAGCTTCGCGGAAGCCTTCGGTAAAGCCATGCTCGCGAGCGGGTTCAAGCTCCCGGTGGACGGCGGCACGGTGTTCGTGAGCGTCCGCGACGAGGACAAGGCCGCAGTGGCCGACGTTGCGCTGCGTTTGACGCGCCTGGGGTTTTCGATTGTCGCCACTCGCGGCACTGCGCAGGTGTTGTCCCGCGCCGGAGTTTTGGCACGCGTCGTGAACAAGGTTGCCGATGGGTCACCGCACTGCGTCGATATGCTGAAAGAAGGCCAAATCGACCTCGTGGTCAATACGACCTCGGGCGAACAGGCCATCAAGGACAGCTACTCGATCCGTCGCCAAACGGTCTTGTCTGGCATCGCGTATTTTACGACCATGGCAGCCGCTGCCGCCGCCGTGGCCGCGATCGAGGACTCTCGAGAACGAGCGCTCTCGGTCTGTTCGTTGCAGGAGTACCACCAAGTCTTGGCCGCGCGTATCGCGCGGCGGGAAGCGCGGCTGTCGAACCGCGCGTGAGCAGTTAGATTCGGCGGAGCATTGCTCGGTCGAGTCACGAACTGGGAGAGCCGTCCATGGATCGTTATCCGATGACGCCCGAAGGGCATGAGGCATTGACGCACGAGCTCAAACACCTGACGACGGTGGAGCGCCCACGCATCTCGAAGGAGATCGGCGTGGCGCGGGAGCACGGCGACCTCCGCGAGAACGCCGAGTACCACGCCGCCAAGGAAAAACAGGGCCAGGTCGAAGCACGCATCGCCCATGTCGAGGGCATGTTGTCGCGCGCCGAAGTGATCGACCCGTCCCAACTGTTCGGCGCGAAGGTGAAGTTTGGCGCCTACGTCGAGCTCGAGGACATCGATAGCGGCGAGATGAAGCTGTACCGTATCGTCGGCGCCGAAGAGGCCGAGGTCAGCAAGGGCAAGATTTCGGTCACGTCGCCTGTCGCGCGCGCGCTGATCAATCACGAGATCGGCGACGAAGTAAAAGTCAACGCCCCGGGCGGCACGCGAACCTACGAGATTACGCAGATCACATGGAAACAACCCTGATCACCGACGAGTCTCGGACGCAGTACACGCAGTCCCACCTCGATGTACCCGATGGCGCGCGGCTGGCGCTCTACGAGTGGCCTGCGCCGGCTTCGCCGAAGGCGGTCGTGCAGATCACGCACGGGCTCGCGGAACACGCAGGGCGCTACGATCGGCTCGCGCGTGCGCTCACGGCAGCGGGTTACGCGGTGTTCGCGAGCGATCACCGCGGCCACGGAAAGACCGCGCGCGATCCGAGTGAGCTCGGGTTCTTCGGCGAAGAGTCGGGCTTCAAGACGCTCGTTGGCGACTTGCTTGCGGTAAACCGCGAGATCGCATCGCGCCATCCGACACTCCCGCGCATCTTGCTCGGTCACAGCTTCGGTTCGTTCGTCTCGCAGGCGTACCTGTTCGAGCACGCCACCACGCTGAAAGCCGTCGTGCTCTCCGGTACCGCGAGCGCGAATCGTTTCGCCGTGGCTCCGGGCATCGGGCTCGCCCAGGTGCTTCGCATGCGGCTCGGTCCGCGCGGCACGAGCAAGCTCCTGCAGCAGCTCTCCTTCGGCTCGTACAACGACGCGTTCAAGCCGACGCGCACGGAGTTCGACTGGCTCTCGCGCGATCCGGACGAAGTCGACAAGTACGTGGCCGACCCGCTGTGCGGATTCGACACCACTGTCCAGGGCTGGATCGATCTGCTCGGTGGCCTGCTCTACATCCGCAGCTCGGAGCGTCAGCGCCGTTTGCCGAAAGACCTTCCGATCTACCTGCTGAGCGGCACGGCCGACCCCGTGGGCGAGATGGGCAAGGGTCCGACACGTTTGAGCCAGCAGTATGGCGCGGCAGGTCTCACGCGCGTGAAGTTGAACTTGTACGCGAGCGCACGCCACGAGCTCTTCAATGAGACGAATCGCGATCAGGTGACGGCCGAGCTCATCGCTTGGCTCGACTCCGTAGTCGCCTCTTAGTCGCGCTCGTAGTCGTTCTCACACGGTTCTCGCGCCGTGGATCGTTTCGCGACCCGCGAGCCATGAGCGGCGGGCCCAGACGCGATACCTTCGCGAAGCGCGCATGACGCTTGCGACATTTCGCTGTGCATTCCACGATGCGCAGCGCCACCGATGCCGCAGCACCTCGACACTGTCCTGCCGCTCCTCTCGCAGTGCGTTTCGGCGCAGGACGCGATGCCGCTGCAGGCGGCGCTGACCTCGGCATTTGCGGACCTCGCGGAGCACTCTCCGGAAGCGACGCGGCCCCAGCTCGTCGCGCAACGCAGCGCGCTCGCGAAGGCGCGATCGAGTGCGGAGCTTCGCGTCGCTGCAGCGCGGCTGCTGCGTGAGCTCGTGCAGAATGCCGAACCCGAAGAGGCCGAGCCGAAAGCACCGGCCCCGTCGCGCGAAGATCGCCGCCGCGCGCGTGCAGCTCGGACGCAGGCGCGGGCACTCGAAACGCACCGCAGCGCGCCGCTGCCACCGGCGCAGCAACCGGTCGAAACGCTCTCGGGCATCGGCGGTACGATCGGCCAATCGCTGCGTGCCCGCGGAATCGCGACCTTGTCCGATCTGATCTGGCTTTTGCCGCTCGCGTACGAAGACGAACGCAACGTCACGCCGATGACGTCGCTGCAACCCGGCACGCGACAAGTCACCGAAGGCACGGTCGTGCGGAGCAGCGGGGGAGGGCGCGGTCGGGGTCGCCCCGCTGAAGTCGTGCTCGAGGGCGAAGGCCCGACGCCGGGTCGCGTCGGCGTGCTGCGCCTGGTTTGGTTTCGCGCGCCGCCGGGTTTGCTCGCGCGATTTCCGGCCGGAGCGCGCTATCGCGTGAGCGGCGTCATCGAGCAGTTTCGCGCCCAGCTCCAGATCACCCACCCGGAGACGCAGCGGCTCGGCGACGGAGAGTCCGCCGCTGCCCGCGGCATCGTCCCGCGTTATCCCGTCGTTGCAGGGGTACCGCCGCGGAAGCTAGCCGCGACGATCAAGCAAGCCGTTGGGCGCGCCGTCCACGACCTCGACGAAGCCGTCCCGGAGAGCGTGCGCCGCGAGCAAAACATGTCGACGCTCGCAGCGGCACTGCGCGCCCTGCACGAGCCGCCGGCCGAGCTCTCGGACGACGAACTCGCCCGCTGGAACGAAGCGCGGACCGAGCACCACACCCGGCTCGCGTTCGAGGAGTTCTTCCTGCTCGAGCTCGCGCTGTTTCGCCGCCGCATCACGGAGCAGGGCGTAGTGGCTGAGCCGCTGGTTCCGCCGACGAGCGCCCGCCCAGGGCACCGGGCGCCGCTCGACCGCGTGCACGACGCCTTCGGGTTCGAGCTTACGGACGCTCAGCGGCGGGTAAGTCGGGAAATCTTTACCGATCTCGCGCAGGAGCGCCCGATGCGGCGGCTCCTGCAGGGGGACGTCGGCTGCGGCAAGACCGCGGTCGCGATGCTCGCGGCGGCGCAGTGTATCGCTGCCGGCGCTCAGGTGGCCTTCATGGCCCCCACCGAGGTACTAGCCGAACAGCACTTCCGATCGCTCGGGCCCCTGTCCCAAGCGCTGGGAGTGCGTGCCGCGCTGATGCTCGGCAGCGAGCGCGAGTCGCATCGCAAGAAAGCCCGCAAGGCTTTGCTGGAAG
Organism: Polyangiales bacterium; assembly: GCA_035687405.1. Lineage (GTDB taxonomy): Bacteria > Myxococcota_A > Polyangia > Polyangiales > JAFGIB01 > JADGRF01. The sequence goes on from DASRXR010000722.1 coordinate 9,934, forward strand.
GTAAAATCGATCTGGTCGTCGGCACGCATGCGCTCCTGTCCGAAGGCGTGCGTTTCGCCCGCTTGCGGCTTGCGATCATCGACGAGCAGCACCGCTTCGGCGTCGGCCAGCGCTTGCGCTTGCTCGACAAGACGGACAATCGCGTCGCCCCGCATTTGCTCGTGATGACGGCGACGCCGATCCCGCGAACCCTGACCCTCGCCCTGTACGGCGACTTGTCCGCGAGTGTGATCGACCAAATGCCCGCCGGTCGCGTTCCACCGGTGACTCGCGAGTACCCGCTGGCCGAGCGCGAACGCGCGTTGACCCAAGTCACACGTGCGCTCGAAGCGGGCGGTCAAGCTTTCGTGGTGTGTCCCACGATCGAGGAAAACGAGGAGAATCTGCTGTCTGCGGTCGAAAAGACCTTTGCCGAGTTGGAGCCGCGTTTCTCTCAGTTCGGCGTCGCGCTGCTGCACGGGCGGCTGCCGCCGGCGCAAAAACAAGCAGCGATGGAGAAGTTCGCGAGTGGCCAGGTTCGGGTCCTGGTTTCGACGACGATCGTCGAAGTCGGCATCGACGTGCCGCGCGCGAACGTGATCCTGATCGAGAACGCGGAACGCTTTGGGCTAGCGCAACTGCACCAGCTTCGCGGTCGCGTCGGTCGCAGCGGCCAGCGCAGCGCGTGCCTGCTCGTGCATCAAGCCGTCGGTGAAGAAGCGCGCGCGCGAATGCGCGTGATGTGCGAGACCTCGGATGGCTTCAAGATCGCCGAAGAAGATCTGCGACTGCGCGGACCCGGCGAGATCTTCGGGCACCGGCAATCCGGGCTGCCCGGGTTTCGCTTTGGAGACTTACGCCGCGATGCGCCGCTCTTGGCTGCAGCACGCGAAGCGGCAAATCGCGTCATCGAGGCCGATCCCGAGCTCACATCGGACGAGCTCGCCGGCGCGCGGCGCGTGCTCGATCGCTCGAGCGAAGGCATCCGCCGAGTCGTGAAGGAAGAGGCGGGTTAGTGCCGAGCGAGATTGCTTACCTCACGGCGCGGTCGGCCGATCGCTTGCGTCCGGCGATCATCACCGGGCTGATCTTCGGCGTGAGCGAGGCCGCAGTCGTCGGGCTCGCCGATTCGAACTTGTTTCTTTCGATCGTGGAGTTCCTTCGCTTCACGGTCGTGGCGGGCTGTCTCGGCATCTCGATCGTGTTGCTGCTGAATCGGCTCGGCTCGTTCCTGCTGAGCCTGTTGCCTCCGTACTCGCGTGTGCGGGCTCGGCTTGCGCTCTCAGCCGTCACGCTCGTCGCGTGGCCGCTGTGCGGGCGCGCGCTGTGGCTGATCAGCTCAGGGCGGCGCCTCCACGACTTGCCGTACCGCCCGTGGCTGGTCGTCTTCGTGGCGCTCGCCGCAGCGGCGCTGCTCGGCGCGATCGCGCGGTTCTTGGTGCTGAACCACCGGCGCTTGCAGCCGGGAGCGGCAAGAGCGTTGTGGGTGATCCTGCTCGCGCTCGCGATCGCAGCGCTCGCGGCCGACGCTCAGGTGTTGCGCCGGCTCTATCCCGCGTTCCACGTCGTGCTCGCGTGCTTCGCGTGCGTGGCGGCCGCGAGTGCGGCTGCGTTCTTGCGCGTGCGACCGAACAGCGTGCGCCACACTCTGAGCTGGGCGTTGTGCGGGGTGCTCGCTGGCTGTGCGGCGCCGTTTCTGCTGCGAGGCGTCGCGAGTGCGCCGAACCTCGGCTTTGCGGTCGAGCAATCTGCGCCGCTGTCCGGCAAGGTCTTGCGCGCGATGGCTTCGGGCAATCCGAGCGCGCCCTTCGCAAGTCTGACACCGGCGCGTGCGGCCGTGCCATTCACGCCGCTGTCCGCCAACGGCGGCATCGACTTGCGCGGCAAAGACGTGCTGCTGATCACGATCGACGCTTTGCGCGCGGATCGGCTCGCTGCGTACGGCGCCCATCAGACGTTCACGCCCGTGCTCGACAAGCTCGCGTCCCAAAGCGTCGTGTTCACGCGCGCGTACAGTCAGACGCCTCACACCTCGTACGCGATCGGTTCGCTGCTCACCGGTAAGTACTTGCGGCCGGTGCTCTCGCTTCCGAACGCGCCGCGCGAGCACACGACGTTGCCGCGCTTGCTGCGCCGCTACGGCTATCGCACGGCTGGCTTCTATCCGCCGGCCGTGTTCTTCGTGGACGAGGAGCGCTTCTCGGCGCTGTCCGAAGACCACTTCGGCTTCGAGTACGTGAAGGAGATGTTCGCGAAGGCGAGCGATCGCGTGCCGCAGCTCGAGCGCTACCTCGATGGTGTCGAGCCAGGTCATCCGGTGTTCGCCTGGGTGCACTTGTTCGAGCCGCACGAGCCGTACGAGACGCAGCCCGGTTTCGCGCGCGGGGACGAGCCGGAGCAGCGCTACGACAGCGAGGTCGCGGCGGCGGATGCAGCGGTCGGCGACCTGCTGCGCGTGTTTCGCGAGCGCCGGCCAGACGCGACGTTGATCGTGAGCGCCGATCACGGCGAAGAGTTCGGCGATCACGGCGGCTATCACCACGGTACGACCTTGTTCGACGAACAAGTGCGGGTGCCGTTGTTGTGGTCATCGCCGGGTCAAA
>DASRXR010000723.1:0-17726 GCA_035687405.1 Polyangiales bacterium
ACGGCGCCGGCACGTGGCTGCACTTCAACTTGACCGATAGTCGCGCGCGTCGCTGGATCGAGCAGGCGGAAATGCCGGATGCGGCACGCACGCTGCTACTCGAGCCAGAGACGCGCGCACACGTTCGACTGCATCCGGGCGGCATCTCGCTCGTCGTGAGCGACATGCAGCAGGACTTCACCGCACGCTCGGCGCAGGATCCGGCGAGCTTCGCGACGCTTCGTCTGTACGTCGACGCGGGCCGGGTGATCACCGGCCGGCACCGGCCGCTCGAAGCCATGCGCGCAGTCCACCACGAGCTCGCAGCGACTAAAACGCAGAGCACTCCGGTGGAAGTGCTCGCGCGCATCTTGGAGCGGCTCGCGTCCGCGTTCGCCGATCACGTGCGGCACTACGCCGATGCGCTCGATACCGCCGAGGACGATATTCTCGGCGGCCACTACCTCGCACACGGGCCGCTGTTGAGCCGCGGGCGCCGTGCGATGGCGCGTCTTCGCCGGCACCTCGTCGCGGATCTCGCAGCGTTGCAAGCTGTGCCGGATGCGATCGCGAGCTGGTGCGATCCAGAGCATTGCCAGCGCATCCGGCAAGCCGTGCTGCGTTTCGGTGCCGTCGCGCAAGAGGTCGACTTCGTCCAGGAGCGCTCGCGCTTGCTCCAGGACGAGATCAACAATCACCTGAACGAGACGACAAATCGCAACTTGTACTTACTGTCGGTCGTGACGACGGGCGCCCTACCCGCGACGCTGATCACGGGTATCTTCGGAATGAACGTGGGTGGATTGCCGCTGAGCGAATCCCACAGTGGATTCGCCTGGGTTCTGACCGGCACGTTGCTGCTGATGGCGGCTGCGATGTTCATCTTGATCCGGCGCAGCCGGCCGTAACACCTCAGACGACAAGTTCACGCGCGAGCGATGACCTCGCCGTGCGTGATCGTCCACGTGCCGCCATCAGCCGCAGCCCATGCGCGAAAGCCGGCCGCCATCTCCGCGAGCTGATTGTTTGTCGCAAACCCACGTTCGAGTGCTTGTTCGGCGAACGACGACTCCGTCACGCGCTGAGCCCACGAGTCGGCCCACCAACCGCGCTGCTCCGGCGTCGCGAACGACCAGACCGATGCGCTATACGTCACTTCGCGAAAGCCGGCTGCATTCGCCCACTGCACGAGCCGCCGACCTGCGTCTGGAAACGCTCGATTGCTTTCAGTCACCCGGAAGTACAACTGGAGCCAAGCCGCGATGCGCGCGTCTTCGGGAAACCAGCGGAACGTTCCATAGTCGCTGTCACGCACGGCGACGACACCGCTCGGCGCACATACCCGGCGCATCTCTCGCAACGCACTCACCGGATCAGTCAGATGTTGCAGCACCTGATGTGCGTGGACGATGTCGAACGATGCGTCCGGAAATGCGAGCGCGTAAACGTCGCCGATACTCACGCTCACCGCAGGCTCGCGCCCTGCGAGCGTCTTACGCGCTTCATCCAACACTGGCTCCGCGCGATCGATCGCGACGACACGACCACCCGGAACGTGCAGTGCGAGATCGAGCGTCAAAGTCGCAGGGCCGCAACCGACATCCAGAACGCTCGAGCCCGGTCGCAAAAACGGCTTGAGATAAGCTGCCGAGTTTTCAACGTTTCGGCTGCGGTGTGAACGAAGCACACTGTCGTGGTGGCCGTGCGTATAGGTCTCGAGTGGCATCATTACACGCCACATATTCTGCAGACCCGCTTCGGTCTAGTTGATTAGTGAATCAACATCGCGCCATGCGTTGCACATGTAACGCGTACCAGGGAAGCACTCGGCGCACGGGGTGAAAGCATGTCACGCACTGCGATGGTGCTCTTCTTGCGCCAGGCTCGAGAAGCGGCGGAACCAACGCCCCACCGCGGATTCGCCACGGACCTGTTCCCCCAGTTGGATGACCCGACGAGCTTGCGACCGCGTCGCGTGCTCGGCGATCGGCGCCAACCAGATACGCGTGCCCAAGCTTTCGAACAGTTTGCGAACGTTCGCGAGTGCGAGCTGGTCGCTGGCACGAGTCGGCACGACGACGTCGACATCGTGCATTGCACACAACGTGACCAGATCCCCCACGAACTCGGGATCATCGCTCTTGTGAACGTTAAAACAGTGTGCCGTCGGAACCGCATCCACTGCGCCCACACGTGTATCGCAAGCCAGCAGAAAAACTGGCTCGTGGCCCAATGCGTCGATCATCGAACGACCGGCCGGTGCAGATGCACCGGTCACCAAAATCCGGTAGGTCATGGCAATCCTCGACCTTCTTCTCTTTCAAGTCGCGTGCCAGTCTCGAATCCGACTCACGCCCGCAACAGACGGTGTAGAGCCGCGCAACGTTCGTGCTGTATTTCAAATGAGTAAGTTCACGTTTCATCGGCGGACCCTGCACAAGTGCAAGAACTGGCCTGAGTAGGGCAGTCAGACGGGACGGACTGTTGACGCTCGACTCCGGCCTACACGTCGGTTTGCGAGAGCACCGCGTCCACTGGAGTGTCCGCCGCTGACCGGACGCGACGCTCGATCCAGGACCTCTCGGCAGCGATTGGGGGCGCGATGCCCATGCCTGTTGGTGCCGGCGCTCAGCCTTTCGAGGCCATGGTCAATGCGCCGCGGACCAGCCGCCACCGAGCGCTTTCACGAGTGCAACGGTGGCGCGCAGCTTTGCGAGCCGCATCTGACTGAAGTCGTCATCGACCCTGATCAGAGTTCGCTGTGCGTCGAGCACTGAGAGCGACTCCTCGGCGCCTGCCTTGTACTCGCTTTCGATCAGCCCGAAAGCGCGCCGTGACTCGTCTACTGCAATGCGCTGCTGGACGAGCTGTTTCTCGAGGCTGTCGATCGCGCGCAGGGCTCGTTCGACATCGCTCACCGCCGTAATCACCACGCGGCGATACTCAGTCTCTGCTTCGAGCTTGAGCGCGAGCGCCGCATCGCGTTGGCCGCGCCGCTCGCCGCCGTCGAGAATCGGTTGATTCAACGAGACCATGCCGTTGTATACGATCGAGTTACCGTCGTAGTTCGTTGAAAAAAACACGCTCTGGAACGCAATCGATGCGTCAAGCCGCAACTTCGGAAGCAACGCCGCACGCGCGGCTTCGACGTCCGAGTCCTGCGCTGCAAGCTGCGCTTCTGCGCGTGCAACGTCCGGCCTGCGCGTCAGAAGCCGGGCTGGAGCTTCCACACCGGCAAGTGAGATCGAAGGATCTGCCACCGTGTCGAGACTCTCGGCCCGTACTGCGACAGCGGTAGGTTCACGACCGAGCGCAATCGCAAGCGTCACGCGCGTGTCGGCCTCGGCCTGCGCGAGCTGCTCCACGCGCACCCCTTCCGATGCGACGAGGACCTTCTGTTGTGCAACTTCGCGCGCGAGCGCCATGCCCGCTCGCGCTTTTGCCTCGACGAGCTCGAGCACGCGGCGCGTCGCTTCGAGATTCGTCTTCGCGTTCGTCATGCGTTCACGGATGGCGAGCACCTCGAAGTACGCGTCAGCGACCCCCGCCGCGACGAGCAGCTGCGTGATCGCGCCGTCGTAACGCGCAGCGCTCGAGCGGGATTTTGCAGCGGCCAGGCGTCGACCGTTCTCGCCCCACACGTCGGCTTCGTATCCAGCGACGAGCCCTGCATCGAAGAATCCACCACTGAAACTTCCGAGACTGCGGCCGTTTTCGCTCTGGCCGCTGACACTCACGGTCGCTCCAAGCGTCGGAAACAGGGGCGCGCGCGCGACTCGAATCAGCGCTTCCTGTTGCGCGATGCGCGCTTGGGCCGATGCGTTGTCGAGGCTGTAAGACGCGGCGATCGCGAGCAACTCCGCGAGCTCGCTCGACTGAAAGCTCGACCACGATGCCGAGGATGCCCACGATGCCCACGATGCCCACGATGCCCACGATGCCGCTGTGGCCTGCAGATTGGCCGCGGCTGGTTCGGGGGCAGGCTCCACGGACCATCGTGACGCGACCGCCACCTCGACCCGCACAGGCCGAGGCGTCGAAGCGCAACCGAGCAGCGCACACAGCGTGACGACTACGACTCGTTTCATTGCCGCGCCAACGCCACGACCGGATCCATGCGCGCCGCACGCCGCGCCGGCAGGAGCCCCGACAGGAGACCTGTCGCAACGGCGCAGCAAAACGCGAGGATCGACGCGGGCGCGGTGAACACCACCTTGGCTTCCAGCATCGAGCTGAGCAGCCCGACAGCCCACCCCACTCCCAGCCCCAACACTCCACCCAGGCTCGCGAGTACGACCGCCTCAGTCAGAAACTGCGCGAGCACGTCGCTGCGACTCGCGCCGACCGCGATCCGGATACCGATCTCGCTCGTGCGCTCGGTGACTGTCATCAACATGATGTTCATCACACCGATTCCACCGACCAACAGCGAGATGATCGCCGTCATCGTGAGGAGCGACGTCATGATGTTGATCGTCGCTGTCTCCGCTTGAACCGACGCAGCTTGGTTGTAGACGGTGAAATCTTTCGCGCGACGCGCTTCACTGAGCGTCGCCGTGATCGCTTCGACAGTTTCGTCCGAGTGTTCCGAGTCTTCCATCGCGACCGAGATCCAGTTTACGTACGGCGTTCCGAAGATGCGCTGACTCGCCGTCGAGAACGGCATCACGATCGCGTCGTCATCGTCCGAGTCGCCAGTGAGCGCACCTTTCGGCGACAGCACGCCGATCACCTGAAACGGCACGTTATCGACGAGCACGAACTTACGGATCGGATCTTCTCCGTCGGGAAACAATGCAGTCGCGAGCTTTTTTCCCAACAACGCCACGGTCGCGAGGCTGCGTTCGTCCGAGTCTTCGAAAAATGCGCCCGACTCGGGCTGCCAGTTGAGAATGCGCGGGAACGCAGTCGTGACGCCGACGCCCACTGTTTTTCGGTCGACGTTGCCCGCGCGCACCGTGACCTTGTTCGCCAGGTACGGCATCGTAGCCGCGACGCGCGGGACGGTCGCAATGATTTTCGCATCGGCTTCCGTCAGCATCCCGGTGAGCGAACGCGAGTCCTCTCCGACCGGAGAAACGTAGAGACGATGCGTGCCGAAAGCTGCGAGCTGCGCCAGCACCGCGCGCGTAGTGCCTTCACCGACGGCAAGCAAAGCGACGACCGAAGCTACACCGACGACGACCCCGAGGAGCGTGAGCAGCGTCCGCACGATGTTCACCCGCAGGGCGCGAAACGCGGCTCGAACGGCCTCGCGCGCATCACCGGTCAGCGCCGTTCGGGGCGTGTTCTCGCGATGGCTAGGCAACTGCAGCACCGCGCGCTCGTCTCGACCCGTGTCCGCGACGATGCGGCCGTCCGAGATCTCGATCGTGCGGCGCGCTTCGTTCGCGATTGCACGATCGTGCGTGACTAAAATCACCGTGTGACCCGCCGCTGACAGCTGCTGCAGCAAGTTCATGACTTCGATGCCACTCGTGCGGTCGAGGGCGCCGGTCGGTTCGTCGGCGAGCAAGACGCGGCCGCCGTTCATCAGTGCACGTGCGATCGAGACGCGCTGCTGTTGGCCGCCCGAGAGCTGATCGGGACGATGATCACCGCGCTGTGCAAGTCCGAGGCTCGCGAGCAACTCGGTGGAGCGCGCGCGGCGCTGCAGGGTCGAAAGACCGCGATACACTGCCGGAATCTCGATGTTCTCGGCAGCGGTGAGACCCGCGACGAGGTGGTACTGCTGGAACACGAAGCCGAACGTCTCGCGCCGCAAAAGTGCGAGCTCTTCCGGCGTGGCAGCGCTCACTTCGCGACCGGCAAAGCGATAGCTGCCCGCAGTCGGGCGATCGAGGCAGCCGAGAATGTTCATCAACGTCGACTTGCCCGAACCGGAGGCGCCCATGATCGCGACGAACTCGCCGGCATGAATGGACAGCGAGACGTCGTGCAGCACGGTCACCGGCGCCGAGGTTCCTGCGTACGTCCGGGTGACGTTTTGCAACTCGATCAGCGGCACCACGCGTTCGCGCGGTGTAGCGACATCCAGACTCACGGAAGTGGTCCCTTTGCGGTTGTGGTGGGTCGCTTCTGAACGACCTTGTCCCCCGTGCTGACGCCTTCCACTATCTGCACGTCGAAGCGATTCCGAACACCGACTTTGACTGTTCGCGATTCTAGTTTGTCGTGCGGTGCGGCCACGGTGACAGTGTTCGTTTTGTCACTCGCGCTGAGTGCAGAAGCCGGGATGATCACAGCATCCTTCGCTCGCGCGACGACGAAGTAGACCTGCGCAGACATCTCCGGCCGGAGCTCGCCTGCGCTGTTGTCGACGTCGAAGAGCGCAGTGTAGAGCACGACGCTGCTCGCACCGGGCGTCGTGACGCCGGGTGTCGTCGCAGTACCGGGTGCTTTGGGCGGCGCCGGCAAGAGTTGCGATAGCTTTGCGTTCCACTTGCGATCGGCGTGACCGAGCGTGGTGAAGTACACGTCCATGCCGGTGCGAAGCCGCGTGATGTCGGCTTCCGAGACCTGGGCCCACACAGTCATGGACGACAAGTCGGCGATGCGAAGCAGCACTGGAACCTGCTGACTCGCGATCACGGTTTGGCCTGGCCGCGCGTCGATCGACACGACCGTGCCGTTCAACGGCGCGAAGATGCGCGTGTACCCGAGCTGCGCCTCGTCGGCCTTGATCGTCGAGCGCGCCGCACGAATCTGTGCGTCGATCGAATCGAGCTTCGCGCGCGCGATGCGCATATCACTGCGTTTCTGCTCGAACACGTCGTCGCGTGTCGCGCCGTCGCCCTTCATTTTTACTTGGCGTTCGAACTGTGCGGAGCTCAGCTCGACTTGCAGCTGTTGGACTGCGCGGTCGGCTTCGAGCTGCGCGAGTTGAGCGCGATCGAGCTCGAGCTTCGCGACTTGAAGCTGCGGATCGATCTCGGCGAGGAGCGCGCCGGCTTTTACCGTATCGCCGACTTTGACCGTGAGAGTCTTGAGCTGCCCGGAGACTTGAGCACCGACGTCGACGTAGTCGCGAGGTTGAATCTTCCCCAGCGCAGTCACTGCGTCTTCGATGTCGCCGGTGCGTGCAGTCGCGAGCTCGAGGGCCGGATTCGGGTTCCTGTGCTGCTCGCGCCACGCGTAGCCGCCGGCAACTGCAGCAACCACGAGGACTAGAACGATCCAAGGCCAGCGACTCGGGCGTCTTCGAGTCGCCTCCTCGAGTGGGTGCAGAGCCGGCGCGAGTTGGAAAGCCACTACCTGAGCTTCAGGAACGCGCGGCTCCAACCTTCGATCTCGAACGCAACGCTGCTCGTCCCGTCGGCCTTCACTTCGTAGACTTTCGTCAGGTCGAAGTCTTGATTCGGCGCGAACAGGAACGTGCGGCCCTCGATCGTGAAGACCGTTTGTTGCGCGCCCATACGGTCGATGCCCTCGATCGGTTTTGCTTCCTGCGTCTTCAGATCGAGGGACCAAGCTTCCCAGTGCGGACCCGCCACGATGTCGTACGGCGTGTCGTCGTCTTTGATCGTGATCTCTTCCTGGTGGAATGCCGCAAACAACGCTTTGTCGTTCTTCGCGTAGCTCAGCTGTGCGCCTTCGTGGCCGTCGGCAATCTTCGGAAACTCGAGCGCCCAGTCCGCATCGAGCTCGTCGGTGCCCGGCTTCAAGCGCAGTGCACATGCGGACGGGCGGCCCTTCTGCAACGTGCCGGCGAGGTTGTAGAACCAGTTGCTGAAGTACGCCGTGCCTTTTTCATCCGCAGCTACGAGCGCGCTCAACGCCGGGCAACGCGTCTCGGGCACGAGCGAGATCAGCTGATCTTTTTCCGTGTCGTACGTCGCGAAGTACTGCGCCTCGGTAAAGTCGTAGGTCGCCCAGTCGAACCAAAAATACGTGCGGTACAAGCGATTCCCGCGCGCAAAGCCGGACGAGCCGAACAGCGACATGTCTTCTGGCAGCGACTTCGTTTCCTTGAACTCGATCGGGATGTCGCCCGTGATCGTCATCTCTTCCGGGTTCCACACGAGCGTCGTTCCGTCCGAAGCCGAGAGATACGCTTTAGTCTTGCTGATGAACGTGTTGACGGTGTCGTCGACCGAGACCGAGATCTCGCCGTAGTTCGCGAAGCTGACCGTGCCGTCTTGCTCGAGCTTGTCCTCGTCGGTCAGGCGATAACGCGTGATGACCGGCGATTCGCCGTCCGAGATGTAGAGCCAGCCGCCATAGGCTGCGACGTTTGCTTGGCCAGCGAACTCGATGCCCTGCTTGAGGTCGAGATCTTTCACGTCGAGTGAGTCGACCAAGGTCACGTAGGTGTTCGTGATCTCGGGGCCGAAGACGATCACGGAGAGGACGTACTTGCCGGGCTTCGTGGGCTTCGTGGGCTTCGTGGGCGAAGCGTCTGCGCCGTCTGCTACGGCCGCATCGAGGTCTTCGCTCGCGCTCGCGTCGGCAGAGTCGTGCTCGCGATCATGGTCCTGGTCAGCCGCATGATCGGGATCGGACTTCGAATGCGTGTCCGAGTCGTCATCACAGCCAGCGGCTGCAAGTGCGCACGCGAGGCAGAGACTCGCGATACGTAAGCATCGAGCGAAAAACATCCGAACAGCTCCTGGTCGCGACGGGGCGCGACGCTGCGCGGACCTTAATGAAATTGATTTCCAATTTCAACAGAGGCTCAGGCTATTTGCAGGCGCGGGCGGGCATCGCGGCGATCCACGCGCGAATCAGCTCCGTACCGTGCAGATCGGACGTGAGCGTCGGCAATTCGGGCATTTTCAGCTCGGGATCGGTCGATTCCATGCGGAACACGAGGATCGACTCGCCCGGTGCACCGGGCACGACGTCGTAGTTGTAACCTCCGCTACCCGGCCCAGCTGCCACGGGAGTGCGGCACACGCCGAGGCTGTACGGCTCGGTGATTTCGGCCCGCAAGTCGAGCGCGGTCGAGCCGGCCTCACCGCCAGGGCGATGGCAGTGACTGCAGTTTGCGTCGAGGTACGAACGCGCGCGGCGCTCGACCGTGTCGGAGCCGTACGGGTCTGCGAGCGTGAAGCGATCCGTCACATCGCCAGTGTCACCGGACACCCAGCCGAGCTCGACGAGGTGATCGATCTGATTCTGCTCGACCCCGTCATACTCGTGATCGCGATTTAGCTGACGGGTGCGCGGGCCGAGCGGCTCGAACTCGTGGCTCTTCGAGTGACAGGTCTTACACTCGTTGTCGTTCGGCACACGATACGGCTGCCGATGATCTTCACCGTTCGCGTCGATCCAATCGACGATCAAAGTCTTGCCGACTTTGTACCGCGTAGCTTTGGTTTGTGCGTCGTTCCAGATGTACGTGCGCCCGGTCCACTCGCCTTCGTCACGGCGGATGATGCGCGTCTCGAGCAACCTGCGACCCTGCCCCGGGTCCCGCGCATCGACGTAGAAGAAGAACGTTTTCACGAACGTCGTGCCGTCCGGATAGTCCCAAAAGCCCATCGCATCGTAGGTCGCGGTTTCGCCCGCTGGAACGACCATGAACCGCAGCTTCTCGGCTTCGTCGGCGTACAACACGGCGTTGACGTCGTAGGGGACGACGCCTTCCGCCGGCGTTTGCTCCACCGCGTCCTCGAACAGCTCGAGCGCTTCGAGGTTTTCGGGAGTTGCGCTCGCGGGCTCGTCGGACGGCGGCGAGTCGTCGCCGCCGCAGGCTGCAAGCGTTAGTGTTAGCGCTGCTGCTGCGGCGGCGGACCAGACTCGCATGACTGCCGGCATCTTTTAGAACTCGATCTTCTTCAGCGCGTCTCGCGTGCATTCGTACGGCTTTACGTCGGTCGATTTGCCTGCGCCGTCGTGCTCGACATCGAGGTTGATGAACGTCGCGGCGCCGTTGCCCTTGAAGCAGTTGCGAACGGATTCCGGGGGAACACCGTTCTCGACCGTACCGCCGCCGAGGTTGTCCGTGTCGATGATGCCGTCCCACACGAGATCGGGCAGCCGCGATTCGTCAGCTACGGCCGCGATGAGCGCCGACGTGCCCTGCAGGTCAGCACCGTTGTCCGACATGATGTTGTCGTGGACGTAGTTCCGCTCCGGGTAGAAGTTGTACTCGGGATCCATCTTGCCTTCCTCGTCGCGCTGCACGAGGTACCAGCTGATGATCGAGATGCCGATCGACTTGTGATTCTTGATCGTATTGCCATGAATCTCATTGTCGTCGGATGCCAGGACGAACAAACCCGTTCCTTGCGGCACCTCCGCGATGATGTTGCCGCCGGGAGCAAAGTTCGCGAGGTTGTTGTCCTCGATCTGATTGTCATGCACGTTGGCGCGCTTGCCGTCTTTGACACTGAGCCCCGGCAGGTTGAACACCAAGATGCCGCCCGTGTTTCCGTGTGCGTGGTTCCCGTAAACCTCCGCATCAGTCGAGTTTTCGACCTCGATGCCGGCCACGTTCGCGGTCGCTTCGTTGTTGCGGATGATGATGTCGCTCGACTGACCGACGTAAATACCCGTGTCACTCGCGCCAGAAGCGAAGCAGTCTTCGATCAGCACGTGAGATGACGTCACCGGGTAGATGCCGTAGCCCCCGTTCGATGCGTTGGGACCTTCGGTCCACTCGACGTGCACGTTGCGAATCGTGGGATAGTCGACTGCGGTTGCGCGAACGCCATCACCCTTTGGGTTCTCGATGCGCAGCGTGTCGAGCGTGTCGTGGTCTGCACTGATCTCGATGCCGTTTGCACCGCTGGACTGATCCGTGAAGTCGAGGATCGTGCCTTCCTCACCTTTGACTGTCACACGCTCAGTCGCGAGAGTCAGTTGACCGGTGAGCTTGAACCTGCCTTTCTTGAGGCAGATGGTGTCGCCCTTCTCGGCGTCGATGAACGCGCCTTGAAGCTTGTCTTGATCGTCTTTGCTCGGCGAGAGCGTGACAGAACAGGATTTGTCACCTGTGCCTGCGCCTGCGTCGCCGGATGATTCGTCATCATCATCGCCGCATGCGAAACCACCGATCGAGAGCCCAACTGCAATGGAAACCAAGAGCCAGCGCCTACGATGTGCCATGGGCAAATTGTGGCGCGTCCCAGAGTGTTCGACAAGTTTCACCGTACGTAGGGCTGCAGCTCTCAGCGGCTCGCAGCGCTCGATTCTAGGACGGACAATGGCGTCGCGGTTTTAACCCAGGCGGTTTACGCCTTGGGGTTGGGCGGCGCCTTCGGGATTTCGAGGCCTTTGATGACCGCCGGTCGCGCGAGGAACACCTCGAGTGCCCGCTGCACATGTCGGTACTCCTGGATTCCGACGAGGTCGCCCGCGCCGTAGAAGCCGATCAGGTTGCGGATCCACGGAAAAGTGGCGATGTCGGCGATCGAGTACGCGTCGCCGGTCAGCCAAGGTCGGTCCGCGAGCCGTGCGTCGAGGATGCCGAGCAATCGCTTCGATTCGGCGACGTAGCGATCGCGCGGGCGCTTGTCTTCGAAGTCTTTGCCGCCGAACTTATGGAAGAACCCGACCTGACCAAACATCGGGCCGATGCCGGCCGCTTGAAATATCAGCCACTGCAGCGTTTCGTAGCGGGCGTTCGAGTCGGGTGGAAGAAGCTTTCCGGTTTTGTCAGCCAGGTAGATCAGGATCGCAGCCGACTCGAACAACGCCAACGGTTTTCCATCCGGACCTTGCGGGTCGATGATCGCGGGTATCTTCCCGTACGGATTGAGCGAGAGATAGGCCGGAGACTTTTGGTCGTCAGCATCGAAGCGCACGAAGTGCGGTTCGTACGGAAGACCGATCTCTTCCAGCATGATCGAAGCCTTGACGCCGTTCGGCGTGTTCAACGAATAGAGTTGCAGCCGACTCGGGTCCTGGGGTGGCCACTTCGCAGTGATCGGGAAACTCTTGAAGTCATCAGCTACGGTCATCTGATGCACGCTAACACGAGGTTTTCATGAGCACGACTCGGATCACCCGTCACGTCTCTGCGCCGCGCGACGCAGTGTATCGCGCGCTCATCGACGCGAACGCCGTTCAACAGTGGATGGTTCCCGATGGCATGACGAGCGAAGTGCATTCGTTCGACGCGCGTGAAGGTGGCGCGTTTCGGATTTCGCTGACGTACGACGCGCCCACCGGGACAGGTAAGACGAACTCGAAAACAGATACGCACCACGGCCGGTTCGTCAAGCTCGTGCCGAGCGAGTTAGTCGTGCAAACCTCGGAGTTCGAGACGGCGGATCCAGCGCTTCGCGGAGAGATGACCATCACATTCATGTTGCAAGATGCAGCTGCGGGCGGCACTGACATAGTCGCAGTGCACGAGAACGTGCCGCCGGGCGTTCCCCCAGCCGACAACGAGTTGGGCTGGCGATTGTCGTTGAACAAGCTAGCTGCGCTGCTCGAAACCGGTTGAACTACACTTCCTCGATCGCGTAGACATCGACGTCGACACCTGGACTAAACAAGTCGGGAGTTCGCGCTCCGTTCGTGGGCAATCCCGCCGCGTCGAGCAGCGTCGCGGTGACGGTCGAGCGCTCCGTGCTGAACAGGGCGTAGGGCTCGTGATGCACGCGGGCGCGGCTCAACCTTCCCTGCTGTTCCGAGTAGAACTGATAACGTTCGCAGAGGAAGAACTCGAAGGAGTCGGGGCCTGCAGCCGGGAGCGGCACACCGATGCGGGCGGCTGCAGTGAACTCGAGCGACGTGCCGCGGCGCGCGTGATAGCGGATGTCAGGTCCGATGTCGTCGATGGACACGTTTGCGTGAAAGTAGGGCAGACCCCAGAACGTGCGAGCGCCCCAAACCAAGAGGTGGCTCGCGGCGTCGAGGCTGAAAAAGAACACGCCGGGTTCCACGCCGTCGAGGTGGACGTACGTGCGCAGGTTGATTTCACCGAACGTAGTCGCGGTTGGGATGGGCGGCGCCCAACGCCAGGGCCGCACCTTCTGCATGGTGAACGCGACAACGCCGACGAAGTAGCGTCCCTCGAACGAGTCGAGCCCGAGCCGGCGCGGGACGAGGGGCCTAAGCACGCTCTCGGGGACCTCCCAATGGGAAAACAGCAACCGGTGCCAGCGCTGAAAACCGTGGGGCGGTCCCGGCGGGCGAAGCGTGGGTCGGACCCGATCCATTCTGGAGACTCTAACAAATGACGACGATTCGCTCGCGCCCTCATGCGAGTATCGCCGTTGGGCCGATCTCGAGGTAAAAGGCGAGCCATGGGCGCTCAATGGAAACAGAAGAGTCGCGAGCAGGGAGCCGCAGCCAAGGGCCGGCTTTTCACGAAGCTCGCGAAGGAAATCTCAGTCGCGGCTAAATCCGGTGGTGCCGACCCTGGGATGAATCCGCGGCTGCGGCTCGCGATCGAACAAGCGAAGAAAGCTTCAATGACCCGTGACACGCTCGAACGGGCGATCAAAAAGGGCGCCGGGCTGTTGGACGAGGCCGCGAACTACGAAGTCGTCACGTATGAAGGCTTTGCGCCGCACAACGTGGCTGTGATCGTGGAGTGCCTGACTGACAATAAGAATCGAACGGCGCCGAACATGCGCGTGCTGTTCCGTAAAGGTCAGCTTGGTGCGAGTGGATCGGTTGCGTGGGATTTCAATCGCTGTGGTGCGATCGAAGCGGCGCCGCCGTCAGCCGACGTGGACCCCGAGGAAGCGGCGATCGAAGCCGGGGCGCAGGAGCTCGAAGCAGGCGATGACGGCCAAACGCGCTTCTTCACGGAGCCGACCGAGCTCGACGCGGTGAGTCGAGCGCTCGGGACTGCGGGTTGGACTATTCACAGCCAAAAACTCGTGTACGTGCCGAAGAATCCGGTGGCGCTCGAGCCCGACGCGCGTGCCGAGGTCGAAGCGTTTCTAATCGCGGTCGATGAGGATGACGACGTGCAGGACATCTTCGTTGCGCTGGCAGAGTGATGCTCGGGCCCGTGGCTGCGGCAGCCTGGTAGGATGGCCATGTGCTATTCGATCGGAGCTGAGAAGGAGCCCTAGGTGCACGCCCCACCGCAGAATGTGCCGAGCCTGGTGGGCCGGATTTTTGGCAATCAATTTCGCCTCGAATCCCTGCTTGGCCGTGGCGGCATGGGCGAGGTGTATCTCGCCGAGCAGCTCGAGCTCGGGCGCCGCGTCGTTCTAAAGCTCCTTCTGAACTCGCAGCAATGGTCGAGTCCGGAGCTCGAAGAACGGTTTCGACGCGAGGCGCGTGTCCTTGCACAGCTCAACCATCCGAACATCGTACAGTTGTATTCGTTCGGGCGGAGCGACGACGGAATCAGCTATCTCGCGATGGAATACATCGAGGGTCGCACGCTCACTACCATGATCAACGAACGCGGCGCGTTGCCTGAGTTGCTCGTGCTGAGCATGCTCGATCAGATCTGCAGCGCGCTCGTCGAAGCCCATCGTCACGGTATCGTTCACCGCGACTTGAAGCCTGACAATGTGATGACGATGGAGCGCTACGGGCAACCGGCATTCGTGAAGGTGCTCGATTTCGGAATCGCGAAGCTCATCCACACGCAGGACCCGAGGCTGACGCGGAGCGGCGCGATTCTCGGAACGCCTCAATACATCGCGCCCGAACAGTTGCGAGAACAGCCGGTCGATGAACGTACCGACATCTATGCACTCGGGCTGATCGGGTACGAGTTGCTCACCGGCGAAGTTCCATTTGCGGGTGACAACACAATGGACCTCATGATGCGCGTGTTGAACGACGAGGCGATTCCACCGAGTCGCAAGCCGCACGGCGCGCATGTTTCGGCCGCTACTGAAGCGCTCATCGTGCGTTGCCTCGCGAAGGAGCGCGAGCAGCGCTTTCAGACATCGCTCGAGTTGCGCGAAGCGCTGGCGGCGATCCCGCGCGGCACGGGCGCGTCTTCGGAGCATCCGGTTATCGCGGCTCCTGTGACGTCTGAGCCGGAGCCTACGCCGGCGCCAACAGAGGCTAAGGATTCGTGGCCGTCCCTCTCGCTCGATGAACCTGAGCACGACGTCGTGCATGTGAGCCGCGTGCGGCAGCGGCGTGCGCGCACATTTGCAACTGCGGCTGCAGTCTTGGTCGGCCTGCTGGTCGTGGTGGGATCGATCGCCTGGCTCGCATCATCGAATCTCACTGGGACACAACTCTGGAATGAAGTTGCAAGTCAGCCGCAGCCGAGCGCTGCCGGCGGCGCGGCCGAAGCGCTTCCCCTACCCGTGCGTGAGTGGGTCCAAGGCATGCCGTTTCCGGACGGCACAGACTACGAAGGGTTCGAGGCGACGTACGTAGATGCCAGGGTCGCAGCGTCGCCGGACCAGGTCCTCACGTTCTACCGCAGTCACATTCGTGAAAAGTGGGGCGCGTTCGAGGATCGCGGAGGCGAGCTCATCGTTGCCAATCCTGAAGCGCCGATCGAGACCCTGACTGTGACTGCCGATGAGACCGGCAGTCGACTCTTCATCAAGCGTCGCCTTCAAGAATAGCTGTCGGTGTGAGCGACACGGGTCACTCGAAGAACGAGCGAAGCCGTTTCCACACGCCGGCGCCTAACATGTCGTCTGCCGTCGCGATGATTTGTTGAATGAGCACCAGCACGTCGCCGTCGCCTGCCCACAGTTCCTTGGCGATTTCACCTTGGCCCGAGTTGATCACGCTGTTCAGCGCAAACGCCGCTACGGCGACGTCATCGAGAAAACCGAGCGGCCCCATCAAGAGGTCGGGCACGAGATCGAGCGGCGACACGAAGTACGCGATGGCGCCGGCCAGCTTGGCTTTCTCGGAGCCGGGAACGCGTTTGTCGAGCGCCAGCCGGCACAGCAAGTGAAACAGGTCGGGTGCGACGAGCAGGAATTTCGCGTGGCGAAACCCTTCGGGTTGTTTCTCCAACCAGCCGGTGATGCGTATGCGTAGCGATCGGTAGAAGTCCGCGTGTTTGTCTTCCATGGTCATTGTCGCGCCATTGTCGCGTCATTCTCGCGCTGTTCTCGAGATATGCACGAGTGTATGTGATGTAAGGCGATGAGGCGAACTGAGCTGAATTGGCGCGAGATTCCGCCACACCCGAAGGCGTCGAGTTGCAAGTAAGCTATGGGTGCATGCCGACGCTCTACAAGTCCGACTACGCGACTGTCGAACATGCAGTGGCTTCGAGGTTGGTGCGGGTCATTCGCACCGGCAAGCAATTCGACAGTGCTTACCTGGCTAAATCGGAAGTCGCCAGGTGGGGTGGGTGCGTGGATCGGCTAGCGCTCACCGAGCTCGGGTTCTTGCTCGACTGGAGGCTCGGACCGCTCTCGACTGACTCCGAGGTGTTGCGAGTGGTCGTGTTAGGGACCCACGCGATCGGTGTTCGGTTTGCGAAGCAGGCGGTCTTGCTGATGTCGCCCCTCGGGGCGCTGCAGGCGCAGCGGTTGCAGCGCATTCACGACAGTGAACCCGAGATATTTACGGACGAGGCTCAGGCGTACAGCTACGTGACCGGTCGGTAGGTTGGGGTCGCGCGGGTCAGCGACGCGGATCAGCGCCAGCGCAGCAGCCGGCGCTCTGCCAGGCTCAGCAGCCAACTGACAGCTAAACCGAGTACCGATAACACTGCGACTCCGGCGAGCAGCTGATCGGTCTGCATCAAGTTGCCGGCTGACAATACGAATGCACCGATACCGACCTGCGCTCCAATCATCTCTGCGGACACCAGCAGGATCAGCGCGATCGACGTAGAGATCCGGAAGCCTGCCAAGATGCCGGGTAGCGATCCAGGCAGGATCACGTTGCGGACGATCGCGGCGGTCGGCAGCCCGAAGCTCTGCGCCATTCGAATCAAGTTGCGTGGCACGTTGTCGACCGCTGCGTACGTGCTGACTGCGGTTGGGAAGAACACGCCGAACGCGATCGTCGCGATCTTCGCCGGCTCACCCAACCCAAACCACAGGATGAACAACGGCAAGAGCGCGATCTTCGGGATTGGGAACAACGCCGCCACCAGCGGCAAGCCGACTGAGCGGGCGACCGAGAACATGCCCATCGCGAACCCGAGCAGCAGACCGGCGCTCGTGCCGAGTACCCAACCTGCCGCTATCCGCTGCAGCGACGCTGCGAGGTGAATGAACAGTCTACCCGTACGTAAGAGCTCCCAGAGCGCGAGAGCGACTTCGTGGGGCGCGGGCATGAATAGGCGAGGCAATGCGCCGCTCAGGGCTGCGAGCTCCCAAACCAGCAGTGCCAGTCCGAACGCGAGCAGCGCCGCGTGTGGCCGCTTGACCACGCTGAAGCCAGCGGCTCGATACGGGACCGCACGTGTGGCTTCAGGCACGCTGCACCTCGCGATCGGCCTCGAGTGCATCGTGCTTGAGCAGCATCCACAGCTCTTCTTGCATCGCACGCAAAATTGCAGCGTGTTCCGGTGCACGACGCTCGCTCAGCGGCACGGGTACATCGAGGATGCGCGTGATGCGGGCAGGCCGGCGCGACAACACCAGAACGCGATGCGCGAGCGTGACGGCTTCCGCGAGGTTGTGTGTGACATAGAACGTAGTCGTGCGTTCGCGTTTCCAAATCTCGAGCAGGTCTTCCATCAATAGCTCTCGGGTTTGGGCGTCGAGTGCGGACAGTGGCTCGTCCATCAGCAGCAACGCCGGCTTCACAGCGATCGCACGCGCGATGCCGACGCGTTGCCGCATACCCCCCGAGAGTTGCTTGGGCAGTGCGTCCGCGAACTCACGCAGGCTGCACAAAGCCAGCACGGCCTCGATGCGCGCGTTACGCTCGCTGTCGCTCAGCGG
>DASRXR010000724.1:0-2463 GCA_035687405.1 Polyangiales bacterium
CGACAGGCGACGCGGGCTCGATTGGAACCGCACGCCGACCGTCGATCCGGAAACGCCACCAGCCAAGCGCGAGGTCGCTGTTCGCCTCCACACGGTACCGGCGATCCTTCGCGTCGACCCGCGCACCACCGAAGTACGGCAGCACGACAGGATCGGACGGCTTCAAGAACGCGCGGTAGTCCATGTGTCACCTCACAGCGAAACCTCGAGCAACTTCGTTGCCATCACCTTCTCGACCAGGCCCACCGTCGGAACACCGACCGCCGCCGAGACCGGAGCCTCGAGCAACGCACGGAGTACGCGGGGAACGTGGTACGGGTCGTCGAACTGGTCGACCTTGACCTCCGAGTACGGGACCGCGAGCGTGCGCGCGCAATCCCGGACCGTCTGGCCACGCGGCGAGCCTGCAAGCAGGAGCGCGATCGCGTCGACCGTGTAGCCGAGCTGACGGAACGTCTGAGCGAGCTGTGCACCCGACTCACCCGCCTCGTCACCAACGACGATCACGATCAACTTCGCACCCGCCGGGACGCGCACGCCATCACGATGCAGAGCCTGCACCGCGCTACCGTGAATCGTCCCACCGTCCGCCTTCAGCGGCGCCAGCATGTGCTGGACCGCCAGACGCGACGCTACCTTCGCCTTAAGGACCTGGCCCATCGTGTCGAACGCGGCGACGTGCAGCCGATCCAGCGGGAAGCCCGCGAGGATCTTACCGAGTGCGTCCTTCGACGACTCGATCGCGCCCTGCATCGAGCCCGACTTGTCGACGAGGAACATCACGCGAAGCTCGACTTCCGCCGTTGCTGCAGCGACTGCCTTCTTCGCAGCGTTGTCCGCCGCCTCCTCGAGCTTCTCCTTGATGCCGGCATCGCGAACGTTCTTCGCGATGTTGAGCGCACGCTGGTCCGTCGCCGTCTCGATCGACTTCTCCCAGCGACCGCGAATCGCGGGCACTGCAAGCAGGCCGAGCTCCTCGAGCGTTGGCGTCAGCTGACGCAAGTCACGGTCCGACAGCGACGGCAGCAACGCCACCATGATCGCCGGCGTGAGCCCGATGTCCTGCGGCAGCCGGCCGACGGCATCCTTGAAGCGCAGACGCTGCGCGACAATCGTCTCGCAGATCTCCGCTTCCGAGAGGCCATCGAACCGCTCCGCCTTCACGAGCTCGAGGTTGTCGAGCCCGATCGCGCGGCGGCCGTCATCCGACTGCGACTGCTTCCAGCCGAGGATCGAGAAGAACTCGGGCGAAGCCGGCTTGTAACCGATCTTCCGCGCGAGGTTCTTGATCGTCTGCTTGTAGCCCGCCTTCACGAGACCCTGCAGCATCGGCAGGTTTGCCTCGCGAGCCGCGAGCCACTTCGCAGCAGCCTTCGGCCAGCGACCCATCGGTGCCCGCTTCGCAGCAGGGTCACCGAAACCGGCCGCACGGTTCAGCGCCACGATCTCCGGCGTCTCCAGCAGCTCCGCAATACGGAGGACTGCCTTCGGCGTCAGCATCCGGTTCGACTTGCGCTGGTACCAGAGCACCATCGCCTCACCGATCCGGCGGAAGTCGTCGTCGTAAAACGCGACCGAGCCATCGTCGTCGTGAACCGGAGCACCCGAGCGCGCCTGCACGAGCATGAGCGCCGCGCACGCGACCTTCAGGTCACGCCAGTCCGTCTCGACGAGCGAGTAGCTCGCGAGGTGAGCCATGAGGTCGCCGTTCAGCTTGTGGATGTCCAGCAGCTGGCGATACAGGCCGACCGCCGACGGCACGAAGAGGCCCGGCTTCACAGCCTTGCCGCTGTCGGGCTTCGTGCCCTTCGCCGGCTTCCACGAGCCACCGACATCGATGCCGGGACGGTTGTGCCAAAGGTGAGCCGAGCCGCCGAGAACAACGTCCAGCAACTTCTCTGCCGGACCCATCTGCGACTCTGGCAGGGGCAAACGTGCGTTCGTCATGTCCAACCTCCAAAAATATTCCGCGCCCGAGTGCACGAGCCTCGAATGGATTTTTCCGTTCAAGGGAAACGCCTTACCGTTAGGCCACGCCTGGATAGATCCAGGCGACGGGATTCGAACCCGCATTTTTTTGCGTGTAGGGCTCCTGCGGCTAGGCGCGGAGAAAACAAACCACGTGTCCGAGTCGGGCGAGCGCGAGGGTTTTGGAAGCGGGATTTGAACCCGCTACTTTCAGATCGAAGTCTGACGCTCTACCGAATGAGCTATTCCAGATTGCGTGTTGGCTCGTCGCTAGTGGACACGTGAAAACAAATTGCACGTCGGAGTGCTGGGAGCGCGAGTGGCCCGGGAAGGGCTACTTGGGTTTCGAATCCAGTCGGGTCTCATTTGACCCGCTATTTGCGTGTGGGCTCCGGGCGAGGTGACGTGCTGAAAACTTTGCGCGCGCCCGAGTGAAGAAACCGCAGTTGATATGAACCGCTTATCAGGCGATTTGCCGTCCAGTACGGCACCAGC
>DASRXR010000725.1:0-9406 GCA_035687405.1 Polyangiales bacterium
TGGGAGATCGATCATCGGCGCTTCGGGCGCGGCAGCCTTCGGCGGCGGCGGTGCGAAGGGTGGCCTCGGCGGCGCCGCTTTCGGAGCCGGCAGGTCGATCATCGGCGCTTCGGGTGCGGCAGCCCTCGGCGGCGGGGGTGCAAATCCAGGCTTGGGCGCGACGGCTTTCGGCGCCGGCAGGTCGATCATCGGCGCTTCGGGCGCGGCCGGTGGGGCAGCCTTCGCCGCGGGAGCGAACGGCGGCTTGGGCGCGACAGCCTTGGGCGCCGGCAAATCGATCATCGGAAGGTCGCTCAGTCGCGCTGCAGCTTTCGGAGCAGGCAGGTCGATGTCGACCATCGGCGGCGCTTTTGCGGCCGGTGCCGCGGGCGCACCAAACTTCGGACCCGGCGCTTGCAGCTTCGGCGCAGGCAGATCGATCGGCGGCTCGCTCAGTCGCGGGGCAGCCCTCGCATTCGTATTCGAGTTCGGAAACGGGTTCGGCGCGGTGGCTTTCGGCGCCGGCAGATCCACGAACGGCAAGCTCTCGTCGGTCGCGAGGTCCGGAGCCGAGCTCGGCCTTGCATGCGGTGAGACGACGGGCGCCGGATTGCTCATCGCGACTTCATGCGCCGGACTGCGCGCGTGACCGACCATCGTCTGCTTCGCGTTTCCGCTGCCGAACGCGGAGGCGGTCGTCACGGCCTTCTGCGACATCGCTGCGGTTGCGTGAGGCGGTACGCTCGGCACACCCATCGCGCCCTTGGGCAAACCCGCGGCTGGAATGCGCGGCGGCGGTGGGGCTTTCGACTCGGGGCCCGGCGGAGCGAGTGAGCCCCACGGAACGGCTGGTTTTGCGGCAGGTTTCAATGCCGGCAAATCAGCATGACTCGAGTTGGCACTCCCCGCGCTATTCGCACCCTCGGGCACGGGCGCAGCCACGCCCATCATCGTTCCGAAGCCAGTCTTCGCGGCGGGCGCTGCATTTTCAGTCGACGTGTTGCCGAACAGCGTCTTCTTGAACGCTGATGGAACACCCGGCCCCGCCGGTGATGCAGGTGCAGCTGCAGGCTTCGGCGCACCGAATGCAGATGCAGCTCCTGTCTGCGATGCCGGCTTCGCTTCGGTCGCGGCTGGCTTCGAGAATGCCGAGCCCGCTGCTCCCATCAACGTTGCGTTGGGTGAGGCAGGTTTGGGTGGTGCAGCCGATAGCGGCGAGTCCGCGAGCATCACGCCGCCATCCTTGGAGATGACGAAGCTCGTGCTGCATTTCGGACAACGCATCTTCATGCCCGACGCGGGAATGCGACGCTCGTCCACATCGTACGGAGACTTACACGATACGCACTCGACTTTGATCATGGACGACCGCACCGCTCTGCTGACGCCGCGTGTCCTACGCGGCGCGTTTCGAAGAGACGCAATCCCGAACGGCTGCACGCTTCACGGCCTGCGTATTTCGCGGGACATAGGAGCATGAATGCTCGGGCAGAATAACATCGTCCACCGTGACTCGATATGCAGTTGCTTGACTGTGCGCGTGGCTGACAGCTACATCTGTGTTCGTGAAACACACGGTGACACTCGAGATCGCAGGGACGAAGTTCCGCCTGATCGCCGATGCCGATGAACAGCACCTCGCGGAGTTGGCGGGCATGGTCAATGATCGCGTCGCCAAGTTGGGGGGACCAGGTCGTGCGACTGCAGCCCAAGTGCTCGCGCTCGTGGCGCTCGGGCTTGCGGATGATCTGAAGAGCTCGGAGAAAAAGCTTCGCGAAGTCGACCAGCTGGCGCGCACGACGATCACGCAACTGATCGCGCGGATCGATCAGCGGCTCGTGCAGGACCAGCCGAGCAACATCACCGAGTCTGCCGAATTGCCCGAGCTGCAAAAGAGCGATTCGTGACGCCATTCTGCCGCTGTAAGTGCGTGTGCCGCGGTGAGCGGCGTGCGGCGATCAGCGGCCGAGTCGTCGCATGACCGACACGCCCGATACGCCCGACACTCAAATGAGCGAGGACGAGAAGATGCAACTCGTCCTGCGCACGTACGCGAAGCGCGAGCTGCGCACGCGCATGAAGGCGGTCCGCAATTTACTGCCGGACTCGGCCGCCGCGGCGCGGTCCGCCCGTGCGTGCAACGCGGTCTGTGCGCTGCCGGAGTTTGCGTCCGCTGGCATCGTCGCGGGTTATCTCGCAATGCGTAAAGAGCTCGACGTGAGCGCGGCGCTCGCGTCTGCCGCTGAGGGCGGCAAGCAAGTCGTATTGCCGCGCATTCAGGACGAGGGCGGGCTGGCGTTTCATCTGCACGTGCCTGGGCAGCCACTCGTGGAAAACGATTGGGGCGTGCTCGAGCCGGATCCAAGCTGTGCGACAGTCGCGATCGCCGAAATCGGTCTGATGCTCGTGCCTGCGCTCGCGCTCGACTTGCGGGGTTATCGCATCGGGTACGGGAAAGGGTTTTACGATCGCGTATTGCCGCAGCTCACGCACGGGCGCGCGGCCGGCGTGGTCTACGACTTCCAGCTGCTCGCCGAAATTCCAGACGAAGCGCACGATCGGCGTGTGCACATCATCGTCACGGACGCCCGTAGTCTTCCGGCTCAGTGAACGGTGTCTGAGCCAGGCTGCGGCGAGTCGGGCGTCAGCGAGGCATTTTCGTGCGCGGCCACGTCGCCACCCGCTTGCTCTTCATCCGTAGCGAGCGCGTCGAATTCCACTGCCGCTTCCAGCTGCTCTTCGTTGCCTTCGCTCGCGATCTGCGGGTCGCCCGCATCGAACGCGTTCTCGAGCGCGTCTTCCTCGCTGCCTTCGGCCGTCGGCGCAGCACGCGACAAGTGTTCCACGATCGCGCGCGCTTGCCGCAACGTCGCTCCCGACGCTTGCAGCTGCTCGACGCTCGCCGCCGACACAGCCTCCATCGAGCCGAGCTTCTTCAGAAGCGCAATGCGAGTCTTTTTTCCGATGAACGGAATGTCGTCGAGCTGCGTCCGCAACCGCTGGCCTTTGCCGAGCCGAATGCGAAGCGCGTTACTGACGCGATGCGCTTCGTCGCGCGCTTGCGACAAGATCCCGAGCGCGTTCATGGCCGAGCGAACTTCGACCGGATTCAAACGGCCTGGCGTGTACACGCGATCGACGAGCTCCGCGCCGAGCGCGTTCTGTTTCTCCTTCGCGAGCGCCGCGACAGGCAAACCCGTCAGCTCGAGCTCGGCCAACACGGCCTGGGCAATGCCGAGCTGGCCGCGGCCGCCATCGACCACCAGCAGATCCGGCAGCTCCCAGCCTGCTTCATTTGCTTTGCCGCGCTTGAAGCGCCGCGTGAGCGCCTCACGCATCGCACCGTAGTCATCACCGCCCGACACGCTGCGAATGTGGAACGAACGGTAGTGCTTGCGATCGGGCTCGCCATCCCGAAACGCGACGATCGCCGCGACAGTCTCTTTGCCACTGGTGTGCGAGACGTCGATGCACTCGAAGCGACGCGGCAACTTGGGTAAGCCCAAACGTTCGGCGATCGTGCGCAAACGCGTCTCGAGGTCTTCCTGC
The DNA here is from genome assembly GCA_035687405.1 of Polyangiales bacterium. Lineage (GTDB taxonomy): Bacteria > Myxococcota_A > Polyangia > Polyangiales > JAFGIB01 > JADGRF01. The sequence continues at coordinate 3,529 of DASRXR010000725.1, forward strand.
GCGCGAGCCTTCTCGCGAAACGCGTGCGCCGCGTTTTCCATCGCCATGCGCAGCAGCTGCGCTTTGCTCCCGCGCTGCGGCCGCGTGAGCGACACCTTGCCGCCGCGCTGCTCACTGAGCACTTCGGCGAAACCGGCTTGGCCTTCGATCTCGGTTGGAATCAGCACCTCGTCCGGCACGAAGCTGCCGAGGTGGTAGTACTCCGCGACAAAGCCTGCGATCAGCTCGTCGTCGGGCAGGCGCACGTCGCGCAAGTCGAACGTGCGCACTCCGGTCACGCGACCGTGCCGCACCATCAATACGGCGAGCTCCACTTTGTCCGCTTGGCGGAAGTAGCCGAACACGTCTTGATCGGCGTCGCGCACGATCGCGACGCGTTGTGCTTCGCGCGCCGAATCGACCGCACGAATCTGGTCACGATAAGTGGCTGCCACTTCGTACTTGAGCTGGCTCGACGCCTCGTACATCGCCCTTTGCAGGTGGTTCACGAGCTCGTCGTGACGACCTTCGAGAAACAGCCCGACGTTGCGTGCTTGCGCCGTGTATTCGGCCTTGTCGACGTCGTAGACACACGGCGCGAGGCAACGCTTGATCTGATACTGCAAACACGGACGCGTGCGCGCCTTCATCTCCGTATCGGTGCAGGTCCGCAGCTGGAAGTGGCGATTCACCACGCGCAGCGTCGCGCGCGCGCTCGTCGCGGAGTGATACGGCCCGAAGTACCGCGCCCCATCCTGCTTCGGCCGGCGCACGACTTCGAGCCGCGCCCACGGCATTTTTTCGTCGAGCCGCAGCGACAAGTACTCTTTGTCGTCGCGCAGCTTGAAGTTGTAACGAGGCTTGTACTGCTTGATTAAGCCGTTCTCGAGCAGCGCGGCTTCTTTTTCGGAGGCAGTGACGAACGTCTCGATGTCGCCGAGCTCACGCTCGAGCCGTTCGATGAAGTAGCGCTGATCGGACGTCCCAGCCTGAAAGTAGCTACGGACGCGATTGCGAAGGCTCGAGGCCTTGCCGACGTACAAGACCGTCCCGTCGGCCGTCTTGAACACGTAGACGCCGGGCGCCTGGGGCAGCCCATCGAGCTTCTGTCGCCACACCTCGCTCACCCGACTCAATGTATCAGACGTGTGCGGAAGTGCCGGTTTCAGCCGGCAGGCGCGGCCTCAAACGGACCTCGAAGCAGGCTCCTCCTTGCTCTCGATTGTTCACCGCGATGCTGCCCCCGAGCCCTTGGACGATCGCATGCGTCACCGCGAGCCCGAGCCCGGTGCCCTTCCCTGCGGGCTTGGTGGTCGTGAACGGATCGAACAGCTTGTCCTTCATCTCCTCCGCGATGCCCGGACCCGTGTCCATTACGAACAGCGAGACACCTGCACCGTCCGCGCTCGGTTCGGCGCGCACGTCGATGCGGCCTTTGCCGTCGAGCGCGTCGACGGCGTTCAGCAACAGGTTCAATACGATCTGAGTCAAGCGGTGGCGCGGGCCGAGCACGTCGCTGGTTCGCGGATCGATTGCGACTTGAATCGCGATGTCCTTCGATTCCTTTTGCGGCTTCACGAGGTTCACCGCGTCGTCGATCACCTGGCGCAAGTCGCTGGTCTCGAAGGCTTGGTCTGGTTGCGGCGACAGCCGCGCGAAGTCGAGCAGGTCCCGGATGATGTGGTGGATGCGCTCGGTCTCGCGCTGCACGCGCTGCAAGAACTCGTGGCTCTGAGTGGCGCTGAGGTCGCCCTCGCGAAGCAGCTCGAGCAAGCCGAGGATCGCCGCGAGTGGGTTTCCGATCTCGTGCGCGACCCCCGCGGCGAGCCGACCCACCGATGCGAGCTTCTCGCCGCGGATCAGCTGCTGCTCTTTGTCGCGCAAGTCCTGCGTCGTGCGCTCGAGTTCGGCGAGGCGCGATGTCAGCTGGTCGTGCTTCGCGCGCAGCTGCAGTGCCATCTCGTTGAACGTGCGTGCGAGGCGCGTCGCCTCTGCCGAACCTCGCTCCTTCACCGAGACGTGCTCAGCGCCGCTCGCGAGACTTTCGACCGAGCGAGTCAGCCGCGAAATCGGCCGCACGATCAAATACGTGAGCAGCACGTACGCGAGCAGCAGGACCGACAGGCCCGTGATCGCCATGTAGAACAGCAGCAGGTTCACGTAGGCGGCGCTCGTCGAATCGCGGCTCGGTGTGAGCGCGAGCAGCACGCGGCCACCCCGCGGTAGCGCAATCTCGGATCCGCGCTCGTTCGGGAGTGCACCACACAGCTGAACGCGACCGTCCGCATGCGTGACGCGCATTCCGGCGAGTCCACCGTGAGCCCGCAGCGAGTCGCACAACTTTGCGAACTCCAACGACTGCGTCTCGAGCAGTGGTGCGATCGCGCTCGCGAGGCTGCGCTCCGACCGGCGCAACGACACCTCGCCGCTGCGTCGCGTGATCTGCAAGGTCACGAAACCCAAGCTCCAGACTGCGAGCAAGAACACGAGCGACAGCGCGAGCACGATCTGCGCGCGAAGCCCGAGCGGTTGCGAGGCCGGCATAGTCGCTTATTCGGACAGCGAATCGATCCGTGACTTCAGGTCCGCAAAGCGCTTCAAAAACGGCCCGTGCTCCGAGCGAAACGCTTGCAGGTAGCGCCGCTCTTCGCGCATCGATGCGATCTCACCGACTAACTCGGACATGAGCTCGACTAAATGCGCCGGGCCCCGAAACGGGGACACGCTGCGCGTCGCTTGGCCGCTCTCGTAGCGTTCGATTCGGCCCTGACCGAGCGCGGAGTACACGATGCCCATCGTCGCGGGCCTCTGGGCTTGGGTCGAACGCATCACCATCTGGCCCGGGAGATCCGAGAGTTCGTCTCGGACGCACAAGATCTGGAACGAAAACGTCGACGCGCGATCGAGACCCGACCCGCCGCTCAGCTCGACTGACACTTCCCACGGCTTTTCTGCGAGCAGCGTCGCGCACTGCTGCAAGAAGTTGCTGTCGGTATCGATGATCAGAATCGCCGGCTTCATGTCGAGACCGCTGCCGCTCGACATCTCGGCATTGCCGCCGTACACGCGGCGCGACATCGCCAGCATGATCTTGAGCGCGTCGTCGAGCACGCCGCGCACTTCGCGAACGAACGCGCCTTGCTGATGGCCGGTTTGCCCGCGATCGACCGCCAAACGCACGGCTGATCGCAAGTGTTGGATCTGGTCGGGCCGCTTGTTCACGATGTCGACGACGCCGGTGCGCAGCGCAGCGACTGCAGCTTCGAACGAACGGCGTGCGGCCATCAGCACGACGCGAGTCGGTGTCGAGCGTTCGTGGATGAACTGAATCAGCTCGAGACCTTGATTCATCCCCGCGAAATCGAGGTCGATCAGCGCGACTGGGAAGAACTTGCGCTGCGTCAGGTCCCGGGCGTGCTCCAAATCCGTTGCGACCGTGCAGACGTAGCCTTCTGCATCGAACAGTTTGCGCAGGGCCTTTCGGTCGCGCTCGACAGGTTCAGCAATGAGCAGCTCTTCACCTTGCACCATGAAGTCACACGCGACCGCGCTGAATAGCGCTTGTGTTCAGGATAGCCGATCGCAAGCGGCCTCAACACGATGACTTTGCGACGCTTTCATGTGGGACAAGGTGTCTACGGCGACGGATGGGACAGCCGACCGCTTCGCGTCATACTGACGGCAACAGGGAGATTCCCGCCGCATGACGATATTCGAGAGCATGTCCACGTACGGCTATGGCGAAACACACCTGGTCCGCGACGAGCGCGTGCATCTGCGCGCGGTGGTGGCGATCCACGATTCGCGCCGCGGTCCTGCGCTCGGCGGCTGCCGGTTCGTCAGCTACATGAACGAAGAGGCAGCGGTGACCGACGCGCTGCGTCTGGCGCGTGCGATGACGTTCAAGGCTGCGCTCGCAAAGCTGCCGCACGGCGGTGGCAAGTCGGTGATCCTCGCCCCGACGGTCGAATACGATCGAAGTGCGTTGCTCGCGCGGTTTGCCGAGTTCATCGACGACCTGGGGGGCCGCTACATCACGGCGGAGGATGCGGGTACGGGCATCGCCGACATGGAGCTGATACGAGCGAGGACTAAACATGTCGTGGGGCTGTCAGCCGAGCGCGGTGGCTCGGGCGATCCGTCGCCATTTACTGCGCTCGGTGTGAGGCGTGGGATCGAGGCGTGCGTCGCGATCGCGCTCGGCAAGCCGAGCTTGCAAGGCGTGCACGTCGCGGTGCAGGGCGTCGGCAACGTCGGCTACCACTTGTGCAAAGAGCTCGCGACGGCTGGTGCGCGCCTCACGTGTGCGGATGTGCGCGACGACCTCGCGAAGACGGTCGCCGCGGAGTTCGGTGCGGCGGTCGTCTCGGCGGCCGAGATCCACCGTACAGAATGCGATGTGTATGCGCCGTGCGCGCTCGGTGGTGCGATCAATGATCGAACGCTGCCTCAACTCAAGTGTCGAGTCGTGGCCGGAGCGGCCAACAATCAGCTTGCGAGTGAGGAGTGTGGAACGGTGCTACACGAGAAGGGTGTGTTGTACGCACCGGACTACGCGATCAATGCGGGTGGTTTGATCAACGTCGCGCAAGAGGTCGCCGGTTACGATGCGGAGATCTCGCGCAAGCGAACGCTGGCGATTCACGGAACGATCTTGGAGATCGCGCAGCGCTCGAGGCGCGACAATGTTCCACCCCAGCAAGTCGCGGACGCGTGGGTGCGAGAGATTCTGGGGTGACGGACGCGTCTGCTCACTGCGGCGGCTCGGTCTCTCTCTAGCTGCGTGGTCGCGGCTATTGCCCTCCGCCGCGGTATAGAGAGAGAGCTGGCTGGTGGGACCGGTGTCTTGCGGGCGTTCTGAGCTCATGAGTAGTGCTGCGGGGTTGCGGTAGCTAGCGCGAAGAGCCGCGCGCTTCGCGCTCACTGCGCCGCGGCTTCAGCGGCGTATTCGAAGCACTTAGCCAGTTAGCGACCGGCACTGCTCGGATCATCCTGGGTCTGGGCCCAGTCGAATCGTGAGCGTGCTTACCCAAGCTCGCCGGAGGAATGGCCCCGGTTTTCTCGCGCAGCTCCGTGCTAGCGCGCGGTCGCGCGGTCGCGCGGTCGCGTCGCCGCTTCGAGTTCACCTCGCCCCGCTAGCAATCGGACGCGTGGCGCCGCAGCACTTCGCTCCACTGCGCCGCTGCTTCAACGGCGCCTATCCGCAAACGGATACCTGCTGTTGCACGCTCACATCGTTGTGCACGCGTCGATGTTGTCATGTTCGCCCGATCGATCGCCGGAGGCGCGCGCGTTCATTCTCGCCGCGCAGTCTTGGTTATCGGTCCATCACGATCGTAGTTGTGTCCTTTTATTGTTAGTTTTTCCAAAATAGTTCTTGACAGTTCTTGGCGCGTCTTCGGTGCGACGTTGCGGCGCACCCAGGCGAACACGCTTCCTCCAACGAGGTTCGCTCGTGCGCTCGCAGAATCGAGTTTTTGATTCGCATCGCGTGTTTCATCGCGAACGCGGCACCTGATGCACGCTGCGAGGCGCGAAAACCTACGTGCTATACGATCGTTAGTTCAACTGGGGGTGTGTGATGCAGGAACATGAATCGGAGAACGCAAAGCGACTGAGCGACGACGCACTCATCGCTCGATTGACTTGTTGCGTGAAGGAAGTTCAAGCACTCCACATGTCGGAAGCTGAGGCGTGGCTCCGGATTCGCGCCGCACGATTCGGGCGTGAGTTCCCGACCGCACTCGCAATGGTCGCTCGAGGCGAGTTGAACATGACCGCACTGAAGTTGCTCGCACGAGTGCTTACGCCATCCAACATCGAGCTTCTCGACGAGGTGCGCTTCAAGTCGAAGCTTGAGATTCAGACGTTGATCGCAAAGCACTTTCCGCAGCCCGAT